>DATHQH010000258.1:0-2791 GCA_035482895.1 Alloacidobacterium sp. | reverse complement strand
GATGGGAAATTCCTAATCGAGCCATAGTGTTTTCTGGCTCGCTGAAGCGGGCCGCGAAGCCCGCGCATCGAATTGGTATGGTCAGTACTCAATCTTCTTCCGCAACGTCGTTTGAAACCCGTCAGCTTGGCAATTCAGATTTTCGGCTCACTCCCATCGGCTATGGGGCCTGGGCGATCGGTGGCGGCAACTGGGAATTTGCCTGGGGCGCGCAAGACGACGACGAGTCGGTGCGTACGATCAAGCGTGCGCTCGATGCAGGAATCAACTGGATTGACACGGCGGCAATCTATGGCCTGGGCCACTCGGAAGAGGTCGTTGCCAAGGCGCTCGCGAATTCTCCTCATAAGCCCTATGTTTTCACCAAATGTTCGATGCGCTGGAATGCAGATCGCCACATCTATCGCAGCCTGAAGGCGGAGTCTCTCGAGGAAGAGTTGGAGAACTCGCTGCGACGGCTGAAGGTGGATGTGATCGACCTTTACCAGATTCACTGGCCGAATCCCGAGACGGAGATCGAAGAGGGGTGGGAGACGCTGGCGCGGTTCAAGGAGCAGGGCAAAGTCCGCTACATAGGCGTGTCAAACTTCAATGTCGAGCAGATGAAGCGCGCGCAGAAGATCGCTCCGATTACGTCATTGCAGCCGCACTATTCGTTGCTGCGGCGCGATATTGAGGCGGAGACTCTGCTTTTCTGCCAGGAGCACAACATCGGGGTGATCAACTATTCGCCGATGGCGTCCGGACTGCTTACCGGCAAGATGACGGCGGAGCGCATTGCAGAGATGCCTGCCGATGACTGGCGCAAGCGGAGTCCTAACTTCAACGAGCCGAAGCTGTCACGGAATCTGAAGCTGGTGGAAGTGCTGCGGGAAATCGGCAACGCGCACAATGTGGAGCCGGGCGTGGTGGCGATTGCCTGGACTCTGCGGCATCCGGCGATAACTGCGGCCATCGTGGGCGCGCGTCGCCCTGACCAGGTGGATGGCGTGCTACCAGCAGCGACATTTCGCCTGAACGCGGAGGAGATTGAGCGGATCGAGGCCTTCCTGCGGGACAATCCGTAACAGGGAGAGAGGAAAAATCAAAAGCCCATGCATTGCGCATGGGCTTTTTGAGCTTTGCGGCGTGATTACATCGCTTCGAGGAAACGTGGGAAGTAGAGGGCTGAGTGCTCCTGAAAGAGCGTGGTGATGTGGGCAAGCATGGCGCTGTAGGCGGTCGCGGCACGGTGAGCGTTAACTGAAGCCGCTACACCAGAACGCGAGAACCCGTATTTGACAAGGGCCATAATCACCGCGATGCGAATCTGCAGTGCATCGCTGCGAAGCTCTTCGATCAGCTCTTCGGGGACGTTCTCGCCGTGTTCAGCGGCGTAATCGGCAAGCTGCATGAGCACGCCGGCGTTGGTGAACATAGCCCAGAGGCCGTTCGCGCCGTCGATCCGCGACCAGATGTCTCGAGTTGTGGCGCGGATGCCATCACTATATAGATAGCGTTCGGCCACTTCGTCGAAGTTGAATTCGTTGTTGGACCGGAGACGGGCGACAATCGAATCCCAATCGGCTGCCTGCCGCTTGGCTTGACTGCGCCGCCAGTACACTCCGTATGCAATCAGAGCGGACGGTACTGCTATCGATAAGATGGTCAGAATCATCGTCATTTTGCGTTGAGAGAACGGGCAGTTACGGAATGCCTCTTAGCGCTTCCACTCATTGATACCAGAAGCTGGGCCATTTGTGGACTAAATTCTTTGCGCGGAGCCTCTTTACGGGCAAAAGAATAGGACCAATAGGACAGTGAACAAAGGTAACCTGTGATGCCCAGATGTCCGATCTCCCTGTATTTTGCTGCATATTCCGGGCCGGCACGAAGGTAACTGTGGGCCAGGCTCACGATGAGGGTAATGGCCGCGTAGAAGGCCAAACCGGACGCCAGCTGCAGGACGTGGTTTTTCCAGGTAAGTCCGAGCACCTGCGAGAAGCCCGCGATGAGCATGAAGGTGAGAACCTGGAGGATCGCGACGCTGGTATCAACGACGAAGAAGGCGCGTAAATGTGTTAAGGACGCAGCATTCAGGTGCGCAGCGAAGACGAATCCGGCGACGGCGATGACGGCCATGCAGATCAGCAGAATGTAAACGATCCCTGCAGGCAAAGAACGCCGCACGGGCTTGAGGACGTTGGTCGCGATTTCAACGAAGACGCCGATTTCCAGCGCATATTGGACAACATTTATGGCGAAGCAAGTCCGGTAATAGAGCACACTGCTCGAATCATGGTGGCCCATGAGGACGGCTAACTGGAATAGATCGGAGAGGGAATTCCAGAGAATGAAGGCGGAAAATACAGGGAAGGTGCGATAGATGCGGCGATACAGGAGGGTGACCAGCAGGATTATCTGTCCTGCGATACCCATCAACCAAAGGACTGTTTCCAGATCCGAAACTCGCACCCTGAGCCTTCCTGCCGAAAGCATATCAGCAGGAAGGCCCGAACTTCAGGAGAAAAGTGGTAGGCCGACTAATACTTCCGAACTAGGCGACGGCCGGCGGAGGCAGCGGCACAGGGGCGGCAGGCCCATGGTTCATGGCAACGGCTGGCGGAGGCAACGGCACTGGGGCGGCAGGTCCATGGTTAGCGGCAACGGCTGGCGGCGGTAGCGGCACAGGGGCGGCGGGTCCACGGTTCACGGCAACAGCTGGAGGCGGTAGCGGCACAGGAGCGGCGGGCCCATGGTTCACAGTTGCAAACACACTGCTTGCAGGAATCAGAGCAATCGCAGCAAAGAT
>DATHQH010000257.1:0-4120 GCA_035482895.1 Alloacidobacterium sp. | reverse complement strand
GGCTAAACCGCATAAAATAAAGCACTTATTTCCCGTTTTTACTTGGCATAGTATTTCCACTGAATTTGCTATCCTGAATAAGAGAGAGCTATTTGAGCAGGTTTGTGGAAAAGCAGCCCTCATGACGATGGTAATCCCCTGCTAAGTCATTGAAAACACTAATTCGACCCTAATCTATTTGAAATCAACCGTTTAGCAGGGGATCATCCCCCGCTAAACCACTGAAAACAAAGGAAACCCGCCGCTGCAGGGGAGGGGAGGGGCCTAAGGCTGCCCGTAGGTGTAAAAACCGCGCCCGCTTTTACGTCCGAGCCAGCCCGCGTCCACCATGCGGATGAGCAGAGGGCAAGGACGGTATTTCGGGTCGCCGAGACCGTCATGCAGCACGCGCATGATGTCGAGGCAGACATCGAGGCCGATAAAATCCGCCAATGTCAGCGGACCCATGGGATGCGCCATCCCCAGCTTGAAGACCTCATCGATTGCCTCGGGCGTGGCTACGCCTTCCATGACGGCGAACATGGCCTCGTTGAGCAGCGGCATAAGAACACGGTTCGAAACAAAACCGGGAGCGTCATTTACCTCAACTGGCGTCTTACCCAGTTTCTCCGCGAGCGCCTTCACTGTGTCGTAGGTCGCCTGCGAAGTAGCGAGTCCGCGGATGACCTCCACGAGCTTCATCACCGGCACAGGGTTGAAGAAGTGCATCCCGATAACCTGCTCAGGACGTTTGGTCTTTGCGGCAAGTTTTGTAATCGAGATAGAAGACGTGTTCGATGCGAGGATGACATGCTTCGGCAGGATCGCATCAAGTTCCGTAAAGAGATGGCTTTTGATCTCGAATTTTTCCGTCGCGGCTTCAATCACAAAGTCGCACGACGCCAGCGACTGGCGATCCAGCGTGCCCTGTATCCGCTTAAGCGAAGCGGACACTTCGTCTGACGTCAGTTTGCCTTTGGATGCTTCGCGATCGAGATTCTTCCGGATCGTTTCCAGACCGCGATCCAGAAACCGCTGATCGACTTCACATAACCGCACGTCGAATCCACTGCGCGCAAAGACGTGCGCGATGCCATTACCCATGGTTCCGGCGCCAAGCACGCCGACCATCTTGATCTCACTCATTCACATCACCTCAACAAAACAGATGAGTGTATCAAACAGACCAGTGCAATAATGGCTCGCCAGCGTTGCTTGATATCTGTCAGGGAATCTTCACTAGAATTGCCGTGATGTTGTCGCTGCCACCCGCCTCATTCGCTTCCTCAATCAAGCGCTCACAGAGTGTTTGCACATCCGCGGAGTTTTCCCCAAGGATTTTCGCAATGCGCGCTTCTGACAGCTCTTTCGTAAGCCCATCGGAACAGAGCAGGAAGAGATCGTCTGACTCGGTTGTTCTCTCTTCAATGTCTGGCATTACCGTTTCTCGCGTCCCAATCGCGCGTGTAATCACATTGCGAAAGGGAGACATCTCAGCCTCGGCGGGCGTCATCTGCCCCAGCCGCACCTGTTCATCCACCAGCGAATGATCCTGCGTCATGCGTTCGAGCGCGCCTGCACGGAAGCGATAACAGCGACTGTCCCCCACATGCGCAATCCACACGCGACTGTCGCGCAGCAGTAATGCGACGAGCGTTGTACCCATGCCATGCAGCGATGCTTCCCTCTCAGCATGAGCAAAGACGCGCTGATTGGCTGCGATGATATTGCTTTCGATGGTCTGCCGTAGATCCTCCGGGGAATGCGTATTGCATAACCCCTCCATTACGGCATCGACGGCGGTATGGCTCGCAACTTCACCGGCCGCGGCACCCCCCATGCCATCACACACGACAAAAAAACCAGCCTCGGGGCATAGTCCATAAGCATCTTCATTGGCGGAACGGACACGCCCAACATCAGTCAGTCCTGCTACTTGCATGAGCATTTGTTGTGAGATGTTTCGTGCATATTAACGATACACGGGAAGGTTATGACTCGCATCCATCGACATTTATAAATAGAAAAGGCTGACGCACTGGCCAGCCTTTCGCGAAATGAGTCGGAATGGATTACGAATGCGAAGCGGCGCTCGCCAGCTTTGATTCGGCTTCAGCGATCACGCGATTTGCCTCTTCATACTTCTCGGCATCTTCGCCCGCTTCGTTCCACAGCTTGTGACCGCGGTCGAGCTGCTCCTGCGCACGCCCCATGTCGATCTCTTCCGGTTTCAATGCGCTTTCGGCCAGAATCGTAACGCGCTCGGGAAGCACTTCCACAAATCCCCAATTGACGTTATAGCGCTGCTCGCCGGCGTGGCCTCCGTGCAGCCGCACTTCGCCCGCGCCCAGTTCGGCCAGCAGCGGGGTGTGTCCGAAGAGCGCCTCCATATAGCCGGAGCGTGACGGTAGCTCTACCGCATCCGCTGTTGTATCAACGAGGATGCGCTCCGGAGTGACAAGCCGTACATGCAGTTGGTCTGCCATCGTTTACCTTATGCGTTCGCCTTTATCTTCTCGGCCGCTGCCAGCACATCCTCGATCGAACCCTTTAGATAGAAGGCCTGCTCAGGAATGCTGTCATGCTTGCCATCGAGCACTTCCTTGAAGCTGCGCACCGTATCCGCAATCTTCACATAGGCACCCGGAATACCGGTAAACTGCTCAGCCACATGGAACGGCTGCGAGAGGAAGCGCTGAATCTTACGCGCACGCGCCACGGTGAGCTTGTCTTCTTCTGACAGCTCGTCGATGCCAAGAATCGCGATGATGTCCTGCAGGTCTTTGTAGCGCTGCAGAATACGCTTTACACCCTGCGCCACATCGTAATGCTCCTGCCCCACCACGCGCGGTGTAAGAATGCGCGAAGTGGAGGCCAGCGGATCGACGGCAGGATAAATGCCGAGCTCGGACAGCGGACGCGAAAGCACGGTCGTTGCATCGAGATGGGCAAAGGTCGTCGCTGGAGCCGGATCGGTAAGATCGTCTGCCGGAACGTAAACAGCCTGCACCGAGGTAACGGAGCCCTTCTTGGTGGAAGTAATGCGCTCCTGTAATTCACCCATTTCCGTCGAGAGGTTTGGCTGATAACCGACGGCGGACGGCATACGGCCAAGCAGCGTCGACACCTCAGAACCGGCCTGCGTGAAACGGAAGATGTTGTCGATGAAGAGCAGGGTGTCCGCGCCTTCATTGTCGCGGAAATACTCCGCGACCGTGAGGCCCGTCAGCGCCACGCGCAGACGCGCTCCTGGCGGCTCGGTCATCTGGCCGTAGATTAAAGCGGCCTTCGACTTCGGGAAGTCCTTCAGATCGATCACACCAGCTTCCTGGAATTCCACCCAGAGGTCGTTACCTTCGCGGGTGCGCTCGCCGACTCCGGCAAAGACCGAGAAGCCGCCGTGCTTCAGTGCCACGTTGTTGATGAGTTCCTGGATGATGACCGTCTTGCCGACGCCGGCCCCGCCGAAGAGGCCGATCTTGCCGCCCTTCAAGAAGGGCTGGATCAGGTCGATGACCTTCACACCCGTCTCGAACATCTCCTCGCTCGTCGATTGTTCATCGAAGGCCGGAGCCGGACGGTGAATCGGCATGTAGACCTTCGCATTCACAGGACCAAGCTGGTCCACAGGTTCTCCGATGACGTTGAGCACGCGGCCCAGCGTCTCGTGTCCCACGGGAACGGTAATAGGACCGCCGAGGTCGATGGCATTCATCCCTCGCACCATACCTTCGGTCGCCTGCATGGCCACGCAGCGCACACGGCCTTCGCCGAGGTGCTGCTGCACCTCTACAATGACGTTGATGGGACTGGGCACTGTAAAGCCGTCGCTTACGACGCGCAGCGCCTGATAGATGGGCGGCATCGTTGCTTCTTCAAACTGCACGTCCACTGCCGGTCCCGAAATCTTGATAACCTTGCCTATGTTTTCTGCCATAAAAATTCTTTCTCTCTACAGAGCGGCTGCGCCGCTGACAATCTCGATCAGTTCCTTGGTAATCGCTGCCTGACGCACGCGGTTCATGAGTAGCGTGTAATGGTCGATCAAATCCGACGCGTTATTCGTCGCCGAATCCATCGCCGTCATGCGGGCGGCGAATTCCGCCGCTGCTGACTCCACCATCGCGTGATACAGCTGCGT
>DATHQH010000256.1:0-4895 GCA_035482895.1 Alloacidobacterium sp. | reverse complement strand
GCATGGGTTTTACGGAGATGACCGCAGGCTTGTATTCAGGATAGAGGACGGGGACGAAGTTGATCGAGAGGTCGCGCGACGGCTTGCCAGTCCCAGTGCCGGTGTTGAGGATGTCGCCTTCGCTGTCGCGTTGAATGATGGGGGTGGGAATGTTGCCGGACTGGAGGGGCTGGGCGTCGGGATGGACGAGAGGCTGATCGCGGATGACGAAGACGCGCTCGGGCAGACCGATAAGCTGAGGGTAGGTCTGCTCGATTCCTTCGACGACGACCGCGCCGGAGGCTCCACCCTGAACCTGTGCGTTGGTGTATCCGTGAATGTGGGGATGGTACCAGTAGAGTCCGGGGGCTTCGTCTGGGGGGATGCGAAAACGGTATTCGAAGACTGGGTCGTTGGGCAGGAGGCTTGTGTTGAGGGTGTCGTCCTCATGGCAGATGGGCGGGACGGTGAGGCCGTGAAAGTGAAGGTTGGTGGAGAGCGGCGTCATGCCGCCGTTGGCGCAGGCTCTAGCGCCGGGGTGGGAGTGATCCGACGGCATGGCCGGTTGCGGGGCGAGGAAGCGGGTAGGCGCCGCGAGCTGGTTTTTGAGATGGAGGATGAGTCGGTCTCCGGGTTTGAGGCGGAGGGTGGGAGCCTCCGCGCCATTGTTGGCGAAGTAGCAGAAGCGCTGTTGCCCATCGGAGGCGGTGAAGTCGCGGAAGGTGATCCAGGTTTCGAGAGTGCCATGACTGCTTTCGATAGAGGGAGGCTCGGCAACGAGGCTGCCTTCGGCTGGATGCGGGCAGCTTTGGGAGAATGCTGAAGCTGCTGTTGCAAAGAGAACGACAATCGGGAAAATACTGGATTTAAATAAAGACAAACTGGTTCTCTCCGAGATTCCGGATGGGATGCTGCCGGGTTCTGTTGCGCAGTGAAGCGAAGGAATGAAGACGCAACTGCCGAATAGTTCTACATACATGCCGTGTGTTAGAGCGAGATGAAATCGCGTGGCGCGGCAGGGCACCTGTGACGTCCCGGATTCCCTGCAAAGAGATTCGAGATTTTTTATCTTGCAGCAATATGTATCACTTACTGTCCCTTTCATACTGCAATTGAACGATCGCTCACGCGGTCTGAAATTTTGGCAAGGGAGGTAGGTGCAATGCGCAAGTTCTCTGCTTTGACCGGTACGGCGCTCCTCGGTCTGTTATTGAACGCACAGCTTGGAGTCGCACAATTCGGGTTCCCACCGAATCATGGAAATAACGGTTCAGTGAATGCGTCCACGTTTGCGACGACGACGCCGATCAAACACCTGATCGTGATCTTCGATGAGAACATCTCGTTCGACCACTACTTCGGCACCTATCCGAACGCGGTAAATCCCGCGGGGGAGCCGCGGTTCGTGGCGAAGTCGGACACTCCGACGGTAAATGGGTTGAGCCGCACGCTGCTCACGAACGATCCCGACAGCGCAGCGCCGTTCCGCCTGGACCGCTCGGAGGCGACAACCTGCGATAACGATAATCACTACACCGATGAGCAGAAGGCCTACAACGGCGGATTGCTGAACCAGTTCTCCGGCCTGTTGAGCGGCACAGGCGCGGACTGCACCCCGAACCTGTCGATGGGCTACTACGATGGCAATACAGTGACGGCGATGTGGAACTACGCGCAGAACTTTGCTATGAGCGACAATTTCTTCGCGAGCAACTTCGGCACGACCGTGATGGGCCATCTGAACCTCATTGCAGGCCAGACGCATGGCGCCTCTGCCAATATCGCGGGCAAGGTCGTCAACGGGTCGGTGATCGTGAACGTCGATCCAGTTACGGACGACTGCGCGACCGGCGCGGCAATTGAGATGACGGGCAAGAACATCGGAGACCTGCTGAACGCTAAGGGCATCACGTGGGGCTGGTTCTATGGTGACTGGACGCCGACAGGTTCGACCAACGGCAAGGTACAGTGCAGCAGCGAGTACGACAGCCACTATGCGCCGTTCCAGTACTATCAGTCGACGGCGAACCCACATCACCTTCCGCCGTCTTCGACGGACAAGATCGGCCAGACCGACCAGGCAAACCATCAGTATGCGATCACGGACTTCTGGAATGCAGTGCAGAGCGGCAATCTTCCGGCGGTCACCTTTCTGAAGCCGCCACATGTGCAGAATGGGCATCCGGCGGATTCGACTCCGCTGGCAGAGCAGGAGTTTCTGGTGGATACGCTGAACCGGTTGCAGCAGATGCCGGATTGGAAAAATACGGCCGTACTGATTACATACGACGACTCGGATGGATGGTACGACCATGTAATGCCGCCGATCGTCAACCCATCGAGCGATTCGGCGAACGACGCACTACTGGGAGCGAATGGACTCTGCGGTGTGGCCAAGGCGGACGCGTATCAGGACCGCTGCGGTTATGGGCCACGTCTGCCGTTTCTTGCCATCTCGCCGTTTGCGCGCAAGAACTTTGTGGACCACACGCTGGCGGACCAGAGCTCCGTCATCCGGTTCGTGGAGGACAACTGGGGTCTGGGGCGGATTGGCGATCAATCGTTCGATGCAATTGCCGGACCGATCACGGGGCTGTTCGACTTCAGCGAGCAGCGCGGGGTGATCTTCGAGGCTCCGCTTCTTCTTGATCCGACGACGGGTGAGGTACAGTTGCGCTGGTAGATGCTTTTTCGGATCTTCTTCGAAAGAAGCAAGGATAAAAGCCTCTGCTGTTGGCGGAGGCTTTTTCTTTTGAGCTGGCAGCACAGCACCGGCTACAGAACAGCGGGATTATCGCGGCTTTCTCCGGTTCTCGATGAGTAAAAATGGCGCCATATCATCCAGGAAGTTTTGTGCTGGCTGATTTGCGAAGCAGCACGAACACCGCGACCGCTCCCAACCAAGCGCCAATCGCACAAGTCAGCATCACCAGACGAAAACCTGAAAGGAATGCCTGATCAAGCAGTAATGCTGCCTCGGTTCCTTGTTGTTGAGTGAGGCCGGCGGGAATGGGTATGTCATGAAGGCGGCCCTGGTTTGCAATCATCTGCTCTCTAGCTTCAGCCGGTAAGCTGGACCGATGAATTTGCGTGCCCAAACTCGTCGAAAATCCATGCGCCAACACCAGAGAAAGCAGGGATACAGCCACCAGCCCTGCGAGTCGGGAGAGCGCATTGTTCACTGCCGAAGCCACGCCCATTTCGTTTTCCGGCACAGACGACATAACGGCATTCGTGAGTGGTGCAACCGCTAAAGTCATTCCAGCACCTAGAAGAAGGACTCCTGGCAGAATGGAAAGGAAGTACCCATGCACTCCGTCTAACAATGTGAATGCAGCAAAACCTGCTCCCGAGAGTATCGCGCCGACAGACAGCAGCAAACGCTCGCCTACTTTAGGAATGAGTGCTCCAACACGCGCAGAGAAAAAGAACATCAGTGCAATCAGCGGGAGGAAAACGGCGCCAGCCATTGCAGGAGCGTAATGCCGCACTTGGATCAGATAGAACGGTATTACGTAAAGTGCGCCTCCCAGTGCTCCGTAGAGCAGAAATGTAAGAAGATTGGCTGCGAAGAAGCGCTGAATTCTAAAAAGGGAGAGTGGCATCATTGCATTCCTTCTTTTCTGTTGAGATCGAAGAAATGCGGCCAGAAGGCCGACGCCGATGATAAGAGGCCATGCAACTTGCGGGTTTCTCCAGCCAAGCTGTTGTGCAAATGAAAGCGCATAGATGATGGCGGCGAAGCTTGAAGTAGCTAAGGTCGCTCCGAGGCGATCAAGCGGTAACGTTGAGCCTCCGTCGCTTACTGCATGGCTTTCTGGAATCCGCGGGGCTAGCAATATAACCAAAAGCGCGACCGGCAGATTCAGCAGAAAAATCAGCCGCCAGGACCATACCTGCACAAGCCAGCCTCCCGCCACCGGGCCGAGTGCGATAAAGACACTTGTCCACGCCGACCATGTGCCGATGGCGCGGCCGCGCTGCTCGGAGGGGAAAGATGCAGAAAGGATAGAGAGCCCCTGTGGAATCAGCATCGCCCCGCCAATCCCTTGCAATGCGCGCGACGCTATAAGCTGGCCGAGCGAAACAGAGACGGCGCACGTGGCGGACGCAAGGGCAAAGACTGCTATTCCCGAAAGAAAGATGCGTCGTCGCCCGTAACGATCTCCGATGGCGCCACCGAGTAGCAGCAGCGCCGCACTAAACAAAGCGTAGCTTTGGACTACCCACTGAATCCCACCCGCGGTGGCCTGGAATTTAGCCTGTAATGTGGGCAATGCAATATTTACGACTGAGCCGTCCATGAAAGCAAGGGATGAGCCCAAAATTGTGGCGATCAAGATCCATTTACGATCTTTCGGGGTACATGGAGACTCCACAGCTACAGATCCGACCTGAGTACAGGGCGGAACAACGTGAGACTTCGAAATTGCCGTGGTGATCACTTGAGCATGGATGCTCTCATAAAGAGAAGTGTGCTGCATTCGCATGTACAAGCCGACTTGTGCGAACCGATCCCAACATGTAATGACACCATGCTATATCTGCCATCTTGATCGAGCCAAAAAATCAGCTCGCATTCCGGGTGACGCGTTACCCCAACTGCTCTGTCTTCAAATGAGACAAAAAAGACTACTTCGCATGCATCATATCTACTATGAATCGGTATCTAGCCGAAGCACTAACTAGACAGGCATAGTCTTGTAATATAAAAACCTTAAAACTAGCTTAAGACTACAAATTAATTAGTGAGCATGAGAAAATTACAATCGCATCTTAAGGTTGCCTTAAGGTTCAGCCTACCTATTGCGATCTAGCGAATAATTAGTATTTTGTTTCACTCCCTCTTAACACATAACTGCAGCGCGTCCTGCTATCAAGCATGTGGAGGTTTGTATGAAACCCTATTTGCTGTT
>DATHQH010000255.1:0-20156 GCA_035482895.1 Alloacidobacterium sp. | reverse complement strand
GACTGCTGTTTGACTCTCAAATCGTATACGCAATAAGTCACCGTTGACTTCATAGAATCCGCGAAACTCGTTTGTAGTCGTTGAGGCGACTGCTACAGGTCTACCAGAGTGGCTTCTATCGCTGAGCAACAGGGTGAGACGAGTTGACTCTTCGGAAGAGAGATTTTGCCCATATAAGATTGTTGGTTTCCAAGTCGTGGTTCTTGTCGGCAGGGTGTCTCCACCTTCCGGCCTATTCATGGGTTGAGCAACCACCGCGGTCTGTGTAAGCGTCAGAGATAGCAATAGCAACGACGGAAAAGATAGGTCTTTTAGCCACTTCATCGCATGGCCCCCCCTACGCAATAGGACGAATCCGCTCAATCTGAGCGAGAAGATTCGCTGATGTGCGCACCTTTATTAATTATGGGCATTTATGGGGTGGTCGGAGCCTCAACCCGCACGACCTTGCACTCAACTTCTTTGCCTTCGGGGGTCTTGAGTTTGGCTTTTTTTCCGTCAATCTGATACGTCATTTGGCTGCCGACGACGAAATCCGTCGCATTCATCGACTTATCCGAACTGGTTCGGCAGGTGTACAGATTTCCGGCTGCGTTGAAGGATAGATCGTAGGCTTGATGCTTATGTTCCTTGTCAGTAGTCCCGGTCGGCTGAGAGTCCTTGAGTATAGTCGTACCCTCCACCTTCTTGGCAGCGAATGCCGGAATTGCCGTCATGACCAGGAGTGCAATCGAAGCATATCTACGCATAACGCCTCCAGATGAACCGAGAAACGAAACTCTACTTCTCTATGTCCACACCGCGCCAGAACGCGATATGGTTCTTCAGGTTACGGGCGGCTGGCTTCGGGTCGGGATAGTACCACGCAGCGTCCTGGTTCTCCTGACCGTCAACCATCAGGCTGTAATACCGAGCCAACCCCTTCCACGGACAGGTAGAGGTCGTCGAGCTGGGCCGCAGGTATTCGCGATTCACCGCGCTGTCCGGGAAATAAACATTTCCCTCGACGGTCTCATAAGTATCACTTTCCGCAACCACTTTGCCGTTCCAAACTGCCTTTGCCATCGTTCTCTCTTACCCTTCTATGAATCCAACCCGTCTACATTAGCAGATGCAGCAGCCGGAACAAAAGGCGCAAGGTCCGTGCGTCCAATCGCCTGACAGGGCCGTGCTGCGAACCTTGTCAAGCCCCGCAGCGTCATAATTTTCTATAAGATATAGATAATAAAGCAGTTATTTCCGGGAGTAATTGGCAGAGAGTTATGCTGAAAATTGCTACCATAGAAATAGGTCCCCCAAAAATTACGATCTTGTGGAGCAAGGAAAGCACTTCCCGAAAAACCCGAGCCGAAATATGAAAGATTCGGCTGTCCTGACTAAGGGAGGGTCGCGTAAGTGATTGAAAAGACTAGAATAAGACTAACCCTTTTAGAATGAAGGGCATAGAAGGGGATGATTCCCCTCTAAGTGATTGAAAAATAAAGAAAATGGTCCGCCTCCCGGGGGAGGGGTGGCAAGCCGGGATTAGCGTCAGGAAACAGCCTGCTCTACCAGCGGACCATGCGTCTCGACCGTTGGCTTATCCGCAACCGGAGCATCTCCGATCCGTTTTGAGTAGCTGCAGGCGACTGTCGTTTCTTCTTCGCCTTTCTTCTTGCGCTTTTTCGGGCTCTCGTCCTCGTCCGCGGTTGGTTTCTTGTTATGAGGGCAAACGAGATACACACCGGACTTGAGCGTCTTCTCCATCAGGTACGGGCTACCGCAATCGGGACAAGTCTTGTCGACCGGTTTGTAGTTGGCAGTAAAGTCGCACTTCGGATAGTTTTCGCAGCCGTAGAAAATGTTGCCGCGCCGCGCCTTCTTCTCGACGATCTGGCCGTCCTTGCACTTCGGACAGAGAACGCCGATGGTGTTCTGCTTGATGTACTTGCACTTTGGATAAGCCGAGCAGGAGATGAACTCGCCATACTGTCCCATCCGCTTGACCAACTGGCTGCCGCACTTCGGGCAGTCTTCGTTGATCGGTTCGGGCGGCTTCTGCTGCTGCTTCTGGTTCAGTCGCCGCACCGTCTTACAGGGAGGATCTTCGTTGTAACCCGGGCAGGCCATAAACGGTCCCCACGGTCCATTGCGCAACACCATCACGCGCCCGCAATTCTCGCAGTATTCCTCTTCCTTCTCGGCTTCCTGGCCTTCAGGAAGAGAGAGGTTCGGTTTCGACTCAAAGTTCTCTTTGGTAAAGGTGCAACTGCCTTTTTTCTTCTTGTCGTACGAACTGCAGGCATAGAAGGAACCGAACTTACCCCACTTCAGCACCAGCGGCGAGCCGCACTCGGGACATTTCTCGTCCGTCGGCTTCTCCATCCGCTTGATGTCTTCCATGTGCTTGCTGGCATCCTGCAGTTCTTCGGCAAAATGGCCGTAGAAGCCGGTGAGCAGATCGGTCCACTTCTCGCGGCCGTCTTCAATGTCGTCCAGCTCTTCTTCGAGCTTCGCCGTGTACTTGGTATCGAAAATGTAGGGGAAGTTCTTGACCAGCAGGTCAGCGACCACTGTCCCGATCTCGGTCGGCACAAAGCGGCCCGAGCGGCCACCGATCTTCTGCACGTATTCGCGGTCCTGAATCGTATTAATGATGGACGCATACGTCGAAGGCCGTCCGATGCCTTGCTCTTCCAGCTCCTTCACGAGCGAGGCTTCGTTGTAGCGCGGCGGCGGCTCAGTGTAATGCTGTTCCGGCTTAAGCTGATTCAGCTTGAGCGCCTGCCCCTCATCGAGCGCGGGCAGCTTGTTGGCAAGCGACTCGTCGTCCTCGTCCTTCCTGTCCTTCGACTCTTCGTAAACCTTCAGGAAGCCGTCGAACTTCATCACCGAACCGGTGACGCGGAAGTCGTAGGCGCGATCCGCCTTGGCCACAATATCTACGGTCGTCTGATCAAAGACAGCGGGCGTCATCTGCGAGGCGACAAAGCGCTGCCAGATAAGCTTATAAAGCCGGTACTGCTCGTCGCTTAAATGACGGCGAATGTCGTCGGGATGAAGGTCGACATTCGTGGGGCGAATGGCCTCGTGCGCATCTTGCGCGTCCTTCTTCGACTTGAACGCGTTCGGCGCATCCGGCAGGTAAGCACTGCCGAGCTTCTCCTTGATCCACTGGCGGACATTCGCGATCGCTTCCGGCGAAACGCGCGTCGAGTCGGTACGCATATAGGTAATAAGACCGACCGTGCCTTCGCTCGGGATCTCGATGCCTTCATAGAGGCGCTGGGCTACGCCCATGGTGCGGCGCACGTTGAAGCCAAGCTGGCGCGAAGCATCCTGTTGCAGCTTGCTGGTGGTGAATGGCGCGGTCGAGTTGCGCTTCCTCTCCTTGCGCTCAACGCTGCGAACCGACCATTTCGCCTTCTTAAGCTGCGCGACCACTGTGTCGGTGATTGTCTGGTCAGGAAAGGATGGAGTATCGACGGTTTCGACACGCGCACGCTGGCCGTCGATCCCGACAAAACGGGCGATGAACGGAAAACTTTTCTGCGCTTCCAGTTCCGCGTCAATGGTCCAGTATTCGACCGGCTTAAATGCCTTGATTTCACGCTCGCGCTCGACGATGAGACGAACAGCCACGGTCTGCACGCGGCCAGCCGAGAGACCGCGGCGCACCTTATCCCACAGCAGGGGAGACACCTGGTAGCCGACAATACGGTCCAGTACGCGGCGTGTCGTCTGCGCGTCGACAAGGTGAGAATCAACATTACGTGCGTGCAGAAAGGCATCACGCACGGCTTTCGGCGTGATCTCGTTGAATGTGACGCGATGGATCGCGCTCTTCTTGACGACCTTGCCTAACTCGTCGGCAAGGTGCGCGGCAATGGCTTCCCCTTCGCGGTCGGGGTCAGGCGCGAGGTAGACCTGATCAGATTTTGCGGCGAGCTTCTTGAGGCGGTCGACGACCTTCTCTTTGCCGGGGATGACGATCAGCTCCGGTTCGAAGGTTCCATCTTCGAGGTCTACGCCGATTTTGTTTTTGGGCAGGTCTTTAATATGTCCAAGCGATGCTTCGACGGTATAGTCCTTGCCGAGATATTTATTGATCGTCTTTGCTTTCGCGGGGGATTCGACGATCACGAGCGCTTTACTCATGTTTTTCCTTCAATTCGTGGGCATCACTCACCCAACCTGCAACTTCACTGAATTCCTTTGGAAGCTATCACGCCTGCCGGAAGGAATCCAGCACACACATTCCTAGAGACGCGGATTTCCGTGAATGGATACATGGCATCAACGCTTTGGGAATTAAAAACTTTTAACGTAATTTTTTCCCGGAAGTTGTTTGACGCGTCCGGCAAGCTCAAGTTCGAAGAGTGCTGCAAACACTTCTGAAGAACTCAGCTCAGGCTCCAGCTTTTCCATGATCTCGTCAAGCTGCAGTGATTCGTCGTGGCGAAGCACGCTCATAAGCCGAGTCTCAGCAGGCGGCAGGGGAGCCTTCTCGAATAATAACGATGCAGCAGGTTGCCCATTCGATGCAAGTTCCCACGTGGACTCGATCTCGGCACGTATTTGTGAAGGGAGGTCTTCCCAGACGTCTTCCCATGTGGCGACGAGCTTAGCGCCCTGCTTAATCAACGTGTTAGGACCCCAGGCATTCTTGGTTGTCACATTGCCGGGAACGGCGAAGACGTCGCGGTTCTGTTCGAGCGCGCAGCGTGCGGTAACGCGTGTACCGCTGTGCTCGCCGGCTTCGACGACGAGCACAGCGACGCTCATTCCGCTTAAAATGCGGTTGCGCTTGGGAAAATTCTGCGGAGCCGGAAAGGTGCCAGTCGGCAATTCAGAGACGATGGCTCCGCCGCTTGAAAGAATCTGTTCGGCAAGAGATTTGTTTTCCTTGGGATAAATTACATCGATCCCCGTGCCCCAGACGGCAACGGTTTTGCCTTTCGCGGCAATCGCGCCTTTGTGTGCCGCAGTATCTACGCCGCGTGCCATGCCGCTCAGAATGACCATTCCACGCGCCGCCAGATCGCGAGAAAGCATCTCGGCCATGCCCGATCCATATGGAGTCGGGTGCCGCGTGCCGACGACAGCAATCGCTGATTGCGCGAGCAGCGTGACATCCCCGCGGACCCAGAGCAGCGCGGGCGCGTCGAAGATTTCGCGGAGGCGCTCAGGATAGTCCGTATCTTCAAAGGTGAGAAATGTGGCGCCGGATTGCTGTAGCGCTGCCAGCTCCTCGTTTGCCGCGTGCCATGCTTGGCCATCGGCAATGAACTGCACAGCCTGGGCTGGAAACTGAAGAGCCTCCAGTCCAGTGAGCGGAAGACGCAGTATCTCTTCGGCCGATCCGGCCTCGCGCACGGCGCGAAGAATGCGTCGCGGCCCCAAGCCGGGAGTCAGCGAGAGAGCAAGCCACGCGAGCCGCGAGGGCTCGACTGCTTCGTTGGTAGATGGCGCGGCGGAGCTGACATGCGTAGTCAATGCGTTCACCTTCGGCGAGAGACTGCCGGTATGATTTTCTCTTTTGTGAATTTTCACGGAGAGTAGCCATGACGGGATGCAAAGTCAAGTTACCAGAGTCTAGGAGGACCGAGCGTTGCTACACTGGTGAGTGAGTAGTCTTCGAGTTGCTGCCATCAACTTTCTCAATCCCGCTCCATTGATGTGGGACTTTGAACATGAGCCAGGCAAGAGCCGCCTGGCTCAACGCTACTTTATCCACCAAACGACGCCCGCCGGTTGTGCTGATGAGCTGATACAAGGATCGGCGGACATCGGCCTCGTCCCGGTGGCGACCTATGCCTTTGCGCCGTCGCTGGCGGTCATTCCGGGATGCGCAATCGCGTCGCTGGGCGATATTCGATCGATTCTGTTGGTAGTACGCCATCCTTGCGGCGTGACCGGCGTGCGAACGGTGGCGCTCGATACTTCGTCGCGCACTTCGGCAACGTACACGCGGGTTCTCTTCCACAAGTATTGGAACGCGCGGGCTGAATTTGTGTCGCATGCTCCTGACCTGGAGGCGATGCTGCAGGTGGCCGATGCTGCGCTGTTGATCGGAGATCCCGCCCTGCTGGCGCTTGAAGATCGCGAGGCACGCGAGCAGCGTACTGGCGAGAAGCTGGTTTATCTTGATCTTGCCCATGAATGGCGGGCGTTGACCGGTTCAGCATGGGTCTCCGCTTTCTGGGCGGTGCGTCGGGAAGGGCTGCGTGATGCGGGCATCAGCACAGACGCTGTTGTGCGGGATTTTCTGCAGTCGCGAGACCATGGATTAGCGCATGTGGAAGACCTCGTGGCTGAGTGGTCGGTTCGGCTCGCAGTCCCGGCCGCGACGATCCGCACATATCTCAGGCGCAACATTCACTACTCTCTGGATGAGCCGTGTCTTGAGGGGCTGCAGCTCTTCTATCGCTACGGGATGGAATGCGGGGCATTGCCGATCATTCCGGAGCTGCGATTTCTGTAACATCCGACAGAGTCGGCGACTTATGTCTGGGAAGCGGCGTCCAAATGTCAGTGACTTATTTTCAGCAGACGCCGGCTCAGCACTTGCACAGGCATCGGCTGCCGATTCCAGCCTGGCTCATTCACTTTGGCGTGTTCGGTGTCTTCGTCGTTTCAGTTATTGATGCGTCGGTCATTCCGCTGCCTTTGCCGGGTAGCACCGACCTGCTGGTTCTGTTATTAGCCGCACGGCATAGCGCACCGTGGCTGCTGGTGATTGCCGCAGTGAGTGGAAGCATACTTGGCGGATATCTGACGTGGAGCGCGGGCAAAAAGGGTGGCGAAGCGATGCTGCAGCGCTATGTCCCGAAGCGCTTTCTTACCCCGCTGAGCGGATGGGTAAAGCGACGCGGCGTCGTCAGCATTTGTGCGGCTGCGATTCTGCCGCCGCCGATTCCTCTTCTTCCCTTTCTCCTGGCAGCCGGAGCATTAGGGATACAGCGAAGACATTTTCTCTGGTCCTTTGGTGTTGCCCGCACAGTGCGTTACAGCTTTATCGCGTGGCTGGGCGCAACATACGGAAGGCGTGTATTGCGCCTATGGTCGCGTTATCTGGCTGGGTGGTCGGACGTAATTCTTTGGGTGTTTATCGGCCTGCTGGTGGCGGCGATTCTGTTTGGCATTTGGAAATACAGGCACGATCAACGCGCAAGCAGTAAAGCCGGTGGCCCGCTGCCTGCGCCTGTGTCTTAAATTAGATTTCCCAGCGGAGCAGGGATGCTCCTGCAGTGAAACCGGCACCCACGCTGGCAATCAGCACCAGGTCATTCTGTTCCAGTCGGCCTTCCTCGCGTGCTGTTTGCATCGCAAGAGGAATCGTAGCCGCAGTCGTATTTCCGTAACGATCAATGTTGATGATGACGCGCTCAAGCGGCATGCCGAGACGTTCGGCTGTGGACAAAATGATGCGCTTGTTGGCCTGGTGAGGAATAAAGCATCCAAGGTCTGATCCTTGGATGCCGTTACGCTCCAGGACTTTTTCGGTGACCTCCGCCATTTTGCGCACGGCGTATTTGTAAACCGCCTGACCATCCTGATGAACGTAGTGCATTTTCTTCGCTACGGTCTCTGCGGAAGGAGGATGAAGGCTGCCCCCGGCGGGCATGTAGAGAGAGCAGCCGCCGGAGCCGTCAATCTCATGAATGAAGTCAACCATACCGATTTCGCCCTCTGCCGCAGGCTCGATGAGCACGGCTCCAGCACCGTCGCCGAAGAGAATGCAAGTCGCGCGGTCCGTGTAATCGAGGATCGACGACATCGTATCGGCACCAATGACCAGGACCTTTGAATGCGAGCCCGATTCGACGAGCTTGCAGCCGACCTGCAAGGCGTAGACGAAGCCTGAGCAGGCCGCCGAAAGATCGAATCCCCACGCGCCCTTTGCGCCTAATTTGTCTTGAACGAGGCAGGCTGTCGCGGGAAAGAGCATGTCGGGGGTGACAGTGGCGACGATAATGGCTTCCACTTCGGCCGGTTCGACGCCGCGCTCGGCGAGGCATCGCTTAGCCGCCTCTACGGCCATGTCGCTGGTGGCCAGGCCTTTTTCAAGAATATGGCGTTCACGGATGCCCGTGCGCTCCACGATCCACTGGTCGTTGGTCTCGACCATTTTTTCAAGATCTGCGTTGGTCAATACGCGGGGAGGAACGTAAGTTCCGAGGGCACTGATTTTGGCGCGTCGAGAACTTTGAGGACGCACGGTAAGGCTCAATGTTGTTCTCCATCTGCTGCGAAGTAAAAGCTCATTTTCTCCGAGCGTGTGCGTTGATGTCTATGAAGCGAGAGTTTTCGCTATCGTGGAAGTGTAAAAGTTCTGTACTCAGGGAAGAAGAGATCCGGTGGTGGGAAAGTGTACCGGGGGACCTACTGCGCACGCACTAGCCCGTTACCGTTGCTCCCTTCCGGGCCTGGCGGGGTTGGCGGGATTGCGTCGCGTAGGACCCGGCACACTTTTGATGATACCACTTTGCGATCGGTGTTGGTGCCAGGCTACGCGTGAGGCAGCGGCAACGTTTGCGCATGTTCCTGTTCCAGTTGAAGTCTGCCTCCGGTCTTCGTATGAACCTGACGCTCCAAGGTGTTTTCGCGGCCTTTTAAGGCGTTAATCCGGTAAAATAAAGTGTGACTCAATCTCTTCTAGAGGAAGCTGGTATCAGCGTCCTCGAATCTCCAAAAATCGCAACACAGAGGCCGAAGGTCGGCTTTGTGAGTCTTGGCTGCCCGAAAAATCTGGTGGACAGCGAAGTCATGATGGGTCTGCTCGACCAGGCAGGCGCGCAGATGACTGCATCCCCGGAAATGGCTGACATTCTGGTGGTTAATACCTGTTCATTTATTGATACGGCGAAGCAGGAATCGGTTGATTCCATTCTCGAAATGGCCCAGTACAAGACGACGGGCAGGGCGCGGAAACTGATCGTTGCCGGATGCCTTGTGGAGCGTTATCGCGACGAGATCCAGAAGAACATTCCCGAGGTTGATGCCGTAGTTGGCACGGGAGAACTGGAAAAAATTCTGGCGGCTGCGGGGCTGGATGCGCCAGTAACTGCCGTATCCCAGCCTGCATCACCATTCAATATTCTCAGCGGAGTGATGGCTCGTCCCGAAGGTGAGCTGCGCGAATCGCAAGGACGCTTCGCGCGCACGGAATGGGATGGCGCGGCTGCTGCGTTGCCGCAATATCTGTACGACCACACCACCCCACGATTGCTTGCCACGCGTGGCCCATCGGCTTACATCAAAATTGCGGAAGGCTGCGACCATCCCTGCAGCTTCTGCGTGATTCCGAACCTGCGGGGAAAGTTCCGCTCGCGGCATTTTGAGTCGGTCGTTGCCGAGGCTGAGCGGCTTGTGTCGCAGGGTGTGGAAGAGATCACGCTTATCGGGCAGGACACGACTTGTTATGGCGAAGACCTTGGCTTGAAAGATGGTCTCGCTGTCCTGCTGGATAAGTTGGCGGGGATTGAAGGTTTGCGCTGGCTGCGCTTTCTTTACGCGTATCCCAACAAGATTACGGGCCGCTTGCTTGAGACGATTGCGAAGCACGACAACATTTGCAAATATCTCGATGTTCCACTGCAGCACGCGTCCGGGTCCGTGCTCAAGAGCATGAAGCGCGGCGCGAATGCCGATATTTTTCTCAAGACGATTGAGAAAGTACGTACCGCAGTGCCGGGAATTGCGCTGCGCACCTCGTTCATTGTCGGTTTCCCGGGCGAGACAGATGCCGATTTTGAAACGCTCTCGAATTTTGTTCGCGAAGCGCGCTTCGACTGGCTCGGCGTTTTTGGCTACTCGGACGAAGAAGGCTCCGGCGCCTTTTCACTTGGAGAAAAGGTTCCGGGGAAGGTGATCGAGCAGCGCAAGCGTGCGCTGATGCGCCTGCAAAAGGGGTTGAGCAAGAAGGCGAAGCAGCAGTGGGTCGGACGGACGATGCATGTACTGGTCGAAGGTGAGTCCGCAGAAACGCCGCTGTTGTGGGAGGGCCGTTCCCAGTTCCACGCTCCAGAGATTGACGGGACGGTCTACATCAACGACTTCGGTCCGCTGGAAGGGATCATGCCGGGCCGATTTTACGAATGCGAGATTACAGAGGCGCACGACTATGACGTGGTCGCGCGCGTCGTCTCCGCTCTATAGGTCAGAGGCATGAGCAATAAGTCCGAGCCAAAAAAGAAGATTCTCCGTTGCCCCACATGCCGCACCCTTGTGACTGCGGGCGATGAGGATTTCCCTTTCTGCAGCGATCACTGCCGGCAGATCGATTTGGGAAAATGGGCAAGCGGCGTGTATCGCATTTCTTCGCCAATTCTCGACCCTGAAGTTCTGGAAGGCTTGCATCTGGATCAAGATTCGGCGAAGCATGACGACCAGGAGTAAGACACTCTGGGCGTGGACTGCGGCTACCTTCTTTGGAACTGGATTCGGGAAGCCTGGACCGGGGACCTGGGGATCGATTGCAGCGACGCTGCTTTGGTTTTTCGTCGCCCGTTTCGCGCATCTTTCCGTAACACAGATAGCGTTTCTTTCCGTCACCGGGGCGCTCCTGGCGTTGGCAGTCGGCATTCCAGCAGGCACGATCGTTGCTCGCGAAAGCGGCCGCGAAGATCCCGGGCATGTGGTGCTGGATGAGGTCTGCGGCCAATGGATTGCCCTGGCAGCGGCACCTGCGAACTGGCCACATGCGCTGCTGGCCTTGCTCCTTTTTCGCGCCTTCGACATCATAAAGCCATGGCCTGCGCGTCAGCTCGAGCGGCTGCATGGCGGTACGGGCATTATGCTGGATGATGTAGCCGCTGGCATATATGCGTTACTTGTGTTTGTTGTGATACATCATTGGTGGTAAGGTTCTGCTTCGAAGAGAATAGGCGATGAGTCGGTGGTTTCGAGATATGGCAAGAATGACAAAGTCGGAATCGGATGCGCCGAAGATTGACGCCGTAGTGCCGATGGCCGCTCTGCCGGGCGGTGAAGTGGAACTTGCCGGCGTGAACCTGGGGCCTCTGTCGATGCGACAGCCGGTTGCCATGCTGGGGCAGCTGGCGGCTCCCGTACTGTTAAGCCGCAGCAGGCGCCTGAAGCTGCGCGTGCCGGATGAAGCGGAAACCGGCCCCTTACAGGTCCTGCAAAACGGGGCACAGAGCAATTCGGTCAAAGTGCTTGTGGCAGGCATGATCGCCAACGAAGTGCATGTCGTAGCAAATCCGGTAGTCGACAGCGAAGGAAATATCTACGCGACGTTTTCCGGTCCGCGCGGCCAGAGCACCGAAGTTTCAGTCTTCCGCATTGGATCGGATGGGGAATTGCGCCCATTTGTTACCGGCATCATGAATGCGACCGGACTGGCTCTCGATCCGGAGGGTTTTCTTTATGTTTCTTCACGGAACGATGGCACCGTATTCCGTGTATCCCCGAATGGCATCTACACGCAATATGCCGAGGGCATGGGGGTGGCCACCGGACTTGCCTTTGACAGCGAGCTTAACCTTTATGTGGGAGACCGCAGTGGCACGATCTTCAAGATCGCCCCGGACCGCCAGATTTTTGTCTTCGCCACACTGGAGCCAAGCGTGGCCGCCTACCATATGGCGTTTGGCAGGGATGAAACGCTCTATGTGACTGGACCCACCACCTCCAGTTACGACAATGTTTACGCCATCGACCGCGATGGCAACTCGACCGTTTTTTATCGTGGCCTGGGCCGCCCGCAGGGGCTGGCATTGGATGTCGCCGGCAATGTTTACGTCGCTTCTTCGCTGCAGGGCAGCCGTGGCGTAGTGCGCATTACGCCGTCCGGAGAAGCATCCCTGGCGGTGGCTGGATCGGGAATCGTTGGCTTGGCGTTTGCTCCAGGAGGCGACCTGATTCTGGCGACCAATACAGCGATGTATCATTTAGCTTTGGGGGTTGAGGGACAGCAACCCTTCTAATTCCTGCTCGCCCGCCACTTTCCATGAAATGTGAAATCATCGCCATCGGTTCTGAACTGCTGACACCCTTTCGTCAGGACACAAACTCTCTTTTCATAACTGAGCGTTTGAATGAGCTTGGCGTCATTATCGCGTTCAAGACAATCGTTGGCGATCGCAGAAAAGACCTGACGAACGCCATTCGCGCTGCGCTCAACCGCACCGACATCGTTATTACGATGGGCGGTCTGGGACCAACAGAAGATGATCTGACGCGCGAGGCGTGGGCGGATGCGCTAGGCATCAGCCTGAAACGCGATGCGGACATCGTGGGCCAACTGTACGTGCGCGCGGCACAGCGGCGCTGGCAGCTTACGGAGAATAATCTGAAGCAGGCAGACATGCTGCCTGGAGCGCAGATGCTGGAAAATCCGCGTGGCACGGCTCCAGGTCAGTGGCTTGATACTGTTTTCGGCGAGCATCGTAAGCTCGGAATCCTGCTTCCCGGACCTCCCAGTGAAATCAAGCCCATGTTCGATGAGCAGTGTATCTCACGGCTGCGCGAGCTCTTGCCACAAAGATTTATTGCCACGCGCACGCTAAAGGCGGCCATGATCGGCGAGTCGCATGCAGACGCCCGCATTGCACCTATCTATAAGGCATATACGGATGTTGAGACGACGATTCTCGCGCACCTCGGCGATATTCAGCTGACGCTGATCTGTAGCAAACCGACCCTCGAAGCGGCCGAAGCGCGCGTCAATGAATTGGCCAGTCTGATTGAGGAGGAGCTGGACGATGTGATCTATTCGTCGTCTACGGCGAAGGGCGAATCGCTGGAACAGATCGTTCTCTATTATCTGGAGATGCGCGGCGCGACGCTCTCTGTCGCGGAGAGCTGCACCGGCGGCCTGCTCGCGCAGCGGCTTACCAGCATCAGTGGGAGCTCGCGATCGTTTCTTGGCGGAGCCGTGGTTTACAGCAACGAGCTGAAGACGGAATTTGCGGGCGTTCCCGAAGAATTGATCGAAGAAAAGGGAGCGGTAAGCCGCGAAGTAGCCGCCGCTCTGGCCGAAGGGATTCGCCGACGCTGCCGCAGCACCTATGGAGTGGGCGTGACGGGCATTGCCGGGCCAGGCGGGGGCACGGAAGAAAAGCCGGTAGGCCTTGTCTACATCGCCATCAGTGATGGTGTGCAGACAGAGGTGGTCGAGAAGAATTTTGCCGGAGACCGCGAGCGCGTCCGTTTCTACTCCAGCCAGCAGGCACTTGATATGGTGCGCCGCAAGCTCATGTAACGGCATGGAGTGCCCTAATCCGATGGCGTGCATTAAGCTACACTCATAGTCGCAATGTCTACTGTTACCTATCTTGTTATTGCATTGCTTGCTTATCTGCTGGGATCGATTCCTTTCGGATATCTGCTGGTACGGATTTTTCGCAAGGAAGACATTCGTTCAAAAGGCAGCGGCAATATCGGCGCCACGAATGTGGTTCGCTCGGGCGCGAAGGGGCTAGGCGCTCTCACGTTTCTGCTCGATACTGTGAAAGGTTATGTTGCCGTCGAGGTCGGTGCATGGGTGCTGCACGTTTCTGCCCTGCAGTCTGTTCCGCTACAAAATGCACTCGCAGTAGCCGCATTTTTTGCGACTGTCGGGCATCTTTTCCCGATGTGGCTTGGATTCAAAGGCGGGAAAGGAGTGGCAACGGCATTTGGAGTATTTCTGGCGCTCGCATGGCTTCCTGCCGTGGCTGCACTGGGCATATTTCTGCTGACCTTCGCACTTTCGCGCTACGTTTCACTGGCTTCGATCCTTGCGGCTGTTGCTTTTCCCATCTTCGCGCTCGTATTTCCTCATCTGCCTTACAACATGTGGCTGACCACGGTAATTCTGATTCTGCCTTTGATCGTGATTGCAAAACATCATCAGAATATCTACCGGTTGTTCCGTGGCACTGAATATCGTTTCGGCAAAACGGGGACGACAGCCGCATGAGCCGGATTGCCGTAATGGGGAGCGGTGCATGGGGTACCGCTATTGCGTTGAATCTCGCCGGCCGGGGCGGTCATGAGCTGACTCTCTGGTCTCATTCGCCCGAGGTGAGCGAAACGATTGCCGAGCACGGCGAGAATGTTGCATTCCTGCGTGGGTTTTCGTTTCCGAAGAGCATTCATGCGACTTCCAATCTGGGAGAGGCGCTGCGCGAGGCTGAGATTGTAGTGAGTGTGATGCCATCGCACCATGCGCGCGCGAGTTATGAGCAGTTCGCGCCTCATCTGCATATAGGCCAGCTTCTCGTGAGCGCAACTAAAGGCATCGAAGATGGAACTCTACTGCGGATGAGCGAGGTGATCGCCGGCGTACTTGGAGAATCTGGACTCGACTTGCCCATCGGAGTACTCAGCGGCCCTTCGTTTGCGCAGGAAGTTGCTGCCGGTTCGCCCACTGCCATCACGATTGCATCGCAGAACGCAGAGTTGGCTGCGCGCGTGCAGCGCGATTTCGGTAGTCCGACGTTGCGCCTCTACACGAATGAAGATGTGGTGGGCGTAGAGCTGGGCGGTGCTCTTAAAAATGTCATTGCCATCGCCGCGGGCATTGTCTCCGGTCTTGGCTTAGGGAACAATAGCGCGGCTGCGCTGATCACGCGTGGTATTGCGGAGACGACTCGTCTGGCGGTAGCGTGCGGCGGCCGAAGCGACACGCTTGCTGGTCTCTCGGGAATCGGCGACCTGGTACTGACCTGCACCGGCTCTCTTTCGCGCAATCGTACTGTCGGGATCGAGCTGGGCAAAGGTCGCAGGCTTGCTGAGATTCTTGCCGGGCTGCATGGAAAAGTTGCGGAAGGCGTACGGACCGCGTCGGCCGCTCTCGGACTCGCGCGCCGTTACGGCGTGGAGATGCCGATTACCGAGCAGGTCTATGCGATTCTTCATGAGGAGAAAGCTCCGCTCGATGCCATGCGCGAATTGATGTCGCGCCCAGGACGCGACGAGTCGTCCGAATGATGGTTCCGCTGCTTGTTACACTCAAAACAGCGGCATCGAGGTTGTCGCGCGCATGATTCAAACGTTGTTTGGCAGTCTGAACGAGCCGGAAAAGAAAAGTATCTTCGATCGGATGAAGCAGGCGGTTTCGCGCACGCGCGACAGTCTGGGTGAGCGGATCGAAAACGTCATCGCGCTCACACGTGAAGTGGATGAGTCCACGCTGGAAGAGCTCGAAATGAGCCTCCTTGCTTCCGACCTTGGTGTGACGACGACCACGGAAATCATCGACGCGCTGCGCGAACGCGCAAGGCGCCAGCAGATTCGCGATGGCGCTGAACTCAAAGAGCTGCTGAAAGAACAGGTGAAGAACATTCTCGATGAACAGCAGCGGCCTGTTCGCACGGTTGCCGTGCCGCCGGAGGTCATCATGATGGTCGGCGTGAACGGTACGGGCAAGACGACGACCAGCGGCAAGCTGGCTGCTTATTTCCGCGCACAGGGAAAGAGCGTGCTCATGTGCGCGGCGGATACCTTCCGCGCGGCGGCGATCGAGCAGCTGGAAGTATGGGGCCAGCGGAGCGGCGTGGAGATCATCAAGACGAAGCAGGGCGGTGACCCCTCAGCCGCGCTCTTCGATGCGTTGCAGGCGGCGAAGGCGCGCAGCAACGACGTACTGATCGTCGATACCGCAGGCCGTCTCCATACCAAGAACAGTCTGATGGCGGAGCTGGACAAGATGCGGCGCACGACGCAGCGCATCATTCCTGATGGACCGCATGAAGTGTTGCTGGTGATGGATGCGACTACGGGGCAGAACGGTTTGCAGCAGGCACGGCTCTTTACCGAATCGGCTGGAGTGACGGGGATTGTGCTTACCAAGCTCGATGGTACTGCGAAGGGTGGTATTGCTGTCGCAATCGCTCGCGAGCTGAACCTGCCAGTGCGCTTTGTCGGCGTCGGCGAGAAGATCGAAGACCTTTTACCCTTCGATAGCTCTGCATTCGTCGACTCATTGCTCGGAGCATAAGCCTTGCCGGAAGAAGCAGCCTCAACGATTGACCTTCAGTGGATGGCGCGCGCGCTGCAACTGGCCTCGCGCTCGGTTGGATTGTCATCGCCCAATCCGGCAGTCGGCTGCGTTCTGGTGCAGAGCGATGGACGCGTTGTTGGCGAAGGCTTCCACGTATACGACAACCTCGATCACGCCGAGATCGTTGCGCTCAAGCAGGCTGGCGGAACGGCTCGCGGAGCGACCGCGTATGTCACGCTGGAGCCTTGTTCGCACCATGGCAGAACCGGGCCTTGTGCCGACGCGCTGATAACAGCTGGCGTAAGCCGCGTTGTTGTAGCGACGGGCGATCCGAATCCTGCCGTCAATGGACAGGGCATTGCGAAGCTGCGCGCCGCAGGAATTTCCGCCACAACCGAAGTGCTGCAGAGCGAAGCGCGCGCGTTAAACGACGGCTTTGCAAAATACATTCAGACGAAACTGCCTTTCGTTACGTTGAAGGCGGGTGTTTCGCTCGATGGACGCATCGCTCCTGCGCCGGGCACCGTGCCGACAGGGGAGCCGCATTACATTACGAGCGAGGCGTCGCGTGCTGCCGTGCAGCGGATGCGGCATGCTTCCGACGCGCTGATCACCGGCATCGATACGGTGCTTGCGGACGATCCGCTGCTGACTGACCGCAGCGGACTGCCTCGTCGCAGGCCGCTTCTGCGGGTTGTGCTGGATTCGTCGTTGCGATTACCGCTTGATTCGAGGCTCGTGCTCTCTGTAAAGGACGATTTGCTGGTCTTCCATGCGACGGCAGATTCCGGCCGCGAGCGCGCTCTTGCGTCAGCAGGTGTGCGATTGGAACGGATGGAGCCAGAAGCCGGTTCGCGGCATGTTTCGCTCAAGAGTGTGCTCAAGAGGCTTGGCGAGTTGCAGGTGCTCAGCGTGATGCTCGAAGCGGGTTCACGGTTAAACAGCGCGGCGCTGATGCAGCAGGCAGTTGATAAGGTATGTGTCTTTTATGCTCCTGTCTTTCTTGGATCGGATGCGGTTCCGCTGCTGGCAGAGAGTGGACGAATCGAAGCCGCAGTTGAGCGCATCTCATGGAAGACCATCGGCGACGATGTTTGCTTTGAGGGTTATCTTCACGATTTCTGGATCGCCGAGAGGAAATAACCGACCATGTTCACTGGACTCATTGAAACAACCGGAAAAATTCTTGACGTTGAGGAGCGAACTGGCGCGCTGCGGGTTGCGGTCCTGGCTCCCGGCCTGGCTGACAGGCTTCGTCTGGGGGATTCCGTGGCGGTCAGCGGCGTCTGTCTGACGGCGCTCGACATCTCGGTAGATCCTCCTGTCTTCCATGCCGATCTGGCGGCGGAGACGGTGGCGCGGACCTCGCTTGCCGGCCTCAGGCCGTCTACTGTGGTCAACCTCGAGCTTCCGACACCTGCGGGCACTCCGCTTGGCGGGCACGTTGTCCAGGGGCATGTGGACGCGACCGGAACTCTGGTGGGGCTAGAGCCTGTTTCAGTCGACGCAGAGCGTTCCGAGACCGATTGGTGGCTGCGGGTTGAGGTTCCGGAGAGCGTTGGCCGTTACGTCGTGGAGAAAGGCTCGATCGCGATTGAGGGCATCAGCCTGACGGTCGCCCGCTTCGATGGCAGGACGGTGACGGTCGCCATTATTCCGCACACGTACGCGCACACCAATCTGCATACACTCAATCCTGGCGATCCGGTGAATCTGGAAGCGGATGTGATGATGAAGTTCTTCGAGCAGCGGCAGAAGAAATCAGAGCCTGCGTTTGAGTTGACGCTCGATTACCTGATCGCTAACGGGTACTGAGGGTGCATCCTACCCCTCCCCCTGTCCCTCTGGGTTTTTCTTTGTTTTCAATACTTTAGCGGGGAATCATCCCCTGGTAAGCCATTGATTCTACAATTGGTTAGGGTCATTTGAGTGTTTTCAATCACTTAGCGGGGGGTCCTCAGATTTGGAGAATCCCTTTCGCGTCTCTCGTCCTGTTTTCCTGATCCCTATATTCAGAATAGCAAATTGAGCGAAATAGTACGCCAGCTTTGGCGGTGCTGTAAGCCATTAAGATTCAATTATTTGCGGTGATTCTTCGCTCGGCAGGGGCTTGACAAGAGATCCTTGGTGGCGCGATTGGATGTAGACAGCCTACCTCCCACAGAAGTAGAGTGTCTACATCTTTATGGCTTCCAAAGAAATCTACAAAAACCGGATTGAGCTTTTGCAGGGGACGCTGGACATGCTGATTCTGCAGACGCTGCAGTGGGGGGCGCAACACGGATACGGCATCAGCCAGGCGATTCGAGCCGGGTCGGGCGATGTGTTGCAGGTGGAGACAGGGTCGCTCTATCCGGCGCTCCACCGACTGGAGCGGCAGAAGTGGGTCGAATCGGAGTGGCGGAAGACGGAGAGCAATCAGCGGGCGAAGTATTACCGCATAACGGCGTCGGGGAAAGAGCAATTGGCGGCGAATTTGAGCCGTTGGGAGCAGATGGTGGCGGCGATTGGCGGTGTGCTAAGGACTGTGGTTGAGTGAGGCTCGTGCTTTCCCACCCTATCCCACCCCATTGCGCGAAAACCACGCGCAACGGGGACCCCGGTATCGCAAACGGCGCAAAAGGATGGGGCACCCAGCGGTGTGCTGGGGTGAAAGAGAGTGGGTCCTTCGACGGCGCTCTCTTCGATCGCTTCGCTCAGGATGACAAATCGAAGAGATATTCAGGACAGATCGGGAAGAGATATTTCGGTGATGGTTGCGGGAGGTGAATAAAAATGCTGTGGCGGCGGAAGCGGAGCGAGGTGGATGCGGAGATTGAGGCGCACATCCGTATGGCGGTCGCGGACCGTGCGGCGCGCGGAGAAAACGAAGCTGCGGCGCGACGCGATGTGGAGCGGGAGATGGGGAACATTCCGCTGGTGAAGGACGTGACACGCGAGGCCTGGGGATGGGTGTGGCTGGAACGGTTACTGCAGGATTTCCGCTATGCGCTCCGGCAGTTGCGGAAGTCGCCTGTATTTGCGGTCACGGTAATTGCGACGCTGGCGCTGGGTATTGCTGCTCCGGCGGCGATGTTTACGGTAGTGGATCGGGTGATGCTGCGGCCTTTGCCTTACAAGGATGCGGACAGGCTGGTTTTTATACACGATACAAGTCAACGGGATGGACTTGCGGGCGGGAACAGTGCACCTTATCTCGATCTGCAAGAGTGGCGAAAATGGAACAAGAGCCTAGAGAGCATTGGCTTTTACACGCAGGCGAACGGGCGCAATTTTCTTGAAAGTAAGACAGCCACGGAAGCTGTGAGTTTCTACAAAGTAAGCGCGAATTTGTTTTCTGTTCTGGGAGCAGTGCCTGCTCTGGGTCGTGATTTTCGCAGCGATACCGATGGATTCGCGCAAAATGCGGATGCCACGAGTGTCGTCATTAGTGACACCGCATGGCGTTCGATGTTTGGCAGCGATCCCGGCATTGTTGGCCAATCGGTAAAAATCAGCGGAATCCCATACATCGTGGCAGGTGTGATGCGACGTGGGTTCTCGTTTCCTTTTAATCCGGAAAGTGTCGAAATCTGGACTTTGGCGCAGCTGGGTGATGCGGACAAAGGACGCACGGATGGAACGCCCGAATATAGCGTGATCGGGCGACTCAAGCCCGGAGTAGAGAGAACGCAAGCGGAAGCTGAACTGACGACTCTCCAGAAGCAGATTGCTATTGGGTATGTCGATCCCGAGATCAGGCAAAGACGTTCCGGGGTACAGGTGGGAAGCTATGGCGGCTCACTGGTGGAGAAGGATACGAAGAGAGCCCTAGGAATGCTGCTGGCGGCATCTGGCATATTGTGGTTGATCGCCTGCGTGAACGTGACGAATCTTTTGCTGGCGCGAGCGATGGTGCGGCAGCGCGAGATTGCCATCCGCGGCGCGTTGGGTGCGGGACGCTGGCGCATCATGCAGCAGTTTATGGCGGAGGGACTGCTTTTGAGCAGTTGCGGCGGTGTGATCGGTTCCGGCCTTGCACTGCTGGCGGTCAAACTGTTTGCCGACGGAATGAAGCATCATTTGCCTTTTCCCGTGGGACCTGTTCCGGACTGGTGGATCATTGGCGGGTTGCTGTTCCTGACCGCCGTGTCCGCGTTGATTTCCTCCATCTGGCCGGCCTGGATGTCGGCGCAAGCTCCGATTGAGCCGGCGCTCAAGCAGGGCGGTTTGCAGAGTGGCAGTG
>DATHQH010000254.1:0-28247 GCA_035482895.1 Alloacidobacterium sp. | reverse complement strand
TCCACCTTTGCGGGCGGATAGAACATGTCCCGCGATTTGCTGTATTGGAAATCGTTTTTGCCGCCGTCTTCAATTTCCGGCACGTCGGCATCCATCACCATGTATTTTGCTCCGGTCAGTTGCTTGATCAGGGCGCTGCCCGCGCAGTGGTCAAGATGCGCATGGCTGATCAGCAGAATCTTGATATCGCTGAAGCGGAAGCCAAGCTGCTCGACGCTCTTTTTGATCTGCGAAGGGGAGCTTGCGAGGTTGCTGTTGATGAGGATGTGTCCCTGCGGCGTGGTGATCAGGAAAGCAGCGAGATCTTTGCTGCCGACGTAGTACACATTGCCGATGATGCGGTGAGGTGGGAACGGAGTGGTCCAATCTGGATTGGTTTGGGAAAAGAGCTTGTCTGCGGGCTGTGCAAAAAGAGTGCACGCAAAGAGAAAGATCGCAATGAACCGTCGAGAGAACATGGCAACAGCATGACATTGCTTTCGTTCTTGCGGCTGCTCCAGACGTCAAAAAGTGATGACGTTCTGGGTACATGCCTTCTGATTTGAATCGGTGATACAAAATCTCAAGGAGATCTGACCGCAAGCCTGGTGTGGCCTGCGTATCTTAAGAACATGGCAGAAAACTCAATTGCCGATATCCTCGCCATTGCCGCGCATCGCGACGATGTAGAACAGACCTGCGGCGGCACACTGCTCAAGATGAAGGCGCTTGGCTGGCGTACCGCGATTCTCGACCTGACCCAGGGCGAAGCAGGCACGCGCGGTTCAGCAGAAGACCGTGCGACTGAGGCCGCAGATGCAGGGCGCATTCTCGGCGTGAGCTGGCGGCAGGCGCTCGACATTCCCGATGGCCGCGTGGAAAACATCTATGAGAATCGCGTGAAGATCGTTCGCGCATTGCGGGAAGTGCGGCCACGCGTCGTTATTCTGCCTTATTGGACAGGACGCCATCCGGATCACTACACGACTTCCATCGTTGGCTATGAAGCTTGTTTTCTTTCCGGACTGGCCAAGCTCGATACCGGAACTCCTCCGCATCGGCCATTCAAGATTCTTTACGCCAGCCTCTATGCGGATGTACGTCCGAGCTTTGTTGTCGATATCACGCCGTACATTGAGCAACGCCACCAGTCGCTGATGGCTTACAAATCGCAGTATCAGAACCAGGCGACGGGCAGCGGGCTTTTCGTTCCGGAGGAAGAGATTCGCGAGCGCACATTTGCCGAGGCTCGTCACTATGGATTGCTTGGCGGAGTGCGATATGCCGAGCCGTTTGTGCAGAAAGAAGTGGGACTTGTGGACGATGTGCTGCGGATTCCGGTGCAGTCGATGTAGGACGGGCACATCCATACATTGGAGAAGACTGGCGACTGAACGAGAGAAAAGCAGGTTCCTTCGGCAAGCTCAGAACAGGCTCTCCGACTACGTTTGGTGCGAAAAGCGCCCAACTCCGCTCAGGATGACACTTCTATTTCTTCAAATCAATGAACTGGTATCTATGCCCTACAATGAACGCATGACACAACAGACATGGAATGCCACGCAGTACGCACGTAATGGGCGCTTCGTCGCGGACCTTGCAGGAGGTGTGATTGATCTGCTTGACCCGCGTCCGAGTGAGCGAATCCTCGATCTTGGCTGTGGTGATGGTGCGCTGACGGCGAAGATCGCCGAAGCAGGCTCGAAGGTCAAGGGCGTAGACAGCTCTCCAAGCATGGTGGCAGCAGCGCAGGCGCTGGGCCTCGACGCTGAGGCTGTGAGCGCCGATGCTCTCGATTTCAACCATGAGTTCGATGCCGTTTTCTCGAATGCGGCGCTGCACTGGATGCGCAATCAGGACACCGTTCTGGCAGGTGTGCATCGCGCGCTGAAGCAGGGAGGCCGTTTTGTGGCTGAGATGGGCGGTCATGGCAATATCGCAGCCATCCAAGTCGCACTGCTCGCGGTGTTCGCAAAGTACGGCATGGACGCGGTTCATGCAGAGCACAATTACTTTCCTACTCCGGCAAGTTACGAGTCGCGCCTTCGCCATCACGGCTTCGACGTGCAGTACATTGAGCTGATTCCTCGCCCCACTCCGTTGCCGGAAAGCGGCATGCGCGGCTGGCTTGAGACATTCCGCCGTGGACTCTTCGAACAATTACCTGAGCCGGAGCGCGAAACTGCGCTTAAAGATGCGGTGCAATTATTGAAGCCGGTGCTCTGCGATGATCTGGGTCACTGGACAGCCGACTATGTGCGGTTGCGTTTTCTTGCCGTTGCGATGTGAGTCATCGCCCGTACTTTTTCAAGACCTGCTGTCATGACGGTGACCTAACCAACATGAGCCGTGGAGCGCGAAGAGGATGTTGCCAGAGTATGCGCGGGCAGGTAAACGCGCACCCAAGCCCCATGAAGGTCGGGATCCTCGCTGTTTTTCAAACGAATGGTGCCGCCATGTTTCTGCACAATGCCCATGCTCACCCAAAGTCCAAGGCCTGTGCCCTTTTCGCCCTTCGTGGTAAAGAATGGCTGGAAGAGTTTTTGTTCAGCATGATGAGGAATGCCTGGGCCGCTGTCGAGGATTTCAACAATCACGCCGGAGCCGTGAAGCTCCTCGGCCGGAACGCCATGCATGCGTATCAGAATTTTGCCATTTATCCCGGTAGCATCTGCCGCATTGGTGATGAGATTGGTGAAGACCTGGCGCAGTTCAGCAGGGAAGCCTTCAACAACAAAACTTCCGTCGAAATTATGCTGTACTGTAACGCTTTGCGTATCCAGACGGCGATGCAGCAGCAGCAGCACACTTTCGAGCAATTCTTTCAGGTCTACTTTGACCGGCGCATTCGGCTCGCGATAGAGATTCAAAAGCGTGCGGCTGATCTGCAAGGTTCGTTTCAGCTCCTGCTGCGCCATGCTTAGATATTCGGCGCGTTTTTCGGCATTGGATTCATTCGCCAGGAGGTAGTGCAGGTTCGCTACTGAATCGAGTGGGTTGTGAATCTCGTGGGCTATGCTGGCCGCAAGCCGTCCGGCAACCGCCAGTTTTTCGCTGGCAATCAGGGCGGCTTCGGCGCGCTTCTGATCGGTTATATCCCGGAAGACCAGAACGATACCGATAAGATTGCCGCTCTTGTCGTTGATCGGCGCGGCGCTGTCGTCGATGACATACTCAGTACCATTGCGTGAAATCAATGCGGTGTGGTTCGCCAGCCCAATCACTTTATTGAGGCGGCGGACTTTCTCAACCGGGTTTTCCGCTTCTTTGCGGGTGTGTTCATGGATAATGTGAAATACCTGCCGAAGTGGCTTGTTTACTGCTTCGTCGAGCGGCCATCCTGTCAACTCCTCGCTCACCGGATTCATAAACTGCACATTGCTGTTCGCATCGCAGACCATCACTGCGTCACCAATAGAGCGGAGCGTGGTGTGCAGCCACTCCCGGCTCTCATATAGTTCGTTGGATCTTTTCTGCAGCTCATCGAGTGAGCGCTGGTAGGCGCTCGATACCTGCCGCAGACGCGTCAACGAAAAGATGCTGAGAGCAATGCCAACCAGCAGTGCGCCCGCGATAATGACCATCAGTTCACGACGTTCCAGAATAAGAGTGTTTTCCAGGCGGCTACTGCGTATCTTGTCTTCGGTATCGCTCATTGTGCGCATGGCGTCGCGAACGGCGTCCATGAGCTCTTTGCCGCGATGATTCAGAGGGGCGTTTGCCGCGGCGTTTGGCGTGGACAGAACGTTGTTCGCGAATCCGAGCCAGAGCAGATAGCGATCGTGGACGCGTACAAGGTTTGAAATTTGCTCCGGATTGTCTGAAACATGGCGCCGTATCGAATCGAAATGTGCGTCGATTGGCCCGGAGGCAGCTTTGAATGGCGCCAGCATAGTTTGGTCGCCGGTCAATTCAAAACCGCGCAATGCCGTTTCCTGGTCGATGATCAGCCGCTCCAGCTCCGCGACCCGGGTGCTGACCCGGTCGCTATGATCCAGCCAACGCTGTGCCTGCTGTGCATCTCTTACCTGCCAAAGAAGCACGCCTGCCAATGCCACGAGGGCGAGAAGCGGGACGAAAAAGGCCTGTTTCAGAACACGCTGGAATTCCCGAAGATTCACGGACGGCTCCCCATAGACAGTTGGGATGCCTCGATAATTCCTTGCAGCCGGCGGATCAGCATTTCCGGCCCCTCTCCCTTGGACAGAGTAGAGTCTACGACTTCAGCGGTCTCTTTCGGCAGATCAACGCATGCGGAGTGCATCAGGATGGGCACCTCGGGTTTTGCCCGGCGCATGGCTAACGCCACCTGGCCGCCGTTCATTCCCGGCATCAGGTAATCGAGCAGCACGGCATCTACTGGATTTCCTTCGAACAGAGCCAGGGCAGACTTTCCATCCAGGGCAGTGAGCACCTGATAACCGGCCATTTCGAGGAGGGCTTTCCTGATCTGCAGGCCAAGCGCTTCATCATCTACGCAAAGAATCGTGTGCGAACGCATCATCAATCGTGCCTGGAGAAAACTTAATTGGCAGAAATAAAGAAACCAATAAAAAAGAACGATTTGCAGAGTATAGCACCGGAAATATCCAAGCCGAATGAGGCAATTTATGCCGTGTATTACCGCAAACCGGCCGCGCAAATTAACAGTACGTTTGCATTCTCTTTGCCGCAATGGGATAGCCTGTACATGGAAAATATGCGTTCATTTCATCAGGATTTGGATGCTCGTGAGGGACAGACCGGATTGAGCCAGACCGTATTCGTGCTTGAGGACGACACAGATATTTCCCGCCTGGTACAGCATCATCTGGAAGCCGCAGGTTTTGCTGTTCGCGTCTACGCAAGTCCAGCCAATGTGCTGGTCGACGCCGAGCGCCAGCCGCCTGCTCTATTTCTCCTCGACATCATGGTTCCCGGAGGGGATGGTTTGGATGTCTGCCGTCGTCTGCGCAGCCATCCGGTTTTGAGCACGGTGCCGATCATCTTTCTGACTGCGCGCGCCGGGGAAAACGACCGCGTTCTCGGTCTCGAACTTGGCGCTGACGATTACATCACCAAACCCTTCGCGCCGCGCGAGCTGCTGGCACGCGTTAAGGCGGTGCTGCGGCGATTCGAGCGGCCAACCACCCCCTCAGTCATCAGCTTTGAAGAAGTTGTGATCGATGCGGGTGCAATGCAGTTAAAAGTGCGTGGAGAGTTGACCACAACGACTGCCACGGAGTTCCGGCTGCTGGACTATCTGGCTCGTCATCCGGGTCGCGTCTTCAGCCGCGATCACCTGCTGGATGCCGTTTGGGGTGATGCACGCTTCGTTACGCCGCGCTCGGTGGACGTTTATGTGCGTCGCATCCGTGAGAAAATTGAAGTCGATCCGGAAAATCCGCGCTATCTGAAGACGGTGCGCGGCGCTGGGTATCGCTTCGAAGTCCCACGTTCCGTGCAATAATTCCGCGCGATAAGCAGGGCCAACATTGACAGGCAGGGTCTTCACCAAACTTTTACTCTCGTTCGTCCTGGTGCTGCTGGTTGGAACAGTCATCCTGGACTTGTCGCTGCGTCCGCTCCTTGAGCACTCGTTGCGGGAGCAGCCGCATGCGGCGCGTGATCTGATGCTGGCCTCGGGACTTGCGCTGGCGGCGGCTACGCTGCTGGCAGCCCTCTTTGCCCGGCGTGTGGCAAAGCGCTTTGAGCGAATTGTGCTCTTTGCCAACCGCATTGCTGCCGGCGATCTCTCGGCCCGTCTTGAAGAAACGAGGCTCGATGAAATTTCCGATGTGGCTCGCGCGCTCGATGCCACAGCCAGCAGGCTTGAGCAGAGCTTTCACGCGCTGGAGGCAAGCCGCCGTGAACTCGCCGCGCTGCTCGACAGTATGCAGGAAGCCGTGGTTGCTGTGAATGCACAGGGGCAGGTCATCTGGTCGAACGCAGTGATGCAACGCATCAGTCCGAGTGCAGTGATCGAGGGGCGTCGCCTGGTAGAGCTGCTGCGCGATCCGGATGTGCTTGCCTGCGTCGAAGGCGCGCTCAAAGAGCGTGTCAACTTCAATGGCAAAGCACTAACGGTGTTTCCTGGACGAATCTTTGAAGTTAATGCGGCGCCCACGCCGGGTGGCGGAGCGGTTGCCGTGCTGCATGATGTTACCAGCGTAGAACGCGCGGAGAAGACACGGCGCGATTTTATTGCCAACGTGTCGCATGAGCTGCGTACACCGCTTACCTCCATTTCCGGATACGTGGAAACTTTACTGGAGGGTAGCGAGCAAAACTCTCCGCAGGCGCGGGAATTTCTTGCCATCATTCTGAAAAACGCGACCCGCATGAACCGCCTGACAGAGGATTTGCTGGCGCTGGCCAGTGTCGAGTCGGGTGACTACAAGCTGAAGCTGCAGCCGATGCGAGCCTCTGCGCTGGTGGAAGATGCCATCGATTCACTCACCGGTATGGTGCTGGATTCAGATGTGACCCTTGAGGCTGGGGAGACGGCCGATACTCTCGTTCTGGCAGATGCGGATGCCCTGAATCAGGTCTTTGGCAATCTCATAGAAAATGCCATGAAGTATGGCAAGTCAGGCAAACGTGTAGTGGCGGGTGCGCAATTGCTCGAAGGCCAGAATATGGTGGAATTCTTCGTCCGCGACTTCGGGCCGGGAATCGCGTCTGAGCACCTTGATCGTATTTTTGAGCGATTTTATCGCGTGGACAAGGCCCGATCCCGCGAATCCGGTGGCACCGGCCTTGGACTTGCCATCGTTAAACACATTGTCATAGCGCATGGCGGAAGCATCCGTGCAGAGAGCGAGCTCGGTTCGGGAGTTACTTTTCTATTTACTTTGCCGTGTGCTCCGGACAAGAAGGCCATGGTCGCGCCTGTTTCTGTAACGGCGCTCGATACTGCTCCTCAGATCTTATCTAAGTAATTTTGAATGTGATGCATAATTAGCACCTCTCGGCGGCGGGGGTTTCTTCCGCAATTCACATTGTCGTAAAGCGGCTGTAACAATCGCCCCACAGAATCGAGAATAGTTTCCGAGGGGGAGTTCAGTGAAAAAAAGTACGTTTTTAGCTGCTGCACTTATTGTGTGCACAGCTTCTGCAGGTTTTGCCCAGAAGATCAACGGAGCCGGCGCTACCTTTCCGTATCCCATTTATTCCAAGTGGTTCAGCGAATACAGCGCACAGCATCAGGGCGTTCAAATCAATTACCAGGCGATTGGCAGCGGCGGCGGCATTCGCCAGGTCACCAGCGGTACAGTGGACTTCGGTGCCAGCGACGGCCCCATGTCCGACGAGCAGCTGAAGGCTTCAAAGGTTAAGATCGTGCACATTCCAACCGTGCTTGGCGCGGTTGTTCCAATCTACAATCTGCCGGGTGTTTCCGCGGAATTGAAGTTTTCGCCCGATGTTCTGGCTGACATCTATCTTGGCAAGATCACAAACTGGAGCGATGCCCGCATTGCCAAGGACAACCCAGGCGTTAAACTGCCCAATACGGACATCGTCGTTGTCCACCGTTCGGATGGCAGCGGTACAACCTACATCTTTACCGACTTTCTCTCCAAAGTGAGCAACGACTGGAAAAACTCAGTCGGGAAGAATACGGCCGTACCGTGGCCCAAGGGAATTGGCGGTAAAGGGAACGAGGCCGTTGCCGGCATGGTCCGGCAGATGCCGGGTTCCATTGGCTATGTAGAGCTGATCTTTGCCCTGCAGAATAAGATAGCCTTTGGATACATTAAGAACCCTGCCGGGAACTGGGTGAAGGGCAGCATTGATGGTGTGACCGAAGCCGCAGCTTCCGTGAAGCAGATGCCCGCCGATTTCCGCGTGTCGATCACCAATGCACCGGGTCCGAATGCTTATCCGATCTCGAGTTTTACCTGGCTCTTGATCCCGACGCCTGCTGCTAACGGTGCAAACGGCCCCGTGATCAAGGATTTCCTTGGCTGGATGCTGGATCACGGCCAGGCGGAAACCAGTGCCCTCTATTATGCACCTCTGCCGAAGTCTGTAGCTGACAAAGTCCGCGCCACAGTAAGCCAGCTGAAGTAACCATTTCCGGAGCTGGCGCAAGGGCAGGTCTTTCTGGCCTGTCCTTGCGCTTTCTCGCTCGATTTACGCTACAATGGACGCCCAACGCTGCGATTATTTCCTTATTTTTCAAAGTGTTTAACGTTCTATTAAAAAGATCAATCTAGGGTAGTAGGTGGTGAATCTTAAAGTTCAGGAAGCTCGTGTGCCCGGCCCGCCTGTAGCCCCGATGCCATCGCCGGAAGCCTCGCCCACAGGGAATGAAAGCCCTGCGCCGTCGGCTGTTCGCAAATTTTTGCTGGGGCGTGGCAATTCAGCGTTGAGTGACCGCTCATTCCGCTGGCTCATGCTGATCTGTGCAGTGAGTATTTTTTTCATCGTTGCCCTGATTGCGACCGAACTGGTCACTCGCTCGCAGCTCACCATTTCAAAGTTCGGGATTCGTTTTTTCTTCAAGTCAGCCTGGGACCCGGTAAACGGCGACTTCGGAGCGCTGCCATTTATCTACGGCACTCTGGTTTCGTCTTTCGTGGCACTCATTATTGCCGTGCCCCTGGCGGTTGGCGTAGCTATTTTCATCACCGAGATGTGCCCCAAGGCGCTGCGCGGCCCGCTGTCATTTCTTACGGAGTTGCTGGCTGCGATTCCCAGCGTGGTCTATGGCTTGTGGGCGGTTTTTGTGCTCGTGCCGATCCTGCGCGATCATGTAAATCCATTTCTGATGAGGACTCTGGGCTGGACCGGCTTCTTCACCGGGCCAAACTACGGCATTGGCCTCCTGGCCGCGGGCGTCATCCTCGCCATCATGATTTTGCCGATCATTTCATCGCTCACGCGTGAAGTGATGACGGCTGTTCCGCATGCGCAGAGAGAAGCGGTACTGGCATTAGGCGCGACACGCTGGGAGATGATCCGGATGGGGGTGCTGCGTAATGCGCGCATTGGCATCGTAGGATCGATCATTCTTGGCCTTGGACGCGCGCTTGGCGAAACCATGGCCGTCACGATGGTGATCGGCAATCGCCCGGAGATCGTTCGATCCTTGTTGGGGCTGGGGTATAGCATGTCCAGCGTCATCGCGAACGAATTCAGCGAAGCATCCGATGACCTGTACCTGAGCGCGCTGATCGAAATTGGCCTGGCGCTCTTTATCGTCACCATTATCGTGAATGCGATTGCTCGTCTGCTGGTGTGGGCCGTTACGCGCGGTGCGCCGCCGCGGGTCGCTTAAAAAGAAGAACGGAACAGTCACCCATGGCTTTACCGCACAATACGGGCAAAACAAACCATACCTGGCGCATGCTTGCCAACCACGCCGCCACAGGTCTCGCTGTCTTGAGCACGATTCTCGTTGTCGCGCCGCTGGTCGCCATCTTCATCTACCTGCTATACAAGGGCACCAGCTCGCTCAATCTCAACTTCTTCACCAAGGTTCCCGCGCCTGTAGGCGAAGCCGGCGGCGGCATGGCCAACGCAATCGTCGGTTCAGGAATTCTGCTCGCGCTCGGCAGCCTTCTGGGTGTGCCGGTCGGCATCGGTGCGGGCATCTATCTTGCTGAATTCGGACGTGGCGGCAAGCTTTCCAACTTCGTTCGCTTTACCGCCGACGTGCTCAATGGCGTGCCTTCGATCATCATGGGCATCGCGGTCTACTCGCTCATCGTCCTGCCGCAGAAACATTTCTCCGCGCTCTCCGGCGGCGTGGCTCTCGGCATCATGATGATCCCTACCATCACACGCACGACTGAGGAAATGCTCCTGATGGTCCCGAATGCCATCCGCGAGGCTGCGCTCGGCCTTGGCGTGCCCAACTGGCGCTCAGTGCTGGCCATCACGCTCAAGACTGCGTCACCTGGCGTCATCACCGGTTGCATGCTGGCTTTTGCGCGCGTCGCCGGTGAAACAGCACCGCTGCTCTTTACTGCGTTCGGCAACCAGTTCTGGAGCGCAAACGTTAATCAACCCATTGCCGCGCTGCCGCTGCAAATTTACATTTATGCTCTCTCGCCCTATGACGAATGGCACCGCCTCGCATGGGCAGGCTCTCTGGTATTAATCTTGTTAATTGTGGTTTCCGTCGCGCTGGTGCGCTTTGTCACTACGCGCGGTGTTTTGAAGGGGGCAAATTAAGTGGGCGTCGGAATTGAAGTCTCGAACCTGAATGCCTGGTATGGCACCAACCATACGTTGCAGGACATCAACCTGCACATTCCTGCGAACCAGGCCACCGCGCTCATTGGCCCCTCCGGTTGCGGCAAGTCTACGTTTGTCCGCTGCCTCAACCGTATGCACGAGACCAATCCCATCGGTAAAGTTACCGGTACGGTTCGCATCGGCGATCTCGACATTTATAACGATGCCTCGCCGGTGGAGATCCGCCGCCGCATCGGCATGGTCTTCCAGCGCCCCAATCCATTTCCCACGATGTCGATCTACGACAACGTTGCCTCCGGATTACGATTAAACGGCTTCCGCAATCGCCGCATGCTTGACGAAGTGGTGGAGCGGTCCCTGAAACACGCTGCGCTCTTCGATGAGGTGAAGGACGATCTGAAGAAGAAGTCCGGCGCCAGTCTCTCGGGTGGACAGCAGCAGCGTCTCTGTATCGCCCGCGCGCTGGCCGTCGACCCGGAAGTGCTGCTTATGGACGAGCCAGCGTCGGCGCTTGACCCTGTTTCTACCGCAAAGATTGAAGACCTCATCTTCCAGCTCAAATCGCAGTACACCATCGTGATTGTGACCCACAATATGCAGCAGGCAGCGCGAGTTGCGGAACGCACCGGTTTCTTTTTGAACGGCAGGCTTGTTGAATTTGATTCGACTCACAAGATATTCACAAATCCTGGCGACAAGAGGACCGAAGATTACATCACGGGTAGATTTGGATGACGCGCCTTCGTTTTCATAAAAGTCTGGATGAGCTGAGAGAGAAACTGCTGATTGTAGCCGGTATGGCTGAGCAGTCGATTCAACGTGCCGTTGAGGCCTATCGTACGCGCGATCTGTCGATCTGCGACCTGGTGGACCACAGCGAGTTGGCCATCAATCGCCTTGAGCGAGAGATCGATCAGATGGCTCTCGATCTGCTAGCTATGGAACAGCCCATGGCGATCGACCTGCGATTTATTCTTGCCGTTATCAAGATCAATGCCGATGTGGAACGTGTCGGCGACTCAGCGGTCAATATCACAGAGCGTGTGCGCGACCTGCAGGCTTATGCAGATGTCGATCTTCCCATAGACATTCCGCGCATGGCCAACCTTGCTGCCGCCATGGTGCGTAAGTCCCTCCAGTCATTCATCGAAGCTGATGCGAAGATGGCCGAATCGGTTCTATCGATGGATGACAGTGTCGACAAGCTGAACGAGACGATTCATTTTGCGTTGTTGAATGTGATGCGAGAACAGCCCCAGCACACTCCTCAAGCGCTGGATGCTTTGGTGATCGCCCGCAGTCTCGAACGTGTGGCCGACCACGCAACGAATATCGCCGAAGATGTTATTTTTTGGGTGCAGGGTTTCGATGTGCGCCACCACATGAGTGTAGGCGACGGCACCCGCAGCTGACGTTAAAAGGTCAGAACAATTCGTCCTTCCACTTTCCCTGCACGCAGTCTATCGAGTGCGTTGTTTACCATTTCTAAAGGTGCTGTTTCAATGTGCGAGCGAATATCGCTCTTTGCTGAAACCGAGAGCGCTTCGGCCAAGTCGGCACGCGTCCCGACCAGCGAGCCGCGTACGGTGAGCCGCTTCAACACGACATCGAAGACAGGCAGAGGGAAATCGCCTGGCGGCAAACCAACCAATACGCATGTCCCTTTTCTACGCGTCATATTGATGGCTTGGTGAATAGCTGGCAACGACACAGCCGTCACCAATACTCCGTGTGCTCCGCCGACAGCGGACATCACCTGCTTCGCAGGGTCTTCTTCTTTGGCGTTTAGTGTAATTTCGGCGCCCATACGTTTGGCCAGGAGAAGTTTCTCCGGATCGATATCAATAGCGATGACATGCAAGCCCATTGAAATCGCATACTGCACGCCCAGTTGCCCGAGTCCACCGATGCCGGAGATGGCAACCCATTGTCCTGGCTTCAGCTCTGCTTCTTTCAGGCCTTTCCATGTGGTAAGTCCCGCGCATAAAATCGGAGCCGCTTCTGCATCGCTCAACTGTGCCGGAATATGGCCTACATATGCCGCCGAAGCCAATGCGTAGTCGGCAAAGCTGCCATCTGCTGTATAGCCGCCGTAAACGGCATTCGGGCACAGCGACTCCCATCCTTCGGCGCACCACTCGCACGCTCCACATGCCGATCGCAGCCAGGGCAGGCCGACGCGATCACCCTCCTTCACATCACGAACTTCACGCCCCGCTTTTATTACTACGCCCACGCCTTCATGCCCAGGCGTGAAAGGAAGATTCGGCTTCACGGGCCAATCTCCATCTACGGCGTGCACGTCGGTGTGGCATACACCCGTCGCGCCCATCTTGACCAACACCTCGAGTGGGCCCGGATCGGCAAACGTCTTTTCTTCAAGGTGCAGTGGCTTGCGGAATTCGTGAACAACAGCAGCTCGTCCGATAGTTGGCATTGCAGCCTCCGCATGGTGTTTGGCTGTGTTCACCAAATATATAACAGGGCGATAAAGCTCAGGATGAACCCTTGGGTTGGACTAATTCGCTAGCAGTTCAACAAGGCGATCAAGAAAAACCTTCTGTCCGGATAGAAGGCGCTCTTGTGCCTCCTCGATGGAGAACCACTGCCATCGATCCACTTCCGGAAATTCCACCATGCGTCCGGAACGCGGAGGCCACTCCAGGGAGAATGTATTGCTCCTCAATACGGATAGATCGCAATCACCTTCAACAGCCCACGCTGTCACAATCTTTCCGCCGGCCTGCTTCAAATCTCCCAGTGCGACAAAAGTGCCTTCCGGACGAAAACCTGTCTCTTCTTCGAACTCGCGTTTTGCGGCGGCGAGCGGATCTTCTTCGGAGCCGTATTCGCCTTTCGGAATCGACCATGCATTCAGGTCTTTCTTAGCCCAGAACGGGCCGCCCGGATGCGCGAGAAACACTTCCGTACCGTGGTTCTTACGGCGATATATCAGTAAACCTGCACTGCGTTTCGGCATAGAGAACAGCATCACCTGCGATTATGATAGCGATCGTCCGATCGCCATTAAAGATGATTTCTCTCGCCGAAGAAATCAGCATGTCCCGAGACGTCCATTCATATTCGTGCCATACAATCAACAGGAGCTTACGTTCCTCCAGTTCAAGGCGATTCTTCAGTTCAACGCTTATGGATGCAGCCCCACCAGACCGCAACGAACAGCTTCAAGGCTCAGTCCTTGTGCTCATCCAGTTCGATGTGTGTGAAGAGATACGTCTCGATCACTTGCGAGACGTCTTCAGCGCGCAGACTGTGCAGAAGCCGCCCCTGAAGCACGCCCTGCCAAGCTATGTGCGTTATCAGCGTCCGCCTGTTGTCGAAACAGCGGAGACACTGGTGCTGGAAACCGGGGAGCGGCTTCAGGGGCAGATCAAGTATTACGACTATGGTGTCGTCAGCGTTATCTTCGAGTTGCCCTTCTCCGGTGACTGGGAAAAACTCGTGCAGCTCTCCAGTCGATGGGTATGGGACGTTGATTTTTCTGCGTACGCACTAGGTATCGCGAAAAAACGATTGGAGCAGGCGAGAGACGCGCTGGTAAAGCCATACAAAGAATGGCTGAACGAAGATTACTTCATTTTTCATGTACGTGAAGTGAGCGGCACGCCATCCGCAACGGATCTTTTGACGCATCGTGGAAAACAGATCACGCAGATTGTTCGCGGCGACTCGACAGAGCTTTCCGATAGTGAGCGTCATGAGGTTTTGCAGTCAGGCATTTCTTACTCCGTCAAAGATCTGGCTGTGATCGGCTGGAACGCAGCTTTTCTGTACGACACGCCTGCCGGTGCTGAGACTGCAATCCAGTTGCTGGAATATGCCAATTCGCAGCTTCTCGAATTTCGCCACTATGACGAATTACTTACCAACGAGCTGGAAGGCGTCTATAACTCTCTGGAGGAAGGAACGGGTCTTTTTGCCCGCTGGCGACTTGCGCGCTCAGCTACAAAACTGAATACAGTTCTGCTTGAAGTGACCGAACTGACCGAGCATGCAGACAATGCCATCAAGTTTTTAAGCGACATGTTCTCCGCGCGCTTATACAAGCTGGCCGCATCGAAGGTCGGCGTGCCGGACTACAAGAATCTCGTCACCAACAAAGTCCAGACTGCGCGCGAGCTTTACCACTTCATGGTCGACCAGTTCAATCAAAGCCGCGCCTTCTTTCTGGAGCTCACCGTAGTCATTATCCTTATCATCGAATTGTTCTATCTCTTTCGCGGCCATCCGTTTAAATGAAAGCAGCCTAGCCGGGCCAGTATTCCAGATGCCCAAGAAGCGGGAAGTAAAGCCCAAACCGAAGCTGCAAGCTATCGCCATGAAGTTTACGTAGAGCTCTTCCATACTGTGCCAGTTGGGGCTCGTATATCTTGCGCTGTGCGCTGAGGAAATCGGCGACATCGAGTCCCGTATATCGTGTAGTTTTGTAGTCAACAGCCCAAAAATATTCCGAGCCGGCGTCAAGCGGATTGGCGCCCGCGCGGAAGATCCGATCGGCACGCAGCGTCCTTAGTCCGCCATCGATCCAGCCGGTCCACGAAGCTTCTGATTGCGCTTCCGGATGGGGGCTCAGTATCCAGTGTCCATAGCGATCTGCCGCTGCAGCTTCAACGGCTGCAAGAATGTCTGTGAGTGCGGCTGAAGACTGATCGGGAGACACAGCAGCGGCTCGCAACATGCCCGCGGCCTGAGACTGGAGCAAATCGCGAATCGCATGAAGCGAAGCCTCAGCATTTTGTGCGAGGTGCCGGCTCAATTGCTCAAGCAAAGAATGAATGATGCTGCCAATCGTTCGCCGTAGACGCGAACCCTCAGGGCGCTCAATGATTTCCTGTTCCTCGATCAGCCTGGAAAACGTGCTTGACACCGTTACATTTGTGCCGCTGGCTTGAAACGCTACATTAGCAGGCAATCGCCGTAATTCAAGCGGTGGATGGAGAGAATCCGCGGCTGCAGCAAGATGAAGAACTCCCATTTGTGAAGCGAGTGGGAAGGGAAGTACATTGCGCCGATTGTGATCCAGATAGGCAGCGCCAAACTCCGCTTTCAGCGCAGGCCACGCCGACGCGAGCAAGCTATCCTGAGGCCCGGGTTGCAGTTCGCCTTGCCCTGTGACAACAGCCGCACCGAAGAGGTGAAGCTCACGGCGAGCGCGAGTGCAGGCTACATAGAGGATGCGTTTGCGCTCCTCCGCTTCACGCAGGGTGCGCTGCTTTTGTACCCACTGGTAGAGAGGATGCCTTGCGCCGCCCTTGCTGCCGATAGGCGCCACCAGAAGTTCGTCATAGCTGGGACTGTCGATACTTACCCGCTCCAGCATGCAGATCAGTTGCTGGCGGTCGCGTCCGGTGCTTCGTTCGAGCCCGGGCACAAGAACCACATCAAAGCCAAGGCCCTTGGCTTTGTGAATCGTCATCAATTGAACACCGGAGCGCTCACTGGCGCGCGGATCAGGCTGCGCAAACAGACGGCTCAGCTTGTTGTCGAACTCGTCGCCAAGGCACACGATGCCGTCCGGTGCAATTTCGTCCAACATGCTGAAGAAGACGCGCACATTCTCCTGTTCCTGTTCATCAAGGCAGAGCGGACCGCCGAGGCTGTGCCACGTGCGCTCGATCCATGAGGAAATCGATGAAGATTGTGCCTGATGGTAACGGACCCCGATCGCTTTGCTAAGAACCGCGTAGACGCGGCGCAACCTTTGCTCGCCATCCTTGCTAAGCAATGGCAGGCGATCCTCAATCAACTGTCGAATCGGAGTCGAAGTGAACTGCTTATCATCTTCGCCACAGAGAACGTGGAGGTCTTGCAGCGTAAGCCCACACCAGGGAGCACGCAGAACAGAGAGCCATGCAATGCGATCCATCGGATGCAGCAATGCGCGGATAAGTGAGAGAAGATCGCGAATCTCCTGACGTTCCGCCAACGTTTCTAACTCAATGGAGCGATAAGGAATATCGTGTTCGCGCAGCTTTTGCGCGATCAGCGACAGATGTTGCCGTGCACGTGCCAGCACCGCCACGGTATATGACAACGAGGGGTTGGCTGCGGCTTCGGCGATTCGCGGCAGGTGCTTCTCAACAATTGAGATTGCTTCCTCGGCCTCGCGCTTCCGCGCGACATCCAATGCCTCACGATCTGGCTTGCCGCGCTCTGTGCCCGGCAGAAATTGCGGGTGCAGACACACCGACGGATCAGGAAGAGCATCCGAGACCGCTTCTGAACGCGAGAACGACACAGCAGCAGCACCCGCAGCGTGAGTACCCGAAAAGATCGTCTCGAAATATGTGTTGAGTGGTTCCGTCAGTCCGGCGTGTGAGCGGAAATTGGCCGAGAGTTGAAGTGGTCTGCACGGAAGCCGTTGGTCAGCGGAAGAAATACCATGTTGCCGCACCTGTTCGAAAAGTTCTACCTCTGCCTGGCGGAACATGTAAATCGACTGCATGGGATCGCCAACAAAGAAGCAGCTGCGACCATCACCCGGGTTCCAGACGCGAAGCAGCATTTCGATCAGCTTGTGCTGGCGCCGCGATGTGTCCTGGAACTCATCGACGAGCAGGTGACGAATACGATCGCTGAATGCCAGCACGCGTTCCGTAGGATGCTCTTGTTCGAGCACGGCATGCGCGGCGATTCCGAGCTCAATGAAGTCGACTACCTTTTGCTCGGCGAACAAAACGCGTAATTCTGCAACTGCGTAGCGTAGAACGGTGAACAGGTCGCGCAATATCTGCCACTGGTCTTCGTCATAGCGAACTGGTGGCAAGCGGCGTATTTCGTGAAGTGATTCGAGCAGATGGTCCATTTGCGCAAGACGGTGGATAAAAGAAAGCATGCGTTTTTTGTATTTCTGCTCAATCGAATCCTGTTCGCGGCTCGCCGCCGGAGGAAATCCTTCCCTGGTCGTAAAGTGCTTTCTCCAAGCGCGGCTGCCCTTGGCGAGCAGAAGATTGGCAAAGCAAATCCATTGCTCTAAGAATTTTTCAGAGGGTTCAGGAAGTGTTCTTATGTGCGCTATGGCTCTTAGATCGATCTCGTTCGGATTTTTGCACGCATAGTTTGCCAACTCAATCAATTCGCGAGCAATGGTTTCGGCACTGAGCGAGCTGTGAATCTTCTTGAGCACGCGGCGGATTGCCTGCCGGAATGGCGCTTCCAGACGCATGCGTATGGTGTCCCAATCGTCTTTTGTCAGATCTCTGGTCAAAGGAAACGCATGCAGCCACTGATCGCGATGCGCGAGCATGTCCGCAATCAGACGTTGCGAGTCGGGAAGGCTGTTATCGCGCAACTGTAGAAGATGCATGAGGGCGTTCTGCAGCTCATGGTTGCGGTTGCCAAGATTTGCAATCGTGCGCTGTGCTGCCTCATCGTAGAGCGGAAGAGCATTTTCGATTGGCTGCAGATGTCCGCCCATGCGGGCCAGCAACGGCTGCTCATAGGCGATGCGCATACATAGTGAGTCGATTGTCTGGATGTTCAGACGCTGCGGCTGTTCCAGTAGATTCCAGTTGCGTTTTTGCGCATGAGCCAGAGCCGCACGCGCGGAGATGAGCATTTCTTCGTCACTTGACTGCGGGACTGGATTTTGCCGCGCCGCTTCGAGTTTTTGCAGGATACGCGAGCGCATCTCTGCTGTAGCTGCACGCGTGAAAGTGATGGCTAGAATTTCATCGGGCTCGTCGACTATCGCGAGCAGCTTGAGGAAGCGATGCGTGAGCAGTTCCGTTTTACCGGAGCCTGCTGGAGCCTGCACAATGTATGACGAACGAGTATCCAGGGCCTGGTCGCGCGCACTCTGATCGGAGGTACTGATGCGAAGCTCAGTCATGATCTGCCTCTACATCGCCGCCTTCGGCGCTCTCTGTTTCCGCAACTCGGCAAAGGCCTGGCAACGGGCAGTATTTGCAGGTTTTCGCGCCATGCTTTGGATCTACGGAGGACTCGCCGCGAAGAAATTCTTCCGCCAGGTGGAGCAGTGCATTCTGCCATCCATCGCGCATGCTGTCGTCGTATGGCTGATTTACTAAAGAACTGCTGGCTGAGAGGTTTGCCTGCAATCGCTGCTGTGCATTGGCCACGCGGCCCACAAAGGCCGTTTTGCCTGCGCGGATCTGCGCGAAGAGAAGGCCACTGACATTCTCTACATTGCCATACGCAGCGTAGAGAGGAAGCTGCGGTTCATCGAGCCGTTCTCCCTGCCAGTCTGCGGTCGATACCTCACCAGTCTTGTAGTCGATGAGTAAGTGAGAGCCATCGGGCAATAGATCGATGCGGTCGGCGCGCAGGTTCAGCTTCAGTTCACCAACATGCACATCCTGTAAACGTTGCTCTCGCGCCTTGACTTCAAAAGACTGGCGTACGGCTTCATGATGCAACATCCATTCACGCAGACGTGCCAGCAGGCGAATTTGCTCCGATTCGAAATACGCTTGTGCCCAGGCATCGCCCTCATGTTCGCGGATCAATGAGTGAAAGGCATTCCTGATGTGGTAGCGCAATGCATCGTCGAGATGCTGTGCGGCGGCTACATTTTTAAGATCGTCGAGAGTGACCATCCGAAATGGGTTGGGTGTATCGGGCGACCAGATGTTCTCGAGAATGTCGTGTAATAGGCTCCCGCGCTTCGCTGCGTCTAATCCCCAATCTGTACGTTTGAGAGGCCGCGCAGCGAGCCGACGCGTTGCAAATGCCTGGAAGGGACAGGCTGCCTGTTCTTTCAAAACATCTGCTCCGCCGGCGATGCGCTCCTGCGGCCACGCCGCTGTTTCTGAAGCAAGGACAACCGACTCGATCGTGATTTCTCTTTTGGTGTCCTCCGGTAGATCCAGTTGCCGACAAAATTCCATAGTTGGAATGGGACGATTCTCTGCGCCGACAATCGTTGCAAGCAGTGGCGATGGCCTCAATTCACCTTCTTTGTTCTGCCTCGCATAGCTGAAGATGATCTGTGCTGTGCTTTCTGCAAGACGCTTCGCCACGAGATATCCGAGATCGGCATCAATCGCAGCCAAGCTATGCGGCATTTGTGCCTCACGTTGCAGGGAAGTGGGCAGCAATGGATGCGGCCTGCCGGTCGGAGGCCACTGAGAATCATCGGCTTCGAGAAACCAGATGGCATCAAATGTCTGACCGGAGGATTCGAGCGCACCGAGAATCTGGATTGGAGCCTGGTGCGATTCGGATGTGAATATGGTCTCGTCGGCTTGTCTTTCCAATGTCTGCAAGTAGTTTGAGAAGGAGTTCTTGCGGCCGGAGAAATCCAACAGCGCTACTTCATCCAATACCCTGATCCATCGTCTTTGAGCCTGGAATTGCACGCTGTCAGGCGTTCGAAAACCGGGCCATCCTGCAAGAGAAAGCAGTTGTTCTGCCAACTCGGTCCATGCAATACAGGTGTTGGTATCTGTCAGTGCGTGGCTCTTATCCACGGCGCGCAGCAGTTCGCGAGCGCGTTTGGAAAACGGATTCGGCGCGCGACGGCTGGTAAATGCCTGAAGCGAGGTTTCGGGAGAGAGCGAGCCTGCATTGCGCTGCTTGAAATCGAATTGCGCTAGCGATTGTGTTTCGGAGTCGTTATCACTAAAGAAACCTGACAGCAAAAGCCATGTAATTTGTTCTTCTGACAAAGGTTCGACGACCCAACGCAGCAAAAGAAGTGCAGCACGTACGACCGGGATAGAAGACAACGGTACGCCAAGTGAAAATTCAAATGGCATCGTTCCGGCTTCACTTGCCAGATCGAGAGACTGCGGCATCAGGACGGCACGAAATGTTCGTTCAGTCTTTGCGCGAATGCTACTGATATCGGGCGCAATCACGCCAATGCGAATTGCCGAATTATGCTCAAGCTGGCGCCTACACCACCTGGCGCAGGCGAGCAGTTCATCGTTCAGATCGTCGGCGACAATGAGCATATTTGCCGCATGATGCTCTGGCGGCTGAATAAACTCTTCCGCAATGACGCCAGCCTCGCGAATGTTGTGGAGAAAGCCTTGTTGCGCCGGCGTGAATCGGTCGAACCCTACAAGAAGCATGTGCTTCGGCAGAATGAGCCTGCCTGCTCGTGCGGCGAGGCTGAGACGGTTTGCAAGATCGCTGCGGCTCGCCCATTTTTGATCACGGCACAACTGATCGAATATCTTCGCCCATTGGCGGAAGTGTTCGGCATCTACTTCGAGCCATTCGGTGTTTCGCATGGCGTGCCGGCGATAATCGCTGAGAAGCGCATATGCGCTTTGAGCGAGCGATGCCATTCCGTCTGGCGAGACAACCAGCATGGCATCCGCTTGCTGCACGCGCTTCCACAGAGAGTGCTCCTGAAGCCGTGTCAGCAATAGCGGGGACTCTGCATTGCGGAACAGATGCTCGTGCCAAAGGCTGTTCAGCCATGTGTCCCAGTCGAAAATGGCCGGAGACGCCCACATTTCGATCCCATTGCTCCGCTGCTGCTCCGCGTACTGCAGTGCGAGTGACCGGGCCGAACGCGCATTCGCCGTAACCACAATGGAGCCGTCTGCGAGGGCATTTCTGACCGTCTCCACCAGCGGTAATAAGGGCTGCGAGTCAAAGAGTGGGAGCACTTAGAAAGTGTAAACTGAACTGTGACCTGTTCTATTTTTCGTCTCTGTTCCCTTGTGATTGTTGTCTGCACCTTGTCATTGGGTGGTTGCCGCCAGAAGACAAATTCCGAAAGCGTCCCCGCATCCGACCAGCCTGCTTCCGAAGCGAACGCGAAGCACTATCCTGTGCGCGGCAAAATCATGACAGTGGATGCGTCGCATAACGAAATTGTTTTGGATGCGGCAGCAATTCCCGGCTTTATGGAAGCCATGACGATGCCGTACAAGCTGAAAAACCCCAGCATCATCACCGAGCTGCATCCGGGCGACAGCATCACGGCAACGCTGATTGCGACTGACAAGTCAGACCTGCTCGACGAGATCGTTATCATTGCCCAGGCCAAGCCCGACTATAAGCCGAGTTACTTCTACCATCCCATTCAACCGGGCGATCAGGTGCCGGATTTCCGTCTGCTGAACCAGAGCGGTAAGCAGATTCGTCTCGCGCAGTTCCGCGGCAAGGTGCTGCTGATGACCTTCATTTACACGAGATGTCCAGTGGCCGACTTCTGTCCGCGCATAAGCCGAAATTTTGCGCAGATGGATAAAACGCTGACCGCCGATCCAGCGTTGTACAAGAAGACACATCTACTGAGTGTGAGCTTCGATCCCGAGTACGACACGCCGCAGGTACTGCGCAGTTACGGCAGTTCCTACACGGGAAAGTACACAAACGAGACATTCGCCCACTGGGATTTTGCGGCGCCCGGCAAGGATAATCTTCCAGCGGTTCTGCGTTTCTTTGATGTGGGAGCAACGCCGGAGAAAGACCACACCATTACGCATTCGCTTTCGACGCTGGTAATCGGGCCGGATGGCAAGGTAGTCAAATGGTATCCGACGAATGACTGGACCCCGGAGCAGATTGTGGCTGATGTGAAGCGGATTGTGGCGGCGCAAGGAAAAGCATGATCCTAATCGTGATGGGGGTGAGCGGTTCCGGAAAGACAACGCTTGCGCATGCGCTAGCCGCACTTACAAAATGGCAGTTTGCCGAGGGCGACGATTATCACAGCGCAGCCAACAAGACGAAGATGCATGCAGGAATTCCCTTGACGGACGAAGATCGCGCTCCCTGGCTCGCTTCGCTGCACGCCCTGATCCTTAACTGGTATCAGCGCGAAGAGAACGGCATCCTGACGTGTTCGGCGTTGAAGCAATCGTATCGTGAGACGCTAATCGCTGGTCTGCCTCATGATGTCTACCGTTTCGTGCTGACGGAGGCGCCGAAAGAAGTCATCGCGCAGCGTATGCTGATGAGGCATGACCACTTTATGCCAGAGACGTTACTTGACAGCCAGATTGCCACGCTGGAGCTCCCGGCGGATGCGCTGCATGTTTCCGCTGAGCAGCTTCCCGATGTAGCTGCGCGTCAGGTTCTCAAGTCCATGAAGATCGTACCCTCTACATAACAAATTGAGTCCTGTCAGTTTCTGCCGCGTCTCAAAGCGTATGCCCGATGCTCTATGCTAGAAACAGCGGAGGCGCATTTTAACGCATGGCAAAAACTACAATCAGCTTCGGCGTCATTCTGATTCTTCTTGGCATCTTCGGCTTTGTCGTGGCTGGCAGTCACGCACCAACGGCTCTCATCCCGACATATGTCGGCTTACTTCTCGGCATTCTCGGTTTTCTGGCGATTACAGAAGACGGGAAGAAGCGCATGCTTTATATGCACATTGCGGTTACGGTTGGGCTGCTGGGTTTTCTCGGAACGGCAAAGGGCATCTATGACAGCATCCGCATGCTGCTGGGGCGGCAGTTTCCACACCCGATCGCAGTAAAAGAGAAGGCTGCAATGTCGATATTGTTGCTTATTTTCGTTGTGCTTTGCGTACGCTCGTTTGTGGCTGCGCGACGGGCGCGGGCTTAAGTTTTATGCGGCCTGGTTCCATGACGTCGATGAGAGCAGAGCGCAGCGGCGGATCCCGCAGCGCTATCCGCGCGGCCGCAGGCGACGTGCCTAAGAAAAAGACCGATCTCAAGAAAGTGCTGCCTGAGGTCTGGAAGCTGGTTCGTCCGCGGCGCATGCTTTTGCTGTTTGGGCTCCTTTTGATGGCGATCAACCGGGTTGCCGGTTTGGTGCTGCCGCTCTCCTCCAAGCCGTTTATCGACCAGGTGCTGCGGCATCATCACGCAGAAAAGTTGCTACCGCTCGTCGGTGCCGTGTTTCTGGCGACAACTATTCAGGCGATTACCTCGTTTTCCCTGACGCAGCTTTTATCCAAAGCTGCGCAGCGCATGATTGCCGATCTTCGCAAACAAGTGCAACAACATATTGGGCTGTTGCCAGTCAGCTTTTACGATAGCAACCGCACGGGCACGCTCGTCTCGCGCATTATGTCGGACGTAGAAGGCGTGCGCAACCTGATCGGCACCGGACTGGTTGAGTTTGTCGGCGGCATCCTGACGGCGACTATGGCATTTGTGCTGCTGTTGCGGAGCAGCCATCGCATCACGTTGATCGTTTTTGCCGTTATTGCCATTTTCGTCATCATTCTGTCGAATGCCTTTAAAACAATTCGCCCGATCTTTCGTGAGCGCGCCAAGATTAATGCCGAAGTCACAGGACGGCTTACCGAGTCGCTCGGCGGAGTGCGCGTAGTCAAGGGGTACCACGCCGAGGAGCGCGAGGCTGGCGTCTTCAGCCAGGGTGTGCAGCGGCTTCTGGACAATGTGATGCGCTCGCTGACGGCAACCAGTGCACTGTCGTTCGCGGCGACGACGGTGCTGGGCGTGGTTGGCGGCCTGGTAATGCTTCTGGGCGGTCACGCGGTCCTTGGCGGTCACATGACGGAAGGTGCCTATGTCCAATACACGATGCTGCTGGCATTCATGATCGCGCCTGTCTTCCAGATGGTGAACATCGGTACGCAGCTGACTGAGGCGGTTGCGGGGCTCGACCGCACGATGGAAATACTGAACGAGATGGACGAATTCAGCGACCCGAAGCGCACAGTAAGGCTCGGCGAAATTCGCGGCGATGTGGAGTTCGACGATCTTCGTTTCAGCTACGAAGTGGACAAGCCGGTGCTGCATGGCATCTCGTTCGAGGCGCGGCCCGGCACGGTAACGGCGCTGGTTGGATCGTCGGGGTCGGGCAAGTCGACGATTATCAGTATCGTGTGCGGATTCCATAAGCCGGATTCCGGGCGCGTACTCGTCGATGGGATCGATCTTTCCACGGTAAAGCTGGATACCTACCGGAGTCAGCTTGGTGTGGTCCTGCAGGAGTCGTTTCTCTTCGACGGCACCATTCGGGAGAACGTAGTGTTTTCGTATCCGCAGGCGACCGAGGAGCAGTTTCTCGAAGCATGCCGCATCGCTCGCGTCGACGAGTTCGCCGAGCGCTTTCCTGAGGGGTACGACACGATTGTAGGCGAGCGCGGCGTAAAGCTCTCCGGCGGCCAGCGACAGCGGCTTTCCATTGCCCGCGCCATTCTTGCCGATCCCCGCATCCTGATTCTGGACGAGGCGACTTCGTCGCTTGATTCGGAGTCCGAGCAGATGATTCAGCACGGCCTCAATTTCCTGATGCAGGGCCGCACAACCTTTGTGATTGCACACCGGCTCTCCACCATTCGCCGGGCGGATCAGATTCTGGTGGTCGAGTCAGGAGCGATTCTCGAGCGCGGCACGCATGAGAGCCTCTATGCCCTGGGCGGTCGCTATTACGACCTGTACACGCGCCAGCATGGCCTGGAAACGAATCTGTTTCTGGCTCCGGGCGAGGGCGACACGGTCGAGGAGACGACCTGAACCCACCCCTTCCCCTTACAAAGCAGCTAAAGTCTTTGAAAAGGCACGTTTCTGTAGTTTTAACGCCGTAAAGTATTGAGAAGGCTGTATTTATATGTAAAATATTGATCTGATGCGGGTTACAGTTTTTTCGTCTGTGAGGTAGATTAATTTCCCGCTTATCTCTATTGTAAAGAATTGTGCGAAGAAACACGGCAAAGTGGTCAGGCGCTAAGTGGCTGATTCGTAACGACTTTAAAAAGTTTATTGTAGAAAAGAGCTTGACAGGGTGTAGAGAGTATTTCAATAAGCTTCCACCTTATGGGAAGGCTAAAGCCCTAAGCCGTGCCCCCTTCCAAAAACGAGAAAAGCTGATCCTTTCCCCTTCCTTGATTGCACTCAGAGTCGGGGGCAAATAATGGCGTTTTTTCAGGCCAGTTAATTCGCGGAACGTTCGTCCGGAATGCTCCCAAAATCAAATTTAACGCGCTGTTCAAGAAGCGGGGGAAGCCCTGCGCTTCTGGAACGCATAGAGTGAAGAGAGAGGTTGCAGTAGATGGAACAAGGCCGCTGGGTTCTGCTCATTGCGAGTGAAGTAGGTGGGACCGATTCGGTATCCGACCGTGCCATGGAACGACTGTGCGAGGCAATCGACAAGGAAGGCTATCGCGTAGTGCGCACGGCAACTCCTGAAGATGGACTGGCGCTGGTAAATTCGGATCCGTCGCAAAGCGCTATCCTGCTGGACTGGGATCTTCCGGAGAACACCCAGTTTGACCAGCGCGCGGCTCTACGCATCATTCGTGCAGTGCGCCGACGCAACAAAAAGCTGCCGATCTTTCTGATCGCTGACCGTACGCTCGTCAGCGAACTGCCGCTTGAGGTGGTAAAGCAGGTGCACGAGTACATCCATCTCTTTGGCGATACGCCTGCGTTTATCGCCAACCGCGTCGATTTCGCTGTCGAGCGATATCACGAACAACTATTGCCACCATATTTTCGCGAGTTGGTGAAGTATACGGACCAGGGTGCCTACTCCTGGGACGCCCCTGGACATATGGGCGGAGTGGCCTTTCTGAAGCATCCTGTCGGGATGGCTTTCCACCAGTTTTTTGGCGAAAATCTGCTCCGGTCTGACCTGGGTATCTCTACTTCTCAACTCGGCTCGTGGCTCGATCACATTGGACCTCCAGCGGAGTCAGAGCGCAACGCGGCGCGCATCTTCGGGGCTGACTGGACGTTTTATGTTCTCGGAGGCTCATCGACCTCAAACCAGATCGTCGGACATGGCGTAATTGCCCAGGACGAAATGGTGCTTGCTGATCTGAACTGCCACAAGTCCATCTGTCACACGTTGACGGTGACGGGTGCGCGTCCGGTGTATTTCAAGCCGACACGTAACGGTTACGGCATGATCGGATTGGTGCCTCTGGCGCGCTTTCGTCCGGAAAATATCCGGGAAATGATCGAGAAAAGTCCATTTACCGCGAAGGCAGTTTCAAAAGATCCGAGCTATGCGGTCGTAACTAATTCAACGTATGACGGCTTCTGCTACCACGTGGACAGCGTGGTGGAGCAGCTGGCGAAGAGCGTGCCTCGCGTGCATTTCGATGAGGCATGGTACGCCTATGCGAAATTCCATCCTCTGTATCGCGGACGCTTTGCGATGGACGTGCCGGACGAGATGCCGGACCGTCCGCTGCTCTTTGCCACGCAGTCGACGCACAAGATGCTGCCCGCTTTTTCGATGGCGTCGATGATCCATGTGAAGCTGAGCCCGCGCGCTCCGCTGGAGTTTGACCAGTTCAACGAATCGTTCATGATGCGTGGCACGACTTCGCCGTTCTATCCGATGATTGCCTCGATTGACGTGGCGACGGCGATGATGGACGAGCCAGCCGGTTCGACGCTGATGACGGAGACGATTCAGGATGCGATTACCTTCCGCAAAGCCATGGCTTCGGTAGCGCACCGCCTGAAGGCGGAGGAAGGCGGCGGCTGGTTCTTCGGCATGTACCAGCCGGACTATGTGAAGGACACAGCGAGCGGCGAGGTCATTCGCTTTGAAGATGCGCCGGATAATTTGCTGGCGCAGTCTTCGCAGTGCTGGACGCTAAAGCCGGGTGAAACATGGCATGGCTATCGCGATGAGGACATTGCCGACGACTATGTGCTGCTCGATCCGACGAAGGTCACAATCCTGACGCCCGGCATCGATGCGCAGGGCCGTATCGACAACTGGGGCATCCCAGCGACAATTCTTACCGCATTTCTCGATGCGCGACGCGTCGAAATTGCCAGGACCGGCGACTACACGATCCTGACGCTGTTCTCCGTGGGCACCAGTAAAGGTAAGTGGGGAAGCCTGCTGGAGACGCTCTTTGAGTTCCGGCGACTCTATGATCAGGAAGCTTTGCTGACCGAAGCGCTGCCACAACTGGCCTCCAAGTATCCCGACCGTTACGGCGCAATGGACCTGAAACAACTAAGCGACGAGATGCACGCAGCGATGAGAGAACTGAATCTGCCCGGGCTGCTGCAGGAGGCTTTTGACGTGGATCCCAATCCTGTGATGACCCCTGCACAGGCATATCAAAAGCTGATTCGCGAAGGCACGGAAAAAGTAAAGCTGGCGGAGATGGCAGGACGAATCCCAGCGGTAATGCTGGTGCCGTATCCACCGGGTATTCCGATCTCGATGCCGGGTGAGCGGCTGGGCGACGCCAATAGCCCAACGATCCGTTTCCTGCTGGCTCTCGAAGAATTCAGCAAGCGCTTTCCTGGATTCGAGCGCGAGGTGCATGGCATTGAAGTGGATCCGGAAGGCAACTTCTGGATGCGCGGTGTGATTGAGACACCCGGCAAACGGACCAATGGTAAAAAACCGCGTACGCATCCCTCATCACGTGCGGCAAAAACGGCGCGGTAAGCCGAACAAAGAGACCGAAAGGCTCGGATTTCAACACAGAACAGGAGCCTTTCGGGAGGTAATCGATTGCGGAGTTACAGGCTCATGCGATGTGCCTGTCTTGATTACCGTAACCTTCCTGTGCGGAGGAGGATGTCATCCTTTTGTCATTGGTTCATCATTTTTATGACACGCGGTCTCATCAACAGCTGTGGAACTTGCGGAGACCTGCCAGGTAGAGGTGGAGATCGACATGAGTACGCGCACAGTTTTCACTGCGTGGCTCCTTCATTACAAGACCAATTCTTCTTCAGAAATTTGCGCGATATCGGATACAATTTGTGACCGACTTGAAATGTGGAGGAATACATGCCTGAAATGCGACAGGTTCGGTTGAATTATCTTGCGATTCTTGTTTCCGCTCTTGTGTATTTTGCGCTGCAGGCGGTCTGGTTCACGCTGTTCATGGAAGAATGGCTGGCTGGTATTGGCAAGACCGCGGCGGAGCTGGGACAGCAGCGAGGCAGCTTTGTGCTTGCCTATGTCATTGGTTTTATCTGCGCATTGGTCCTAGCTGCTGCGATCTCATGGTTTACGCAGATGACGGGCAAGCAGACAATCATACGTGGAGTGATTATCGCCATCGCCGCGTGGGTTGGCTTTATCCTGACAACATGGTCGACCGAATATGCCTTCGAAGGCAGGGGCATGAGCATTCTGGTGATCAACACCGGTGCTTCACTGATTGGAATGGTCATCATGGGCGCGATTCTCGGCGCCTGGAAGACAAAGCC
>DATHQH010000253.1:0-8894 GCA_035482895.1 Alloacidobacterium sp. | reverse complement strand
TAGGTCTCTCCTTGCGGGCGATGCGATGTTGACAGCGACACCTTACGACTCTTCATGGGCATTCTTGCGCTCCTGACTTGTCTCTATGAGATTCCAGCAGGGGCTTGCCTGGGGTACCTGATCCTGCAAACTTTGTGCCTGATCCTCCAGATATCGAGCCGCAGTCCACCATTCAAGCGCTCTCTTCTGGGAATATATAAAGAGGGAGAAGCGCAATGTCGTCCGAACTCGCATCTTTGATCGAGGCAAACACGCGAATCGACGGATCTTTTCCTACTCCAATCCCTGGTTTGCATCTCTCTCGCTATTCCTCGCGCACGCAGCCGGGTCAGGGTGTGCAGTGTCCAACTCTGGCCATCGTCGCCCAGGGAAGCAAGCGGCTCATGTTGGGGGACGAGGTTTTCACCTACGACCCCGGCCACTACCTGGTGGTTTCACTCGATCTACCGGTGTCTGGGAGAGTCACGACGGCCTCGAAAGCAAAGCCATACCTTGGGATGAGCCTGGACCTCGACGTAAAACAGATACCGTCGTTTCGGACCTCCGGCAAGATCCAACGGGCGACGAAACCTGATCGCGGTGTTTTCCTCAGCAGAATGACGCCGGAATTACTCGATCCGGTACTCCGATTGCTCAAGCTCCTCGGAAAGCCGGAGGACTGTGCTGTGCTCGCACCGCTGTTGCAGCGTGAGATTCTTTACCGCTTGTGGCGTAGCGAGCAAGGCGAGCAACTTGAGCGAATGGCACAATCGGATGGCAATGCCAGCGGGGTCGTGAAAGCAGTCATCTGGCTAAAAGAGAACTTCGACAAGCCATTTTCGATAAAGCTTATCGCCCAAGAGACGAACATGAGTCCTTCCGGACTGCACCATCATTTCAAGACACTCACCAACATGACCCCCCTTGAATATCAAAAGCACCTTCGCTTGCAGGAGGCTCGACGGCTCATGTTGGTCGAGGCGATGGATGCGTCTGCCGCGGCGTATCACGTTGGATATGCCAGTCGCTCACAGTTCACCCGCGAATACAGACGACTCTTTGGAGCCCCGCCATTTCGGGATGTGGAGCAGATCCGGCAGCAACCTCAGCCAGCAGAATTGTAAGGGCGGCTATGCGACTACGAGACAAATCCGAAGGAATCAATCTTTCAACCGTTCGCAGTACAGCTTGGGCTCACTTACTCAAGGTCCAGACGTGGGAGAAAGCGTCAGGTCTGTGAAGTATTCCTTTGCGCGACCTTGTTTAACTCGCGGGTCACGGTCGGTTCCAATGTACTCAGCCAGAAAGTCAAAAAAGTGCCGGCCGGATTGGGATATCACAACGCCGGAAATGAAGGCTGCATGGAAGGAAGGCCGCAAAGAGCTCTTTTACCCATACGGCAAGACCTATGCGCAAACACTCGGCGAGCAGGATTAGAGCCGGTCTGCGCTTGAGTCAGACGCTGAATGACTGGCCATCCGTAAATCGTCAGAGGAGAACCGCCCTTTGATCTTCGAGATCGACAGCTCTCTCTTGAGACCAACGAACTTCTCAGCAGCCAAATGAAAAGTCACCGGTTGTCATCTGCTAGGGCCTTATCATCGCTCTGCTACTTCACGAGCTGGTCCATAAGATACGGACCAGCGCTCTTTCGACTCGTCATGCAGCATCATTGAAACGAGATGCCATGGCTTCGTTCTCCGACGAACGCCATTGATGATTTTGAAGATCGGACTGTATGTAGAGCTGTAAACGGTGGCTCATACGTCGCTGGAAACGTCTTTCAAGCGAACCGATTACTAAGTCCGCTGCGCATTCCATAGTCTGGCGTAAATAAGGATAATCAGCAGAAATAAGTCCGCCACAAGCGGAGCCAAGATATTGAAACGACAGTGGATGCGCACTGTACCTGAACTCGTACCCTAGAGCAGCGCCGACCCAAAAAGCACCCAAAGCACAGCGCACTAACGAGCGCGGCAAGCCTATGATTCAACAGAGGATATTGGTATTTTAGATGGTGCCGGGAGGGGGAATCGAACCCCCATGGAATTGCTTCCGACGGATTTTGAGTCCGCTGCGTCTGCCAGTTCCGCCATCCCGGCTTTGGTTGGGCTAGAAACAGGTTAACCCAAGCTATCTGCAAAGAAAAGAGGAGCTGCGAACAGCTCCTCTTTTCTTTGCACTTTCTATTCAACTTACGATGACAGAGCACCCTCTTCCACTTCCAGGCAATCTTCCGCCTTGCGGCGCGTGCGCTTAAACTTGCTGAGAAGCGTACTCAAAATTACATACAGCACCGGGATAAAGATTAGGTTCAGCACTGTAGAGACAATCATGCCGCCAACAATCGTCGTACCTACCGAATGACGCCCGAGTGCACCCGATCCAGTTGCAAAATAAAGTGGCAACACGCCGAGAATAAAAGCGATCGAAGTCATCAGAATTGGCCGTAACCGCAACTCGGCAGCTTCAATCGCCGCATCCATAATCGATCGTCCCTTTTCTCGAAGCTGTTCCGCGAACTCAACAATCAGAATGGCATTCTTTGCGGAAAGTCCGATTAACATCACGAGCCCGATCTGAACATAGACATCATTCGACAACCCGCGCCATGAGACCAATGCAAGTGCGCCCAGTACTGCCATCGGCACCGATAGCAGAATGATGAACGGCAGCGCGAAGCTTTCATACTGAGCAGCCAGTGTCAGGTAGACAACAACAATGCCCAATCCGAAGATCACGATGGCTTTACCTTGCGCTTCGATCTGCTCCAGAGCCAGACCACTCCAGGTGTAAGTCATGCCCTGCAGCATATTCTGTTTGGCGAGCTGTTCCATGGCTTGCAAACCTTCGCCTGAGCTATAACCAGGTGACGGAGAACCATCGATCTCGGCCGAGCGGAAGAGATTGAAATGATTGATCACCTGCGGACCGGCGGCATCGCTGATTCTCACTACGTTGTCGAGCGGCACCATCGAGCCATTGGCGGCGCGTACGTAGTATTGGCGCAGATCGCTCACCTTCATGCGGAAGGACTGATCGGCCTGTATATAGACACGGTAGGAGCGGTTATTGAAATCGAAATCGTTAATGTATTCCGATCCCATATACACACCTAACGCATTCGTGACCTCGCTGATGGGCACACCCATAGCTTTGGCCTTTTCGCGGTCAATCGTGACCAAGAGTTGCGGATCGTTCGCCGTATAGCTGGTGAACAATCCCGTCAGATCCTTGCGCTGGTGGCTCGCAGCCACAATCTTGTGCGCCACCACGTCCAAATCCTGCAACGTATTGCGTCCAAGATCCTGCAACTGGAACTCAAAGCCGCCAAAGCTTCCGATACCCTGCACTGCCGGAGGCTCAAACATTGCGATAATGCCCCCCGGAACCTGGAAGAGACGGGGAGCAAGGCGCGCCACTACATCGGCAGCACTATGCCCTTTGCCACGGCGTTCATCAATTGATTTCAACGGAACAAAGATCAGCCCGTAATTTGGAGCGCTGCCGCCCGACAAGCTGAACCCCGGCACGGCAAACGTTCCGAACACATCGGGGTCTTTCAAGACGAGCTCTTCTGCACGGTGCGAAAGCTCAGTTGTGTAATTCAGTGAAGCGCCCGGGGGCGTCTGCACCACGGCGATCAGGTAATTCTGATCTTCCTGCGGGATGAAGCCAGTGGGTACATGTCGATACATGTATGCCGTAGCTGCCAGTCCGGCAAAAAAGACAAGCAGCAATACATAGCGCATACGCAACACGAGATGAATCAACCGTGCATAGGTCCGTCCAAGCCACTCTATGGCGGCTTCCACACCATGTGCAAAAGCCGAGTACCCACGGGCCAAGGGCTTAATGCGTGTCCAGTCCAGCATCTTGTATTTCTCTTCTTCGCCGCGAAGAAACAAAGCAGCAAGCGCAGGAGAGAGCGTCAACGCGTTAAATGCTGAAATGGCGATGGCAAATGCAATCGTCAAGGCAAACTGCTTGTACAGAATGCCTGTCGTTCCCGGGAAAAACGACACCGGGACAAATACTGAGATCAAGACAAGGGACGTCGCGATCACAGCGCTCGTGACTTCACCCATGGCGTCAGACGTGGCCTTGTGGGGATCACAATGTTCTAACGATATGTGGCGCTGCACATTTTCAATCACGACGATCGCGTCATCGACCACAAGCCCAGTGGCGAGCGTAATGCCGAAAAGTGTCAGCGAGTTGATCGAAAACCCAAAGATTTTAATGAACGCGAATGTGCCGATCAATGACACCGGAATCGTGATGGCGGGAATAACCGTGGCACGCCAGTCGAGCAAGAACAGAAAGATGACGATGATAACGATGATGATCGCTTCTTTGAGCGTCGAGATCACTTCCGTTACCGAGTCGCCGATTACAGTCGTCGTATCGAATGCGACAACATACTTGATTCCTGGAGGAAAGGACTTCGACAACTCAAGGAGCGCCGCCTTGGCGGCCTTGTCGACCTCAAGTGCATTGGCGTTGGATAGCTGTTGTACACCAATGCCGATCGCTTCATGTCCGCTGTATTCAAGATTCGTATCGTAGGTCTCTGCACCTAACTGCGCATGGCCAACATCCTTAAGCTGCACTAACCCGTTAGGAGTGTTTTTTAGAATGATCTGTTCAAATTCATGCGGTTCGGAAAGACGCCCAATGACACGCAGGGTAATCTGAAAATCTTGCGATGTCTGTGCAGGCGGTCGCCCCAGCTGCCCGGAGGGAATCTCGACATTCTGTTCCTGTAGCGCATTGATCACATCCGTAGCCGTCAGGTTACGAGCCGCCAGCTTGGATGGATCGAGCCAGATACGCATGGCATATTTGCGTTCACCAAAAATCACCACATCGCCAACGCCCTTGATGCGCTTCAACGGGTCTTTAACGTACACATCGAGATAGTTTGATATGTATTGGTTTGACAGGCTTCCGTCGGGCGAATAGAAACCAGCGGCAAACACGAAGTTAGGGTTCGCCTTCGTAATCGTGATGCCGGTGTTCTTGATCTCCTGCGGCAGACGTCCCTGCGCAGTTGCCACGCGGTTCTGCACGTCGACTGCGGCGATATTCAGGTCGTAGCCAGTATTGAAGACCACGTTGATATTGCTGGTGCCGTCATTCGAGCTCGTAGAGGTGATGTAATGCATACCCTCTACGCCGTTGATCTGCTGCTCCAGAGGAATGGTGACGGCTGACTCAACCACCTGCGCGTTGGCGCCGACATAATTGCTGGTTACCGTTACCTGCGGAGGCGCTAGATCCGGATAGAGGGAAATCGGCAGAGTCGGAATGACGACGGCGCCACCAAGAATAATCAGCAATGCGCAAACAGTCGCAAAGACTGGACGATGAATAAAAAAATCTACCACGCGAAAATCCTCTCGCAGTTAAACATAAAAGGCACAACCGATCGTCCCTCAATTGACAGCTCGAAGCATATGCTTCGAAACTTGCAGCATTGAAGACTTACGGCCTGCAACCAGGTCGGGGAAATGATCTCTTGCTTCCCCGACAGCAAATAATGAACGGCGAAGCGCTACCCCAGTGGTTGCACTGGAGCGCCATCGACCAGAAACTGCGTGCCGGAAACGATCACCTTATCTCCAATACTCAGGCCATCATCCACTGCATAACTGTTGCCGATGGTATCGCCCAGTTTCACTGCCCGCTGTTTCGCCACAAACTTTCCATTGTCGCCCTGCGCCACGTACACAAAGGTCTGTCCGCCCAGCCGAGTCACGGCCAACACAGGCACAGTCGGCGCAGGCGCAGTCGTCCAAATCACCTTGGCCTTCACCAGTTGCTCGGTGCGCAGCAATGGCGAATGTACCGGAGCCTTTGCGAGAATTCCCTGCAGCTGATCATCGACCTGCGGAGAAATGAAGCCGATTACAGTGCGTTCAATCTGCTTTCCGCTGTTGTCCAGGATGTCGACAGCCAGCCCGGGACGTACTTCGCCGGCGCGCTCTGTTGGTATGTAAATGTAGGCCTCGAGATCGCGGTTTTCATCCACCGTTGTCAGCATTGTTGTCGAGGAGACATAATCTCCCAAATGAACCGGGATATCGCCCACAATTCCATCAAAGGGTGCACGTATGCTGTAGTAATCCAGCTCATTTTCCTGCGTCTGGCGCGAGGCTACAGCCGACTCATAGTCGGCCTTTGAATTTTTGTAAGCCTGCTCAGCCTGGTCCAGCGTGTCGCGGCTGGTCACACCAGCTGCGAAGAGTTTGCGCTGGCGCTCTACCTCTACCTGGTTGTACTCATAAACTGCCAACTTCTGCTGTTCTGTAGACTTCTGCGTCGCGACTGTCGCTTGCTGCTTTAGCGGGTCGATCACCATCAGCAGTTGGCCCGCCTTTACTCGATCGCCAGAGCGCACTTCAATCTTCACCAGATTTCCGGGAACCTGCGGATTGATCGTTGCCGAACGGCGCGATTTGATCGTCGATACATATTCGTCACTGCGAGGAACGGGCTGCGGAGACACGGTCACGGTCTGCACAGGCATGGCCTGCGCTCCCGGGGCTCCTGCACCAGCCTGCTGCGCCGGTTTTCCGCTGCATGCGGTGAGGAAAGCTGTAAAAGCGAAAGTGCTAATAGTAAGTCTGCGTAAACTATCCACGACTGTGCCTCAGAATGTTTTTTGTGAACCAGCAGAGCCCCTGAACGTTCGCACTCTCAAGGCCTGGTTATTTCATTTAGGGTTTAACAAGCACGGATTCCAGCCGGGCTCGCGTAGACTCAACGAATCCAAACCGTTCCATCCCAATAGTTTCCAATGGCAAATGACCTTTTGATGTCCGACCGCGTCGAAGGCTTCAAACAATTCGCCAGGATGTTAATTCTGTAGGCCAGACCGTTCAGGAAGTAGGTGAGCTGTGCAGGCCAAGCCTGCGATGATTATTATAACTTATTTATTATTAATTATTTACTAGCTGCCAGCCTCTGCCGCCTTCTACATCTGCAATCGAAACGGATTGAAATTGGTGCTCTCGTCAAAGGCATCCACTTTCTCAACACGTTTCAGCCACGCAACCACGACGTAAGTAAGGGGCGTAGCTAGTGTCTCATAAAGCACCTTCGTCACATAAGACCAAAAGATGACGCTCCCAATTGTGCGCCACGGCGTGCCCCAGAACGCAATCAAAATAACGAGAGCCGTGTCTACCGCTTGCCCGGTCATGGTCGACCCGATGGTTCGTGTCCATAACCAGCGGCCGCCCGTGAGCAGCTTCAACTTCGCGAGCGTATAAGAGTTAGTAAACTCACCTGCCCAGTAAGCCACGAGGCTGGCGACCGCAAAGCGCGGCACCAGACCAAAAACCGTCGCAAATGCCTCCTGTTTGTGCCAGTCTGAGGCCGGTGGTAGCGCAACCGCAATGGCACCCATCAATGAAAGCAGCCCCATGGCAAAAAAGCCCATCCAGATGGCGCGCCGAGAAGCAGAATACCCATAAACCTCAGTGAATACGTCGCCACATATATAGGTAATTGGAAATAGAAGCTGCGCGGCACTCACGCGAATCGCTCCAAGCGATCGCAAAACGGGCAGCTTATAGGGCCCGAACTGGCAGATCTTCGGTCCAACCAGATTGGAAACCAGAAGTACCACCACAAACGCGATGGTCAACAGGTCGAGAAATTTGTATCGACGCATGGAACCGCAGAATATCGCAGACCTGTTATCAGCGGCGACAGAAATGGCTCATTGAAAATGCATTGGCACAGACAGAAGCATTTTATGATGTAGCCGGGATCGAGAACTTTGACACAAAATACCGCAATTGATACAGTCAAGGTGGTACTTCCTGCCTGGCACCGCTCACTGAGTTGCCGCAAATAGCGTCCCCGTCGTCTAGCCCGGCCTAGGACACCGCCCTTTCACGGCGATAACACGGGTTCAAATCCCGTCGGGGACGCCAAATAAAATCAATAGCTTAGCTAAAATCTCCTGTTTTCGCCGAGGAGCTTTTTGGGGAGCAGTTAAGCCCCCTTTTCTTTCGATAAAGGTAGAGTCTGTGGCCCTCGTACCATTTCCACGACCTTCTGCTGTGCCGCCCGTTTTGCGGGCATCTGCGCCTGTGCGTAGATGTCCAGGGTGATGCGAGACGAGCTGTGACGCAGGAGTTCCTGCACCACTTTGACGTCCTCTCCATTCGCCTGAAGAAGCGTCGTGTAAGTCCGCCGGAACGTGTGCCACGAGACTCGCTTGCTGATACCCAGCCGTTTGATCACCGGCTGGATGTGGTAGCGCATGATGGTTTGCAACCAGAGCGGCTGTTTCCCGCGCTTTTTTCCTGCACGTTTACTGTTCGAAGCAAAAACCCAATCGCTCGGCTGATGGTACGGCGTGAACCGACACCAGGTCAGCAGGTCCTGCGCCGTGTATTCGTCGAGCGGGACCGGCTTCTGTGATGCCTCCGTTTTGCAGCGGCCTACCACTTGGCTCACGACAGACTTGTTGACATCGATCTGCAAGTTCTCAAAATCGATGTCCTGCCACTTGAGGCCGGCCAGTTCTCCACGGCGCAGCCCGGTCGCCATGTCCAGAAACAGCAAGACACGCTCCCGCAACTGCAATTCGGCGACGATAGCCTGCATCTCAGAGACTTCGAGAATGTCGGGAATGCTCTGCCGCTTCGAACTCTGCCGAACGCCCGATCCTTTCGTCGGCCCTGTGATTGGGTTTCGATCCGTGAACTCCCACCGGATCGCGTGGTTGAAAAGTACACTCATCAGATTGCGGATTTTGGCTTTCGATGCTGGAGCAAGGGGCTTCAGTATCTTCTGCTCCCGCTTGGCAGGCTGCTGCTTTTTCCGCTTGCGCGGTTTTTGCATCAGCTCGCCCAACCATTCCTCAACCAAAGGCGTTTTGATCGCGACAAGTTCCT
>DATHQH010000252.1:0-14673 GCA_035482895.1 Alloacidobacterium sp. | reverse complement strand
GCGTGAATGCAAAATCTCCGCCCGAACCGGTGACTGTCTTTTTCTTCTGCCCCTGCGCATTCAACTGCACCGTCGCGCCGCTCACAGGCGCGCCATTGGAGTTGCGCATGACACCTGCCCATGATGAAGTGTCCGTTGCTTCCTGCGACGATGAAACGGCGGAAAAAACAAAGCACTGTAACAGGCACCAGATGATTAGGAGTGACAGCTGCCTGCCGATCCTTACCTGATCCCGCAGGTTTTCCTTACAGGTGATATATGTGTGATCCCCGGTCAAATGACGTATCCAATTCGTTGATGAAATTCGTGCCATCAGGAAGGGCATCTTCTGAAACGCACCCTGTCCCGCGTCGTCCGCGATTCATTCGCGAAGTTCCTTCCAAAGATACACAACCGCTTCGGCCTGTGGCTAAAGTCAACAGGCCATCGGTCAAGAAGAGGCCACTACAGTAACGCGCAATTCTCTTGCGGGCTTCTCGAATAGCGGCCATACTGTCGGTTCATAAATAATGGTGTCGATACGGCGGAGGTGGCCTATTGCAATTCATGTCCCGCCTAAATTTCGCACGGCAGGCAAGTGGGTCTGGTCTAACTCGGAGTCGATAACGAGATGGTGCCGGACCGCCGTGCTGCTTGTGGCAGGCATTTTGACATCCGAATGGTTCGTGCGCACCGAGTTGCCGACTCTGAAGCCGCGGCCCACTGCCGCGTTAAGCGTGAGGGCACAACAGATCGGCGAATCATGCCTTGTCACCGTGAACGCACGCATCGCAAACAGCGGCAAGGAGTCATTTTACGCAAGCAAGGTTCATCTGCAAGGCTGGCAGCATGATCCTCTCTCGCCGCGCGGCTGGCAGCAGACCATCGACGCAAATGAGTTCGAGCGCCCTCCCGCGATCATCGACATAACGCTCGACGAGAAAAGCCGCGGCCAGTTAGTAAGACGCTATGCTCCCGGCGAAGACTCCACGCAGGACTTTTCCTGGTTCATCGCGAGCCCACCACCGGGAACCTACACCTTCCATATCGATGTAGAGGATCACGGAGAAGCCGTGGCCCACGCGCGCCAGTGGCAGGAAGGTTTGTGCCGTTAAGCTGCACCGGTGCCGCTGGTGCGCGTGATTTCCTTGCAGCAACCGTTCGAAAAACTGAACCAGCCGCATTTACACTATCCGCATGCGAGCCGCGCCCGTCACACTCGAAGGAACACTTGTCCGTCTCGAGCCTCTCAGCATCGACCATCTCCCCGCCTTCGCAGAAATCGCCTTTCAACCGCAGATCTGGCGGTGGATGACCGATCCGGTGGCTACCGAAGAGGATCTGCGCCGCTTCGTCCAGATCGCGCTCGACGCAGCCGCTTCAGGAACAGCCATGCCCTGGGCAACTCGCTCTAAAGCAGATAACCGCATCATCGGCTCGACCCGTTTCGCCGACATACAAACAAAGCACCGCACGCTTGAAATTGGCTGGACATGGCTGGACCCGGGCTATCAACGAAGAGGCATCAACGTAGAAGCCAAATATCTACAGCTTCGCCATGCCTTTGAAGAAATGGGTGCGCGACGCGTCGCCTTCAAGACCCACCATCAGAATCTGAAATCGCAGACTGCCATCCGGGCGCTCGGCGCAAAACACGAGGGAATCTTCCGCAACCATGTCATCATGTCCGATGGCACCCCGCGCCACAGCCACTGGTTCAGCATCATTGCGGAGGAATGGCCCGAGGTCAAAGCCAATCTCGAACGCCGCATGCAGCGCCGTGCGGTTGCTCCAACCGAAGCAACCGCATCCTGACGCAAAGAGCTACCACTGAATTGTTTCAAAGAGATGGTGCAAGCGAACTCCTGCACCAGGAACGGTCGAGGCTCTTTAATGGAGTGGCTTCCAACTGTTTCCCAGGCTTCCAAAGAAACCTGGGAGTTTCTCAAGAATCAGATCTGTCAGGACTCAGTGTTTACCCGCCGTCATCCCCGCAGGCATCTTCTGCACCTTGCTGTGCTTGGTCGAGTAGGAGAAATAAATCACCAGCCCAACCACCAGCCAGATACCGACAACGATCCAGGTCAGTGTAGGAAGATTCGCGATCAGATAGAACGCGCTCACAATGCCCAGAATTGGCACCAGCGGCACCAGTGGTGTCTTGAATGGGCGATGCAGCTCAGGCTGCCGCACACGCAAAATCCACACGCCTGCCGAGACAATGGCAAACGCCAGCAGCGTTCCCATATTCACCATGGCGCTCAGTTTGTCGATCGGCAGCAACGCAGGCAGAAACGCCACAATCGAACCGACAACGATATTCGAGATCCACGGTGTGCGGAACTTCGGATGGATCACGCTTGCCCACTTCGGCAGCAGTCCGTCACGCGACATCGAATAGAACACACGCGACTGCCCCAGCAACATCACCAGCATCACCGTGCCCAGGCCGAACACCGCGCCGATCTTCACCAGAAGTCCGCCCCATTTCACACCAGTCGCATCGATGCCGAGCGCCACCGGTTGGGCTACATTCAGCGCTTTGTAGCTCACCAGCCCCGTCAGCGTCAGCGAAACGGCAATATAAAGAATCGTGCAGATCACCAGCGAGCCCAGAATCCCAATCGGCATATCGCGCTGCGGATTCCTCGCCTCCTGCGCCGCCGTCGACACCGCATCAAACCCGATGTACGCAAAGAAAACCGAAGCCGCGCCCGCCGCAATGCCGCTGATGCCGAACTGCCCCGGCCCGATCTTCGGCGGAATAAAAGGATGCCAGTTCATCCGCGCCAGGTCAGGATGCTGCAACAGAAATCCGATTCCGAGGAAAAGGAAGATACCGACAACCCCAACCTTCACGAACACGATCGCAGAATTGAGATTGGCCGACTCCTTGATGCCACGTACCAGCACCACCGTCACCACCGCAATCGCGACAAAAGCAACCACGTTAAAGAGACCCGTTACATGCGGCATTCCTGAAGTATCAGTCACTCCCATAGGCAGCGAAGCAAACGGCATCCATTGACCGTTGTAGAGATACAGCACATTGCCATACGTCGTCGTAAACCGTGCCAGCGAAGCCGAAGGCGTCAGCCCGATCTGCTCGAGCAAACTCAAAAAATACCCTGACCAGCCCGACGCAACCGTCGCCGCCCCAAACGCATATTCCAGGCACAGGCACCAGCCGATGATCCACGCCACCAGCTCGCCCAGCGTTGCATAGCCATAGGTGTAGGCCGATCCTGCAATCGGAATCAGCGACGCAAATTCGGCATAGCAAAGCCCGGCAAACGCGCAGGTAATACCGGCAAGAATAAAGCTCAGCGCAATCGCCGGCCCCGCGTGCAGCGCCGCGGCCTGCCCGGTCAGCACAAAGATGCCTGCGCCGATCACCGCTCCAACCCCGAGCGTAATCAGGTTCACCGGTCCCAGCGACCGCCTGAGTGTGTGCTCTCCCTCTTCGCCAGCTTCCTGTTTTAACGAGGAGAGTGGTTTGACTGCAAACAAATTGGCCATGTACGAGCGCGTTCCTTCCAGAAAATCAGTGATGAATTAAGCCGCAGCTGCTTCCTGCCTGCGGCGCGACCAGATCCAGTAGACCGGCATGCCGAGCAGCACAATCAACAGACCCGGCCACGTGAATTGAGGCTTGTAGCGCAATAATACGACACAAATCCATGCCGCCATGCCGATATAAAGCGCGGGTAGAACTGGATATCCTACAGCACGGTAAGGACGTTCGGCATCCGGTCGCCGCTTCCGCAGCACAAACAGGCAACTAATCGTCAGAATGTAGAAGATCAGCTCCGTGCAGATAATGTAGTCCAGCAGCTGGCTGTAAGACCCCGTCAGGCACAGAAAAGACGTCCACGCCGCTTGAATCAACAGCGCCGCCACCGGCGTCTTCGAACGCGGATGCAGCCTGCTCGTCGCCTTGAAAAATAACCCGTCGCAGCTCATCGCGTAATACACGCGAGCACCCGCAAGAATCATTCCGTTCGCGCAGCCGAATGTCGAAATCAGAATCGCGGCAGCCATCAGAAAAGCTCCGCCATTCTGGAAAATCTGCTGCAGCACCGCCGTCGCCACGCGGTCTTCCGACGCATATTGAATGCCCCGCGCAAACGCCGTCGCGCCATGCGGATCGCCATGCAGTGGCAGCACCAGCAGGTACACAAAGTTCGCCCCGATGTAGAGCGAAATCACGATCACCGTCCCCAGCACCAGAGAGAGCGGCAGATTTCGCTTCGGATTGCGGATTTCACCCGCCGTAAACGTCACGTTGTTCCAGGCATCGGCGGAAAACAGCGCTCCTGTCTGCACCACCGCAAGAATCGTGAACAGGCCGACCATCGCAATCGGGCCGCCCACGCCCACCTGCACCGGATGCAGCGTATGCCACGACGCTCCCTGCCAGAAGTTATGGCCAAAGTTGGCGGCAATCGCCGCCGGATTCCGCCCGAACCAGAAGCCCAGAATCACCAGCCCAAGCAGCGCGGCTGTCTTCGCCGTAGTAAACACGTTCTGCACCAGCGCGCCCAGCCGTACGCCAAGAATATTGACGCCTGTCAGCAGCAGCACCACAATGATGCCTGTCAGGTTCGCCGTGTTTAACCCAATGTCCATATTGCCCAGCACCATCGGGCCAATGCGCAACGCTGGAACATGCCCAAGATGCACCAGCCAGTGCGAGGACGAAATCGCCGGAAAGAAGACACCAAGAAACTTACCGAATGCCACAGCCACAGCGGCAATCGTCCCGGTCTGGATCACGAGAAACAAGGTCCATCCAAAAAGAAAGCCCCACATGGGGCCTAAGGCTTCTCGCAAATACACATATTGTCCGCCCGCTTTGGGCATCATCGCCGCCAGCTCGCCGTAGCTCAGAGCGCCGATGATCGTCATTACCGCCGTCACCAGCCACGCGCCGATCAACAGCGCTGGCGATCCGACTCCACGGCTGATCTCCGCTGGAACGATAAAGATGCCCGAGCCAATCATCGAGCCAATGACGATTGCAGTCGAGCTGAACAGCCCCAGCCGCTGCACCAGATGCGGGACCGCTGCATTCGTCTGTGTTGGAGAAGGTGGCGTACTTGTGCTCACTTGTTGTTTGTTCTACCGGAAAATTTGGAGAAAGTCTTTGGCTATTTTCGCAGAATCTTTACCCGGCCCAAACATGGCCGAAATCACCGCTACTGAATCCGCCCCTGTCTCCAGCACCTGGCCTGCGTTCTCAAGCGTGATGCCACCTATCGCCACCAAGGGTTTGGTCGTCACCTTCCGCGCCTCACGTACTCCTTCGAGGCTCACCACAGGATCAGGATTCGATTTCGAAGCGGTCGCAAACACCGGGCCAATTGCAACGTAATCCACCGGCTGCGTCGCCGCCTGCTCCAGTTGCGCGCGATTGTGCGTGGAAACGCCAACCATCCGCTCCAGTCCAACGATCTCCCGCGCCCCGACGGGAGAAATGTCCTCCTGCCCTACATGCACGCCGTCAAAACCCGCACGAACGGCAAGCGCAGGGCTGTCGTTCATCATCAGCCTGAGCGTGGCCGGCGCAGTCCGTCGTATGACCGCAGCATCGGCCAGAACCTCATCCTCGGCACCCTGCTTATTCCGATATTGCAACAGCGTAACGCCGGCATCCGTTAACTCAGAGACCAGCTGTGCCAAAAACGCGTCTCTCCCCGACACAGGCAAAAATGAAGCATCCAGAATGGGATAGAGAATTGGAAACTGCCACGACATGTTGCTCTCAGAATACCTCATACATTTACACATTCTAATGTGTGGTATTCTACACATAAATAGGGGCTAAAACATGTCTACCAACCTCGCGCTCGACGATAAGCTGATCGACGAAGCCCGCCTCATTGGAGGACACAAGTCGAAAAAGGCCGCCGTGACCGCGGCTCTCGAAGAATATATCCAGCGGCGCAAACAGCTCGAAGTGACGCGTGTCTTTGGCAAAATTGAGTTTGATCCGGCATACGATCACAAAACCGAGAGGTCTTCGCGCAAACGGTGATCGTACTTGTCGATACCTCTGTCTGGTCGCTCGCCCTGCGCCGTATACACGGTAACTTAAGCCCTCATCAACAGCAGCTCCGTCACACGTTGGAAGAACTGATCGCGGAAGGCCGCGTCCGGCTACTCGGTATTGTCAGGCAGGAATTACTGAGTGGGATTCGTCACGAGGAGCAATTTGAAAAATTACGCAAAGCCCTGCGTGCCTTTGACGACATCGAGCTCACACAAGAAGATCACGACGAAGCAGCAAGCATTGCCAACAATTGCCGCTCCGCAGGCATAACGGGCAGCGCCATCGACTTCTTAATCTGCGCAGTAGCCACGCGGCGCAAATGGGCAGTCTTTACTCTCGATGAAGACTTTCAGCAATACAAACGGCAAATACCGCTAACACTCTTCAGACCCTAAGCGCAGCTCTACTGAATCCCCTCCGCTTCCTTGCGTTCTTTCTGGCGCTCGAAGTACCTCTCCATGAATTTCGTGTCGAACTTCCCTTCACGAAACTCCTCATCTTTGAAAATCCCGCGATGCAGCGGAATCGTCGTGTGAATCCCCTCGACCACAAACATGTCGAGCGCGCGCTGCATGCGTGCCATCGCCTCTTCGCGATCCTTGCCATGCGCAATCAGCTTGGCAATCAGCGAGTCGTAATAGGGCGGCACTACACCCTCCGCGTATTGCGCCGTATCCACGCGAATACCATTTCCGCCGGGCACATTAAAGACATGGATCTTGCCCGCCGACGGCGTAAATTTCTCCGGATGCTCGGCATTGATGCGGCATTCGATGGCATGTCCTCGAATCGGAATCGAATCGGGCAAAATACCTGACAGTTTTTCGCCGGAGGCAATGCGCAGCTGCGCCTTTACCAGATCGATGCCCGTCACCATCTCCGTCACCGGGTGCTCCACCTGGATGCGCGTATTCATCTCGATGAAGTAGAGCTTGCCGTCTTCATCCATCAGGAATTCAATCGTGCCCGCGTTCTGATACCCGACGCCTTCAAGAGACCTCTTCAACGTCTTCGCAATTTCGTCGCGCATCTTCTGCGTCACCTGCAGCGATGGAGCCTCTTCGATCAGCTTCTGGTGACGGCGCTGAATCGAACATTCACGCTCGCCCAGCGACGTCACGTTCCCATGCTGATCGGCCAGTATCTGGAACTCGATATGGCGCGGGCGCTCGATAAACTTCTCCATGTATAGATCGCCGTTGCCGAACGCATTCGCAGCCTCGGTGCTCGCCGCATGAAAAAGTCCCGGCAGCTCTTCCGCGGCGCGAACTACGCGCATGCCGCGTCCTCCACCGCCCGCTGTGGCCTTCAGAATCACCGGATAACCGACACTCTTTGCCCATTCGAGCGCTTCCTCCGCGCTCTGAATCACTCCGTCCGAGCCGGGAAGAATCGGTACCTTGGCCTTCTTCATCGCCTGACGCGCTTTTTCTTTCTCGCCCATCAGCCGCGTCACTTCGGGGGGAGGACCGATAAATTTGATATTCGATGCGCGGCATACCTCCGCGAAATTCGCATTTTCGCTCAGCAGCCCGTAGCCTGGATGAATCGCATCCACGTCGGCAATTTCTGCCGCGCTGATCACAGCAGGAACGTTCAAATAACTCTCCGCCGAGCGCGGAGGGCCAATGCAGATCGCCTCGTCCGCAAATCGAACATGGAGAGAGTTGCGGTCAGCCTCGCTATACACAGCTACCGTGCGAATGCCCAATTCCTTGCAGGCACAAATCACACGCAGCGCGATTTCGCCACGATTGGCGATCAAAACCTTTCGAAACATATTTTCCTAAAGCGGACGCACCGCGAAGAGCTGCTGGCCATATTCCACCGGCTGGCCGTTCTGGACAAAACGCTTGACAATCTCGCCAGACGCATCGGACTCAATCTCGTTCATGAGCTTCATGGCTTCGATAATGCACAGCACCTGCCCCTGCTCCACCTGGTCGCCTATCTTTACAAAAGCAGACGTTCCCGGCGAGGGTGATTCATAAAACGTCCCCACAATCGGCGACTTCACGATATGCAGCGAAGCATCGTCACTCTCAGCCGCCGCACTAGACTCGGCAGCCGGAACAGGAGCCGCCGCAGCCTGCACCGCAGGCAGGGCAACAGGAGCCGCTGTCGAAGCCGCTGGCAGCGCGGCCAGCAGCCGGTTCAAACTCGCCAGATCCGTCGCGCTTTCCTGCGCAAATTTAATGCGGACCTTCAGTTCGCCACGTTCCAGGTCGAACTCACCGATCTTATTTTCTTTCAGAAACTCAATCAGTTCCTTGAGCTCTTTCATCTCTTCTGGATTCATCTTTAAATGTCTCTCAAGTCCACACGCATCATAACTGGATCATTGCCTTCGGTGCAGGCGTCAAAATCTTGCCGCCGCTTTTTGTCACGGCAACCATGTCCTCGATGCGGATGCCAAACTCCCCTTTGATATAAATGCCCGGCTCAATCGTAATGACCATTCCCGGCGCTAAAACCTGATCCTGCCCTCCGGCCACACGCGGCGACTCATGAATCTCAATCCCCACCCCATGTCCGGTGGAGTGAGTAAAGTACTTCGCCAACCCTGCCTTCCGCAGTACCCCGCGCGCAGTTTCATCCACTTCGCCGCACGTTACCCCGGGACGAACTGCAGCTACTGCTGCCTCCTGCGCTTCCAGCACTGCATCGTACGCGAACAGTTCACGCTTGCCGGGCCTGCCCAGGTAGACAGTACGCGTCATATCAGAACAATAACCATTGAGGATAACACCGAAGTCGAGTGTTATGAAGCCATTGCGAGGCACCTTCGCCGAGGTGGCCCGCCCATGCGGTAGCGCCGACCGCTTTCCCGACGCCACAATGGTTTCAAAGGACATACCCTCAGCGCCAAGACTCCGCGCAAAAAACTCTAGATCCGCGGCAATTTCCGATTCAGCCACGCCAGCCTGAATATGCGGCAGCACCGCCGTAAACAGATTGCAGCCCAGCAGTGCGGCCTTCTCCATTTGCAGCAGCTCGTCCGCGTCTTTCACCATCCTCAGATCCGAAACCATCGGCTTCTGCAACGGATGAAAGAAGCTGCGCCGCTTGCCCTTGCTCAGTGCGCCTCGCATCACCTCCAGCGAGGCCACCGTCGTCTGCTCCGGATCGAAAGATGCATCCGCAACGCCCGACTCTTCCAGCCAAACGCACGCTTCGCGCAGCGCCGACTTCTTGGCAATCACGACCCGCGCACCCTGCGTCTCTTCCTTCGCCTGAGCGGTGTAACGCCCATCGGTAAACATCGCCGCACGCTTCGTCGTTACCGCCAGTGCCGCATTCGATCCGGTGAAACCGCACAGGTAGCGAACATCGGGCAGATGCGTGATCAGCACAGCGTCTATCTTCTGCTGCGACATCTGCCGGCGCAGCGCACGGATTCGGCCCATATGATTCATCACTCACAAGATATAGCAGGAATCGGTGGCCCGGGGTTCTGCTGAGCATTAGCGTAGGGTAACCTGGGGTTTTTATCCTATGACAGTGTCCTAACTGCAACACCATCCAACATCCTCTATACTTGGCCTTTCATCATGATGCGTATTTATCCTAAGTTTCTCCTCTCGGCGATGGCGCCTGAGCACTTCCCCGCAGCCACCGTTCCCGAGATCGCATTCCTCGGCCGCTCCAACGTTGGCAAATCAAGCCTGTTGAACGCGCTTCTCGGATCAAAACAGGCACACGTCTCCTCCACGCCCGGCCGCACGCGCTCCATCAACTTCTTCTCCATCACCGATTCGCCAAACCGCCAGCAGCCGCAGGTCTACTTCGCCGACCTGCCTGGATACGGCTATGCCAAGCTTTCGAAATCCATCTCCTCCGAGTGGCCGAAATTCATCGAGCCATATCTCGCCGAACGATCCACACTCGCGCTCTGCCTCTGCCTCGTCGACAGCAACATCCCGCCGCAAAAGAGCGACACACAGCTCATCCATTTTCTGAGATCTTTTGATCGCCGCATCCTGATCGTTGGAACGAAAGCCGATCGGCTCTCCGGCAACGCGCGCGTCAAAGCGCAGGCAGAGCTCCGCAAAGGTCTCGACGTGGAAGACCTCCTGCTTTGCTCGGCAAAAACCGGTGCCGGATTGAAAGAATTATGGAGCGCGATTCAAACTGCGGCGGAAGAAATCTGAACTATCCTCACCAGCTCGAATACGGCTGCCCATTGGTGCCCTGCTCATCCGAGCCGCTGTGCACGTCGTTGATGCCTGGGTCCGACTGATCCACGCTTTCCAGCACATCGCTCGTCGCCGTCACCCATGTGCTGTTGCTGTGCGTCATCGGGTCGGTCGGTACTTCTTTCAGATATCCGGCCTGTACCAGGTCATCCAGTGATTGCGGCCCTTTTTCTTTGTCCATGACGTAGGAATCGATCGCCTGCCGCATCACGTGCAGATCTTCCTTCAACACGGCTTCCCGCGCATTCCTCAGCGAGGCAATGTAGGCAGGAATGGCAATGGCTGCCAGCACACTGATGATCAGCATCACCACCATCAGTTCCACCAGTGTAAAGCCGTCTTGCCTCCGCATTGTCTTTGCCGTCCGCATTGTCACCATGTGTTGTACTTCGTCCCGTTCAGCGCCGTTCCGTCCGACTTGGTGTACACATCGAAGACATTCTGCCCGCCCCACGAATCGCTGGTCGGGTCATCCTGCATCGCTCGCATGCCCCAGTCGTCCTTGCCCGTCATCGGATCCACCGGAATCCGTCGCAGAAAGCGAACCTTCTTCCCCTGCACATCCACGCCGTCCACCAGCGTCTGCAAATCCGGCGGATAGTTGAAGCTGTCCACCTTCGTCTGGAATGCGTTCCGGTCCGCTGCATCTTTGTAGTGATCGATGGCGTCGCGCATCTGCCACAAATCGTAGCGAAGCTCCCGCTCTTTCTCGCGCTTCACTGTAAAGCGGGTCAGAGGAATCGCCGCCGAAGCCAGAATGGCAAGAATCGCGACCGTCACGATCAGCTCGACCAGCGTCAGTCCGGCCTCTCCACGTTTACCCCGTGATTTGCACTGCAACAACAATCACTACTCCCAGCGAACTCTCATCTTGCCCTTTTTAATTTGCCATCCTGAGCGGAGCGTGCACAGCACGCGCAGTCGAGCCATCTGCTTTTCCTAAGCAGCCGCACGAACAGGGTGCCCCATCCTTCGCACAGCAAAGGATGGGAAGGCACTACTGCACGTGCACCACTGCCTGCGAACCAGTTGCCGACACCGCCTGCTGTGTGCTGTTTCGCACCACCGGTCGTGTAATGGCAATCGAAGCATCACCCGGAGCCTTCGCCTGGAAGGTCAGCAGCACCACTGACCCCGCGCCGCTTACCCCACCCACGCCCGGCGGACGCGACGCCGAAATAGCTACACCGCCGCTGCCGTCGTCTCGATGCACCAGCGCTATAGCCTGCCCGTCCTTGCCCAGAAAATTCCCCAGATCCACATTGATCAGACTCAGCTTCGCGTTGTCATATTGCAGTTGCAGCGGTACGGAAAACACATCCTGTCCGCCCGCAAGATTCACCGCGACCTGGAAGCTCCCGCCTACCTTCTGCGCGGCAGGTGGCGCCACCAGCTGCAGGCTCACAGGGACACCGGCGTTGGCCTGTTGCTGCATCTGCCCCAGGGCGCTCGCAGCAGCCGTCTGCGCCGTCTGTCCCGGCAGCGGCGGGCCACCGGATTGCGCCGGCAGCGCAGCAGGCACCGGCTTTGGAGTGTCCGACTGGGTATGCCGCAGCTCGATCGTATTCGTCGTTCCTGTATCGATCAGCCTCGTATTCAAGGGGCTAAGCTGCTCTGCGCGGATCACATGAGGAATCACCAGAAACACAATCTCGTCGTCCTGTACTTCATGCGTTTCTGAACCGAAAATGTATCTCAGGATAGGCAGCTCCGCCAGCCAGGGCGTGCCGGTCAGCGACCGGTTGTCCTCCTTCGTGAGGATGCCGCCCAGAATGCTCGCCTCGCCCTCTTTGAGTCGGATCGTCTGATCAGTAGTACGCTGCGTGATGATCGGCTGGCTGATGCCGCCCAGGTTCACATTGCCGTTCGTATTTGACACTTCGATCTTCATCTTGATCGTCACGTCGCGGTCATAGTGCACCGTGGGTTTCATGTCGATGTTCACGCCCACGTCCAGATATTGGAACTGCGTATTAACCAGCGAGCTGACGATGGCCGTCGCCGCACCCGTCTGAAACGAGCCCGTCGCGATCGGCACTTTTTCGCCGATTTTCAACGTCGCCTGTTGACCATCCGAGGCACGAATGCGCGGGTTCTGCAATACCTTCGTGTCCGAGTCGTTCAACAACAGATTTGCTTGCGCCTGCCCGATCGTCACCGCGAAATTCGTCGCATTCAAGTGCGCCAGATCGTTCAGCGTCAAGCTGCCCGAGTTCGTGGTGGACGTGGTCGTGGTTGAACTCGATGAGGAAGAGGTAGAAGAAGAAGAAGTCGACGAAGTTGAGTTCGCATTCGACTGCTGGAAATTGATCGTCGCCGTCTGTGGCAGCTGGATGCCGATCTGCCGTGTCTTGTCGCGGTTCACTTCCATCACCGCAATGTCAATCACCACTTCAGGCCGCGCCTTGTCCAGATCGCCAATGAGCTTCTGCGCCAGCAGCAGCTCATCCGGCGTCCCGCGCATGATGATCGCGCTCTGGCTCGGCACCGCATAGAGTTTGGCCGTCGTAAAAACATTGCGCAGCGCCGTCTGAACGTCGTTCAGGTCCTGCTGCTGCGAAACATTGGTCAGGTAAAACGTCTGGACCGCTTCCTCGTCCAGTTCGGCCCGCTTACCGCGATTGTTCTGCGCAACAAAAATCGTGTTCGCGGTGATCGGCCTCCAGAATGTTCCGGTGATCGTGCCGATAATCCGCAACGCGTCATACAGCGATACATTTGTAAGGTCTACCTGCACGCGCTTCGAGGTATAGTCCGGATCGAAAAGCACATTGATGCCCGCGGCTTTTCCTACCGTCTGATAGATAATCTTGCTGTCTTCGACCATGTGCAGCGTAATCGGTTCATTCGAGAGCGGCTTCAGCTCCGGCGGCCCGCCTATGTCAGTCAGCAGCGGGTTGGCATTCGGAGACAGCGATGTTTCCTGATTCGGAGGCGCGTTGATCTTCTCCCGCGTCGCCTGAATCTCCTGCTGCGCCATCTGATTGCTCGGGTCGATCTCGAGCGCGTGCAAAAATTCCGTCAGAGCGCCTGTGTTATCACCCTGGTCACGCAGCCGGTCACCACGCCGTATGTGGGACATCGCGGCGGGGAAGCGCGTGCGCTCCATGGACGTCCTGAAGCGCAGATTTTTCGGGTCCCTCTGGAACGCTTTTTGGTAGAGATCGAACGCGCTCTCGATATCGTCCCTTGCCTCCGCACTCTGCGCCTGCTTATACAAACGGTTCGCGGACTGCGCATGCGCTGCAACAGAAAATCCAGAAATAAAACAAAGTCCAATCAAAAAAAGTGCCAGTTTTACGGCGCCCAACTTCACGGCTCGATGATTCATGCAACTCCAGGTGGACATATCTGCGGGAACGACTCTTGGGCCGGCTTCTAAGACACACGTAGAGAGCGGAAACCGTGCCAATAACCTGTTTCTTTTCTTGCCCCGGTGCTGGCCGATTATAGCATCGCAAAGCGACAAAACAGAGAAAGCTGCCCCACGTGCTAGCATGGATCTTTGTACCTATGGCCCGTCAATCCAGCCATCAGGTGGCTCCCGCCGCCCCCCCGAAATCCAAACCCACGTCTCGCCCCAGAGACCCGGTCGCATCCGGCTCCCGAGACGCCGCCGTAAACCGCGCAGCCGGGCATAACTACTTCCTGATGGAAAAATTCGAGGCGGGCGTCGCCCTCCGCGGAACCGAGGTCAAATCGATCCGCGAAGGCAAAGCCAATCTCAAAGACGCCTACGGCATCGTCAAAGACGGCGAGGCTTTTCTCTTGAACGCGCATATTGGTCCGTATTCCCACGGCAGCTACACAAATCACGAGTCGCTCCGAACACGGAAGCTGCTGCTGCACCAGGAAGAAATTAGCAAACTATTGAGCAAGACGCAGCAAAAGGGATTAACGCTCATTCCCACTCGCCTTTATTTCCGCAACGGCCGCGTCAAGTGCGAATTGGCCGTCGCCAAGGGCAAACAGGACTGGGACAAGCGCGAAACCGAACGCCGCCGGGAAGCCGACAAGGAAGCCCGCGCCGCCATAACCCGCAACCGCGGCAAGTAAGCCCGGAGCTTCAGGACCCGTTTTACCAAAATGGGTCTATCTCTCAAATAATTTAATCGTTTAAACAAATACTTGCCGATAATTATGCCTCAATTCGGTATTCTAAAAGTAGAGATAAAGAAGGAAACCGTGCCAACTACCACTAAATAGCTATAAATCTTATATTTAAGACCTAAACACAAGATTCTAAATCAATTATAGGCACATCTAAATCCTAAACAACTGAAACCAAAACACTTCGCAAAAACAGGGGAGGGGGTACCCCCTGCCTTTACACTTGAAGTTATGAAGACCACACTCCAATCTGGCAACGCAGCCGCCATCGAAACCGAACTCCTCGTCGTGTTCTCGACCGACACCGCCACCGGCAAGGACGCCACGCCCGAAATC
>DATHQH010000251.1:0-9445 GCA_035482895.1 Alloacidobacterium sp. | reverse complement strand
GCCATCGATCACCGAGACAAAGCGGTTGTAATACTCAAATGGAATCGTGATGCTGGGGATGGCGATTTTCTTTTCAGGAAAGTGGTTCTGCACCTGGCGGTAGTAGGGCAGATACACGGTCACCTCATGACCATGCCGGGCGATTTCTCGTGGAAGCGAACCGATAACATCGGCAAGACCGCCGGTTTTAACAAAAGGCACGCATTCTGGCGCGGCAAAAACAATGTGCATGTGTACGATCGCTCCCCGTTTTATTCGTATGATGAAGGCTAGTGTTTCAAATAAGTGTGTATGCCAACGTGCACTGCAGCGATAGTGTAGGCCTGCTCAGGATAACAACTTAAATAAGATGCCGCAGAAAGCAAAATTGGGGCAGAACTTTCTCGCCGACCGGAGCGCTCGCGTTCGCATTGTCGAGGCATTGGGCAGCATTGCTGACAAGACTGTCGTTGAAATTGGACCCGGCCAGGCGGCAATCACCGAGATCCTTGCACAGAGAACCTCAAAGCTCATTGCCGTCGAGCTTGATCGCGAACTGGCAGCAAGTCTGCGGAAACAATTTGCCGGAACCTCGGTCCACGTCATCGAGCAGGATATTTTGACTGTCGATCTGGCCTCGCTTCGCGGCAATGACGAAAAGCTGCTGGTGGTTGGCAACCTACCCTACTACATCACGTCCGATATTCTGCTGCATTTGTTTCGCTACCACGATGCGATTTCCCGCGCAGTTGTCATGATGCAGCGGGAGGTGGCCGACCGCGTGGCTGCCGCACCTGGAACGCGCGACTACGGACTGCTCTCCGCCACAACGCAGCTCTACGCCCGTGTGGAGAAGCTGATGACGCTTCCACCCGGGGCGTTTTCACCGCCACCGCAGGTCCATTCGAGCGTATTACGGCTGACATTCGCTCCTCGCTTTGAAGAACTAGGCATCGATGTTGACGGCTTCATCGCTTTTCTACGGCAATGCTTCGCGCAAAAACGCAAAACATTGCAGAATAATCTGCGCGCTGCGGGCTATGAGCCTCCCGTAATCAGCCGCGCTGCCGAACATGCTGGAGTTTCTCTGCAGGCGCGTGCCGAGGCGTTACCCCTGGAAGCTGCGGCGAAGCTGTATCGGGCACTGCACGGCAATTAAGGGGACATAAGAAAAAGGCTGCCACATTTTGATGTGGCAGCCTTTGCTTGGTCAATCTCAGTGCGGACGTGCTCCGCCACCGGACGGCGCCGAAGGCGGAGGTGAGGACATTGACGGAGCCGAGTAATGCGGGGCGCTTCCAGACATAGCACCGCTGCTGGGAGCAGGGTGATATGCCGGTGGGGACGAATACCGTGGAGGCGCTGCCAACGTATTTCGAGGCATCGCCGGCGCGATCGTATTGCGAGGCTCACCTGATGGCGGCAAATATGTCGTGCGGGCGCTTCCCTGGGGGATTGCGCCGGAACGAACAGGCACATAACCCGATGCGACAGAGAAGCTATCTCCTAAAGGCCCAGCGATCTTCGGATGAACAGATGTGTCGATGGGCTGGAGCGTCTTGCCGTTGTACTCAATCGGCTGAGCAACTGGTTTCTCGCCGCCAACGGCCCGGAATGGAGCTTTGCCCGGCTCCCGGTTCACAGAAATTAATGCCTGCGGCGGAGGTATGTGGGTGGGACCACTCACCGACTTGACAGGTACTCTCGGACGGGCAGGCAATATATAGTTTGGCGGGTGATTCCACACTGTCGTTACCGGATACCAGCCGTTGCCGAAAGCGCCCCAGCCGCAATTTCCCGGAAACCACATCCAGCCGGGTCCGTTGAACCAGTTCCAAGCGCCGCAATGGTAGGGCCACCAGCCCCACGCGTTACCGGAAATCCATGTGTACCCGTAAGCCGGGTAGTAGCCCCAGTATCCCGATCCGAAAGGGTCCCATCCGGCGCCGACGCCCGCAGGTGTCCAGCCCATGCCGTAACCCGGCATGTTATACCAATTGCCGTAATAGTCGAGGTCACTCCAGCCTGGATCGTTCGGGCTTCCCGTCAGGGCGCGAGCCATCGTCGCTTTTGCACCCATCTGGCCAAGAACCTGGTCGCGGTCTGAATTCCACTGATCCCAGGAATCCGCGGTAATGCTCTGGGCTACGTCGTAGCTTGAGGCGTCTTTAAGATCGAGTGTGGCGGTCTGGCTGGAGAGCACATCGAGACCGCTGGCGTTCACAGTATCAATATGTACGGCTCCGCGTATGACAGCTACCTGCGCCGGATTTTGATCGACGCCAACACGGAAGATGCTGCTCTTGATGGCCGAAATGGTATACGGCCCAACTTTGACAGAATATTTGCCGCCATGATTGTTGAATTCGTAATAGGTAAGACCTGCGACAGCCTCTACCTGCGTGACGGTATCGCCTTCGCTGGTGCGTTGCAGCTGGTTAAAGCCGATGATGCTGTTCGGCGTTGCCCGCGCGACGCTGCCGTCTTCAAACTGCACCTCAATCCGGCCGTCATCGCCGGTTTTGATGTGCATGCCCTCAGTGACCGGCATATTGGCGTGAACCTGATCGAAGACCACACCGTTGCCATCGAGTAGCTGTGCCGTACCCTCAACGTGGCTGATACGAACGGCACGAACACTGTTATTGGCCTGAGCGAATGTAAAGGAAGTTACAGCAAATGCGATGAGTAGCTGAAAGACAATGCGATTTCCGAAGAATCGAGTGTGTTCTATATTATTTGCCAGGTGCCGCACGCGACACCTCCTTCCGGGCCCATCTAATCCCCCAACAACTATTAGACCACCAACATACGACGTGGGTTAGTAATTTTTCACCGCATCGTAACTCAGTCTGGACGTGACGGAAAACGGCAAACTTGCAGCATTTTTAAGTGGAATTGCTATTTTTCCCGAGAAGTTGACGCGCCCTGCTGCGGGCCCGCTCCAATACTTTCTCGTCTCCGGCAATCGCTTCGAGTTGCGGAGCTATGTTCTGAATTTCTTGCGCCCGTCCTGCCACGGCAGCGTCCTGCAGTTCCTCCAATTCAGCATCGAGGCTCAAGCGGTTGTGTTCATGCTCCACGGCAAGACGACGACCTATTTCGAGAGTGAAAGCGACCGCGATCAGGTCGTCCGCCAGCTTCATCAATTGCTGGTCGCGTGACCAGTTAAAAGTGCAGGATCCCTCGCCATCGGGGCCAGTATATTGAAGAGCCTTTTTCCCCGTGAATGCAACCTTCGCCTTGGTGCTTTCGCAAGCTACATTGAAGAAATTATGAGAGCGCGCGGTCTTGAAAAGGATGCCGCGCAAAGGCTCATTGATTTTGATGTCAGTTTCTAACGGCTGGGGTGTGATTCCTTCAGCATCAGGGGCCGCTGCACTTCCAGGCGCAGACCGAAAATGGCCGGTTCCGTCTTCGTTGATGTCGAGGACGTAGTTCGATGGCTGCAGTTTAGGATTTTCGAAAACGAAGCGTATGCGTGCCGACGTGCTGCTCTGCCCAGCGGCGATCAATGCGCTTCCAAGACATAGAAATGCCAATCCGGGTAAGACTTTCTTTATCATTTACCGACTAGCCCTTTGCAAGGTGAGTGTTTGTGCGGTGTGGATGTGGCAGATTGCAATGGCCAGCGCATCAGCCGCATCGGCGGGTTCTGGCCTGTCGGCCAGTTGCAGCAATCGTGCCACCATGAACTGCACCTGCTCCTTTTGTGCCAGACCGTAACCGACCACGGTTGATTTGATGGTGAGGGGTGCGTATTCGGCTACAGAAAGATTTGCTGTGGCTGCCGCGAGAAGAGCAACTCCACGCACCTGCCCCAGCTTCAGGGCCGATTTTGCATTCACAGAGTAGAAAACCTCTTCAATTGCCACGACGTCAGGTTGGTGAGCCGTCAGCAATGCATTTAATTCGGCATACAGCAGCGCCAGACGTTGCGAGAGCGATTCCTTCTTGGGCAGCCGGATGCCTCCGCACCCCAGCGAGACGAGATGAGGCTCGCGCTGCGCATCGTCCCACTCGACAACACCGTAGCCTGTACATTCGGTTCCGCAATCAATGCCGAAAACTCGCATTGAGGATGAGTTTAGCTGATACGTGATGCCGGGAACAGTAATGGTGAAGATGCGGTCGGATTAGGGCCTTCTATGAGAAAAGGGCCTGGGCAATAGCCGCTATACGGAAAATCGATTCGGCCATCAATACCCTCCTACCGCGAAATGCCTTCCAAGGGCGAACTTGCCGTCGCATACAGTTTGCGTTGCATGCGGCCGGCGAGATATGCCTGTCGCCCAGCGAGAACTGCATGTTGCATTGCTTCGGCCATCAAAATGGGATTCCCGGCTGCGGCAATCGCTGTGTTCATCAACACCCCGTCTGCACCCAACTCCATCGCCAGTGCCGCATCGGAGGCAGTACCAACACCTGCATCGACGATGAGCGGGACTTCGGTAATCATTTCACGGAGGATTTGCAGCGTGGCGCGATTCTGGATGCCCAGACCGCTTCCAATAGGAGCAGCCAGAGGCATGACGGCCGCTGCACCTACATCGATCAAGCGCTTCGCAAATACAATGTCGTCAGAGGTATACGGAAGAACGGTAAAGCCTTCCTTTACCAATGTCCGGGTAGCTTCGAGCGTCGCCTGAACATCCGGATAGAGCGTTGCCTGGTCACCGATGACCTCGATCTTTACCCAGTCCGAGATTCCGACCTCGCGCCCAAGGCGCGCTGCGCGAATCGCTTCTTCCGCCGTGTAACAGCCAGCCGTGTTCGGGAGCAGAAAATACCGCTGGGGATCGATGAAGTCGAGCAGCGATTCCTTGGAGCGATCGAGATTGACCCGGCGGACAGCAACAGTCACCATCTCCGCGCCAGAGGCTTCAATGGCAGCCTGGGTTTCCGGGCCATCCTTATACTTGCCCGTGCCAACGATCAGTCTCGATTGAAAAGCTTTGCCAGCGATAACGAGGGGTTCCATAGCCTTATTGTAGAGCGGAATGACGCGATGAGAAGCAGGTACAGGAAAAGGCGATTACTAAATCACTCGCACAGCATTTGACTTAAACTCTGCACGAACTGGAATGCACAAAGGCCCACTGCCAGATCTGGCAAGCGGGCCTTTGATAGACGGTGAACTGTTGAGATTGACCTGAGGCACCCTTCAATCTGAGTGGTCCTCGGCGCATGGTTGTGAATCGCCAGGTCTAGAGCAAAGGGTGCTCTAAGCCTCAGTCACCTCACGTAGGATCGTGCAACTACTGCCTTCAGAACTTTTCATTCGCTGGATCAACCTCCTTTCCCGTGTTCCAAGAGATTACGCCTGAGACACGGCATGAATCAAGCTCTCGCATGCAGAGGATCGGATGTGCGCATGCCCGAAGCATACTCAATTGAAAAGGCAGCACTTTACCAGCTATGCCAGTAGCCATCACGTTCAGTCAACGCGACTTCCACGCCGAACAATTCGCGCAGCCTTGCAGCGGTGATCAGCTGTTGTCTTGGTCCATCCGCAACAATGCGCCCCGATTGCATCATGATGACGCGGTTGATCTCGGGCAGAATATCGGCAAGATGGTGCGTCACCATGATGATTCCAGTTCCCTGCTGCGCGACGACGCGCAAAGCATCCCGGAGTTCACGCTGGGCCGCAATATCCAGCGCATTCGACGGCTCGTCCATGAGGAGCATTTCCGGCTTGTGGACAAGGGCACGGGCAATCATGATGCGGCGCTGCTCCCCGGCAGACATTTCCCCGACAAGCTTGTCAGCAAGATGCGTGGCTTCCATCAATGCCATCGCCTCATGCGCGCTTGCACGCATCTCTTCGGTGATATGGAGATTGGGCCAGATGGTTGACGCGGAGAAGAATCCGGCGACAACCACGTCGCGTCCTTTGGAAACAGGCGTACGCTCACCCGGCAGGTCAGCCGATACCACTCCCAAATGGCTGCGCAATTGCGAGACATCCCATCGTTCGCGCCCCAGCAGGCGGCACTGCATTTCAGGAGTGAAGATTGGGTAGCACTCACAGGTGATGGTTTTGATCAGCGTTGACTTGCCGCAACCATTAGGACCGAGAATGGCGACGTGCTCGCCGCTGGTAATCGTCAGGTTGATATTGTGCAGCACAATCGCTTCGCCACGCGCAACACTGACCTGCTGCATGCGCAAAAATTCCGAAGAACGTTCAAGTAACAATCTTTATCCTCTCTTAATTGGTATCGTATTTAGAGTAAATATCAAGAATGAACGATTCATCCCTCGCCCTCACTGAAGCGCTGCCCCTTGGCTTTCGCTTTGCTGCCGTAAAGGCTGGAATTAAGCCGAGCGGTAAACCAGACTTCGCTGTCGCTGTGGCAGATAGGTCAGCAAGCGCTGCCGCCATGTTTACCGGCAACCGCGTCGTGGCTGCGCCGATCATTGTCGGCCGCAGGCATCTGGCGCGGAGCGCGGGACATGTGCGCGTGGTCGCTGTAAATGCGGGCAATGCTAACTGCGCAACGGGTCAGGGCGGAATCGATGCCTGTGAGCGAGTATGCGCGGCGGCGGCTGAGACATTTCATTGCGAAGGTCACGAGGTTTTTCCGTCGTCGACCGGTATTATCGGTGTTCCTCTGCCTGCGGAGAAACCCATTGCCGCGCTGCCCGATGTTGCGGCATCCCTGGGAGCAACATTAGACCACTTCTCACAATTTGCACACGCCATCATGACCACGGACACGAAGCCGAAGACAGCCCATGCGTCTTTGATCGTAGATGGCAGGACAGTGCGTATCACAGGCGTTTGCAAAGGCGCGGGCATGATCCACCCGCAACTTGTGCCCCATGCGACGATGCTGGTGTACATTTTTACGGATGCTGCCATCGATCCCCTTCCACTGGACAAGCTCCTGCAGAAGAGCGTAGAAACCAGCTTCAATCGCGTCTCCATCGACGGCGACACCTCCACCAACGACACTGTGCTGCTGCTGGCTTCCGGAGCAAGCGGTGCCGCAGTCACCGCCGACAATGGGGCGTTCGCCAAGGGGCTTAGTGAAGTCTGCCTATCTCTCGCCAAACAAATTGTGGACGACGGCGAAGGCGTAACGCATGTCGTGGAATTGCAGATTGAGGGCGCTCCAACGGATGGCGATGCGTTGAAGGTGGCGAAGGCAATCGCCCACTCGCCGCTCGTAAAAACCGCGTGGGCAGGATGCGATCCGAACTGGGGGCGGCTTATGGCTGCCACCGGCTATTCAGGCGTAGCTGTCGATCCGGATCGAATCAGCATCTGGTTTGGTGAACAACAAATTTGCCGTAATGGCGGTCGCGTTGCTAATTTCGACGAACCAGCGGCACATTCCTATCTTAAGCAACGGGAATTCACCGTGCGCGTCGACCTCGGGATTGGCAACGGCTCATGCCGTTTCTGGACAACCGATCTGACTGCGGAGTATGTGCGTATTAACGCAGATTATTCCACCTAAAAACAGCACGGCAGCCCGATCTACTGTGCTGCAACCAAAAGTGTGCAGAGAGCTAAACCCCGCGTCATTGCTGTGTTTTGTTTTTTAAATGCCCGGTCTTGCACAGGCTTTTTCACACTTCTGTTGAAAACTACTGTTTCGCACCTTAGTTCTTTGCAGTTCATGAAAATGGAAAAGTTGTTGTTCGGGAGTCATTCAGTTGCTGCGCTACAATTGGCCGAAGACATGGCTACAAAAACGACGAAGAAGACCCCCACGGAGACTACACCGTCTCTTATCAGTAACGACAAATTACGGCAAATGTATTCCACGATGCTCAAATGCCGCATCCTGGAGTCGCGCTTCAGGAATATCGGTGGCCGTTCTGTTCTGAAAGGAAAAGAAGCGGCGGCAGTAGGCGCGGCGATTGATTTGCGCCCTGAAGATGCTCTCGTATTCCCATCGAATGCAGTTGTAGCTGGCTTTCTCAAAGGCACGTCGCTTCGCTCGCTTTTGGATCACCATGATCAGCTGGCTTCGAAAAGAGAGAAGAAAAAGTGGAAGATGGCACCAAGCACCGGCCTCGACGTGCAAAGCGCACTTGCAACCGGGATAGCCTTCGCGCGCGGCACGGGAAAGACTGGACATGTCACCGTTGCATTTCTTTCTCAACATCCCGGGCTATCTAAGGCCGGACACGAGGCGCTTCGGTTCGCCGAAGCTCAAAAGTTGCCGATTATTTATGTCAACATCGGGGATCCTTCAGAAGGTATCGAAGCCGAAGCCTATGGCTTTCCCGTAATCCCGGTTGACGGACGCGATGTGGTTGCGGTCTACCGCGTGGCTCATGAATGCATCATCAGGGCGCGGCAGGGTGGTGGTCCGTGCTTAATAGCGTGCAAAGACTTTTCAACAAACGAATCCGCGAAGACTAGCCAAGACCCTTTACGGAAGATGGAGAAATACTTATCCGCAAAGAACCTCTTCACAAATGAGCAAAAGCAGCGAATCGCTCAGTCTTTCGAGAAAGAGATAGAACAGGCAATCAAGGCTGCCAGGCAATCGGCCGGGGGCGGCCCGGCAGCGTCATCTCGACACGTCTTTATTCTGTAGTGAAACGCTTTGGATCGCGTTTCCGTTTGTCGGCGTTTCGTCACCTCATCTATGAGAAGACGCGGCACTCTTTGATCCAATTGCAAGGACTCTCTTGTCATGACGGGTTGGTTCATCTAGCCTTGAAGCAATGCAGTTGGATAAATATACCTGCTCCTCCGCAACCTGAGATTCACTGCGGAAAGGATCAATACCCATTTTTTGAGGTGTGAGTGAAACTTGTCCCGAAATTTATTCCTTTGATCTGTTTTTTTTCGGCGCTTAGTTTTCCGCTGCAATCCGCATTGTCTCAGGAAAATACAGACCAGAAGATCACTGCGGATACTGCTGTCGACGGTGGGAGCCCGCAGCAGTCTATTCCGCCAAACTATACGCCCGCTTCTCCGATCACAATCGTCAGTACACAAGGGTCCACCTACATTCCCATGGATAGCTGGGTTTACCCGGCTTTAAGCCGCCTGCAGGGACTGGGTTATCTGGATACGGCATTTCTTGGCTTACGTCCCTGGACGCGGCTGAGCATTTTACATATGCTGCAGCACACCGCGGACAATATTGATGCGGACAGCAATAACCAGGAGGCGCGGGATATTTATCTCAGCGTGCTGCACGAAGTCGCTCCGGGGCTTGAGAATAACTTCGGGGCCCGCACTGTGCGTGCCGAATTTGAGAGCGCATACACACAATTGCGAGGGATCAGCGGTCTGCCTCTTCGCGATAGTTTCCATCTCGGACAAACCATTATCAATGACTACGGACGCCCCTATCAGGAAGGCTTTAACAATTACACAGGTTTCAGCGCGCGTAGCTCGGCCGGACGGTTTGCGCTTTACTTCCGAGGCGAATATCAGCATGCGCCCAGCGCTGCGGGGTATTCAGAGGAATTGTTCGCCTATCTTTCGGGA
>DATHQH010000250.1:0-15176 GCA_035482895.1 Alloacidobacterium sp. | reverse complement strand
CAAGCAAATCTTTCATTGCGCGGCCACTTCTACCGACTGGGCTCCCATAGAGACTTTTCTCCAAAGCAATGTCACAGGGACGGAGACTTTGCTGGCTGGCGCGCGACAAGTGCCCTGTTTGGAGCGATTTTTGCACGTCAGCACGACGGATGTGTATGGATACCCGGTTCTTCCTTGTGCCGAGACAGGCGCGCGACTGGACGTGGGTATGCCCTATAACAGGACGAAAATCCTTGCCGAGGAGGCGGTTTGGCGTAGTTCGCGGAAGGGCCTGCCGGTAACCGTCGTTCGGCCGGCGACAATTTACGGCCCTCGCGGGAAAGCGTTTGTCCGGGATATCGCGAGCCTGCTTGAGGCACGACAGATGGCGCAAATCGATGGCGGAGAGGCGAGAGGCGGATTCCTGTATGTCGATAACGCGGTAGATGCGATGATGGAGGCGGCTCGGAGTCCGGAAGCGGTGGGGCAGGCCTATAACCTGACAGACGGCACAGGAGTGAGATGGAAGGAGTATGTTGCGGCTTTAGCCGACGGGCTGGGATGTAAGCGGCCGTGCATTGATCTGCCATATCGGATGGCGATGGCCATGGCGAGCTCGATGGAGGCTCCGTACCACTGGTTCAGAAAGCTGCCTGGTCGGCCGCTGCTTACAAAGCACGCAGTATCACTGCTGGGGCGGGATCAGGAGTTCCCAAACGATAAGGCGCGCACAGAATTCGACTTTGCCTCCCGGGTGCCGTTCGAGGAAGGTATGGCCAGATCCGTTGCGTGGCTGAAGGTCTTAAAGCCGTTCTAAGGAAAGCACTTAAAGGCAATCGAGGCATTCAGGCCGCCGAAGGCGAAGGAGTTTGAGAGACAAGCCTCGACCTGAATCGATCGCGCCTGATTTGGAATGACATCGAGATCGCAGGCTGGATCGGCAGTGATGAAATTTGCGGTGGGTGGCAACGCACCATGCTTGAGGCTAAGAACGCTGACGACAGCCTCAAGAGCACTGCTGGCACCCAAAGCATGACCGTGCATGGATTTCGTGGAGCTGACGGCAAGTTTGTCGGCGTGAGAGCCGAACGTGTTCCGGATTGCGGCGGTTTCGACGCGGTCGTTTACCTCTGTTGCCGTTCCGTGGGCGTTAATGTAACCGATCTGTTCAGGGGCGAGTCCGGCGTCGCTCAGAGCGAGGTGCATGGCGCGGGACGGTCCGGTAGCGATGGGCTGTGTAACGTGGCTTGCATCGGCTGACATGCCGAATCCGACAATCTCGGCAAGAGGTTTCGCTCCCCGGGCAAGGGCGCTGTCGAGAGGCTCGAGCACAAGCATGGCGGCGCCTTCACCGAGAATCATGCCGGTGCGTTCGGCCGAGAAGGGACGGCAGGTGTCCTTGCTGATTACCCGCATTGCTTCCCATGCTTTGAGACCGCCAATAAAAAAAGGCGCTTCGCTCCCGCCGGCGATAGCAAGGGGAGCGGCACCCGATCGGACCATCCAGAAAGCCTGTCCGATCGCGTGGGCAGATGAGGCACAGGCAGTGGAGATGGTGTAGGCGGGTCCTTCAATTCCGAACTGCATACAAATATGACTTGCACCGGCGTTGCCCATACTGAGGGGGATTGTGAGGGGATGGACGCGGTTTTTGCCGTTGTGGAAGAGTTCCCAGTAGCCCCTGTCTTCGACCGCCCGTCCTCCAAGGCAGGAGCCGGTGATGACCGCGGTGGTTTCGCGCAGATTCGTGGTCCACTCGATACCCGCCCCGGTAATGGCCTGGCGCGCGGCGAGGACGGCAAACTGTGCAAAGCGATCTATGAACCCGATGTCTTTTGCCTCGAAATGCTCTTCGGGGCGATAGTCTAGGATCTCCGCGGCGTGCTTAAAGCGAACCTGAGAAGTATCGACGCTGACGATCTCGCGAATGGCGGAAGTGCCCGCAAGCAACGCCTGCCAGAAGCTGGCAGTCTCATTGCCGAGGGCACTCATGACTCCCGTGCCGGTGACGACGACGCGATGCACGTTATTCGGGGAGCGAAGAGGTGATCTTCGCCTGAACGAGATGCGCGACGCCTTCGATCATCTCGTGAATGTTTTGCACCTGTTTGGCTTCCTCATCGTTGATCTGGATGTCAAACTCGCTTTCAAGGTCGAAAAGGATGTTGAGGCGATCAAGCGAATCAATCCCCAGTGATTCGAACGTGCTGTCGGATTGAACACTCTCCAGTGGCACTCGTTTCGAGGTCGCGATAATTTTCAGAACTCGATCTTGAATATTCTGGTCCGTCAATTTTTGGAATGGTCCTTGAGCGCGATCACAACGAACCGCTGAAATGGGTGGTTTGAAGACAATTCTATACCCAGCTTCGAATCAAACGGAAGAGAAGAAAGCTAACGGAAATCGCTCGCAGGCAGACGAAGGCTGTTTCCGGTTTCATCGCATCTGCCGATTTATTTCCCTTTAAAAAGCTAAGATTCGGCGCGTAAATCTATGAATCTTCGTTCCCTGACCCCTTGACGGTACCTCAACTGCACGTAGATAGGCTCAGCCGTAAAGTCTTTCGCCATGTACTACTAAGTTATCTAAGTGATCTATCTGTTCGGCATTTCATGACTGGATTATAGACATGGTGAATCTTGATTCGCACCTTGCCCGCGATGCGGAAAGCTCATCACAGGTCCTTGCTTCTCCTTGCGGGTGGGTTTATTTGTTAAGCAACTTTCTACTGTGCGCTACACCTTTCTGCTTGCCGCGCTCAGTCGCGTGGCGCAGCGGCAAATATTCTGCGAAAATTATTTGGGAAGAGAGTAGCTGCAAGCCTGCGCCGGCATCCTTTAGAAAAAGCGCGTTTTCCCTTACACGCCGGATCATTGCGGCGGGTTGGGTCTTGCAGGGTCTCCCAGAAATGAACCTTATGGCTATGAAACTGGCAGTCGCCGCTCAAGCGGACCTTACGGAAGAAGTTGCAGAGTGGATTGAGGCCTTCGATCAGATCGTGGTCGACGAAGGCCCGGAACAGGCGGCAGAGCTGCTGGGAGCATTACGGCAGCGAGCTCGCGAAGCAGGTATCAACACCCCTAGCGAAATTCGAACCCCCTACCTCAATACCATTCCCAAACATGATGAATTGCCTTACCCCGGTGACCGCCAGATGGAGCGTCGCGTGGAAAGCCTCATCCGCTGGAACGCGATGGCGATGGTACACGGCCAGAACAAGAAAGATGCCGGCATCGGCGGGCATATTTCGACGTATTCGTCTCTGGCTACGCTGCTGGAAGTGGGCTTCAATCACTTCTTCCATGCGAAATACGGCGATCAGCCGGGCGACTTTATCTACTTTCAGGGCCACGCATCGCCTGGTGTCTACGCACGCGCCTACCTGGAAGGCCGGTTCGACGATGACCGCATGGCGAACTTCCGCCATGAGCTGCGCGATACGCCGGGTCTTTCTTCCTATCCGCACCCCTGGCTGATGCCCGATTTCTGGCGCTTCCCCACGGTTTCGATGGGCATCGGGCCGCTGAATGCGATTTATCAGGCGCGATTTATGCGGTATCTCGAAAACCGCAACCTGATCGAAAAAACGCCGCGCAAGGTGTGGGCATTTGTGGGCGATGGCGAAACGGACGAAGTAGACACGCTCGGTGCTATCTCTGTGGCATCGCGTGAGAAGCTCGACAACCTTATCTTTGTTGTGAACTGCAATCTGCAGCGGCTGGATGGCCCGGTTCGCGGCAACAAGCGGATCATTGATGAGCTGGAGGGCATCTTCCGAGGTGCTGGATGGAACGTCATCAAGGTCATTTGGGGTTCAGACTGGGATGCTCTGTTTGAGCGCGATCATAAGGGCCTGCTGCTGAAGCGCATGGAAGAGTGTGTAGATGGCGACTTTCAGGCCTTTAAAGCCAAGGGCGGCGCGTATCTGCGGAAAGAGTTCTTCGGCAAATACCCCGAGCTTCTGGAACTGGTCAGCGAGATGACGGATGAGCAGCTGGCGCGGCTGCACCGCGGTGGACATGATCCGTTGAAGATATACAACGCCTACAAGCGGGCGACGGAACACCGTGGTGGACCAACCGTGATTCTTGCGAAGACAGTGAAGGGTTACGGTCTCGGCAGCACCGAGGCGCGCAACGCCTCGCATCAGGAAAAGAAGCTGACAGACGACTCCGTGGCGGCATTCGTGAAGCGCTTTGATATTCCCGTGCCGGAAGAAGCGGCAAAGCATGGCAAGCCGTTTCGTCCGGCACAGGATGCTCCGGAAATTCAATACATGCAGGAGCGCCGTAAGGCGCTTGGCGGCTATTTGCCGCAGCGTGAGGTTCCTAAGCTGAGATTCAAAGCTCCTGAGCTGGATTACTTTGGCGAATGGACGGCAGGCTCAAAGGGGCGTGCAGTTTCGACCACGATGGGCTTCGTAAGCATTTTGCGCCATCTGTTAAAAGATCCGGAGATCGGCAAGCTGATTGTTCCCATCGTTCCCGATGAAGGCCGTACTTTTGGGTTGGAATCGGCAATTCGGCAGGTGGGCATTTACGCAAGCGAGGGACAGAAATACAAACCGCACGATGTAGACATGCTGCTCTACTACCGCGAAGAGCAGGATGGGCAGATTCTGGAAGAGGGCATTACTGAAGCCGGTTCGATGGCTTCATTCACCGCGGCCGGCACATCGTATTCGAACTACCGCGTGCCCACGATTCCGTTCTACATGTACTACTCGATGTTCGGCTTCCAGCGCGTAGGCGACATGATCTGGGCCTTTGCTGATTCGCGCGGCAAGGGTTTTCTGATGGGCGGCACGGCAGGCCGCACTACGATGCTGGGCGAGGGACTACAGCATCAGGATGGACACAGCCATGTGCTGGCCAGCACCGTTCCCACCTGCGTGAGCTACGACCCGGCGTATGTGTACGAGCTGGCGGTAATTCTGCAGGATGGCATCCGCCGCATGTACCAGGAAAATGAGAGCGTCTTCTACTACATCACCATGTACAACGAAGACTACGCAATGCCGGAAATGCCGGAGGCTGTGCGTGAAGGCATCGTTCGCGGTATCTACAAGTTCAAGAGCGCAGCCAAGGGCAAAGCTGACGCACAGCTCTTCGGCAGCGGGCCGATCCTGAATGAGGCAGTCCGGGCACAGCAGATTCTCGCGGAGAAATATGGCGTGCAGGCTGATGTGTGGAGCGTGACCAGTTATAACGAGTTGCGGCGCGATGCGCTGGCAATCGAGCGCTGGAACCGTCTGCATCCGGCAGAAGCAGAGAAGACGCCTTACGTTGTCACTGCTCTCAAGGGAACGAAGGGGCCGATCATCGCGGCGAGCGACTACATGAAATCAATTCCCGATCAGCTCTCACCGTGGCTCGCAAATCGTCTGGTGACGTTGGGTACGGATGGCTTCGGACGCAGCGACAACCGCGAGCACCTGCGCAGCCACTTCGAAGTCAATGCCGAATCGATCGTGGTTGCAACCCTGTCGAAGCTTTCGCGCGATGGCAAGTTCGACGCAAAGCGCGCGCAGAAGGCGTCGCAAGAATTGGGGCTGGATACAGAGAAGGTTGATCCGGCGAAGGCTTAATTCAACCGACAACTTGCAATTCATGAAAAGGGCGGAATCTAGATTCCGCCCTTTTCTGTGTTTGTTGTAGCGGGGTTTCGCTCGTCAATGTATTTCTCGATCACTTCGTCGAGAATGCCCTTCGCCTCTAGGATGAAATCAACTGCGTCGCGTCCGGCTCCGTGGCCTCCACGGTTGGGCGTGATGTAGTGTGCTGAGGCTTTCACCTGCGGACGTGCGTTCGCAACCGCGATAGAAAGCCCACATTGCCGCATGACGGGAAGATCGATGATGTCATCGCCAACGTAGGCAATCTCTTCCAGAGTGAGCGATTCTTTTTCCATGATTTCGCGTATGGCCTGCATCTTGAAGGCCTGCCCCATGTAGACATATTCGAGCCGCAGATCGCGGGCACGAAGAGCTACCGCTTCCGAAATGCGTTTGGTGATAATGCCGCACTTCATGCCGCCTAAACGCGCGAGCGAAATACCTGAGCCGTCATGTGCGTTGAAGCCCTTCGCCTCCAGCATGTTTGCGGAGGCAATGGCGTAGCCGCCTCTGCCTTCCATCTCCTGCGCCTTGACGGCCGTGGTATGGCTCGGCGCGGGCGCAGGAAAGATCCAGATGCCGCCGTCGGTCAGGACGCCATCGACGTCAAAAATGATGAGCTTAATGCGCCTGGCGCGTTCCTCTGCCGTAAGGCTTGCAGTTGCCATATATCTGCATTGTAACGAGCAGTAGCTGCGCAAAGGCGGCATCGGACTGCGGCGATGCGGGAGCCAATTGTGGCGCAGGATGTTTTTGGGATTTACGAGCCATAGCAGCGTCCTTCCTCATTGTTCTCCCAGGGGTAGGTCTGAATCGGGGAAAAGGTGCGTTGAAAAAATGCGTCGTCGACAACGTAGCATTCGCCGTCTTCGCCACGAATAATCCAGTCGCCGCGCTGCACATTGCAGAAGCCCAGGTCCGTGGCGATGGTCTTTGTTTCTGTGCACTGTTGGGCGTCTACCAGCAAGGGCCTGCGCGTACGAAAAGCGCTCATGATTCCTCCGCCGGGGATAAATAAATGAATTCCGGCAGTTCTTATTCAAGCTCGACGGTCATAAAGGAGGAGTAGGCGGTTTGTAAGGGCTTTATTAAGAATGCGGAGCGGCCAGGCGAAGAAGAAACGAAAACGGGGATAGAATAAGCGCATGTTGTTCCCGCCTACTCCGTCGGAGGAGCGCGTACCCATTGCGGTGATGCCTGAAAGTCTCGCCTGGGCGCATCCAGTCGTACAAGAGTGGTTCGTGCGCCGCTTCGGCACGCCGACGGAACCGCAGGAGCAGGGCTGGCCGCTGATTCTCGCAGGCAAACCAACGCTTATCTCGGCACCCACTGGTTCCGGTAAGACGCTAGCGGCATTTCTCATCTGCATCGACCAATTGATTCGCAAAGCGCTGGAAGGACGGCTCGGGCCGGAGACGGAAGTAGTGTACGTCTCGCCGCTGAAGGCGTTGTCGAATGACGTGCAGAAAAATTTAGAGGCGCCGCTCAGGGAAATTCAGCAACTGGCTTTGGAACGCGGCTACCTGTCGACGCAGATTCGTACGGCAGTACGCACGGGAGACACTCTACCCGCCGAGCGGCAGAGAATGCTGAAACAGCCGCCGCACATTTTGGTGACGACGCCGGAGTCGCTCTACATTTTGCTGACAGCGGAAAAGAGCCGCAACAACCTGCGGCATGTGCGCACGGTGATCGTTGATGAGATTCATGCGATTGCCGATGACAAGCGCGGCGCGCATCTGGCACTCACCTTGGAGAGATTAGACGCTCTGGTGCGCGGCGAGAACCGCCTGTCGGTTGGCGACTGGCTGGTGGGGCACAACGAGGCGCCGCAGCGGATTGGTTTATCAGCAACGCAGAATCCCATTGAACTGGTTGCCGCATTTCTACGCGGCGGACACGAGCGAAGCGTCGAGATTGTGCAAGTTGGACAGCGCCGCGTGCTCGACCTTGCGATTGAGGTCCCCGACGAAGAATTGGGCGCGGTTGCGAGCAACGCCATCTGGGACAGCGTGTATGAACGGTTGGCGGAGCTTGCGATGGAGCACCGCTCGACGCTGGTGTTCGTGAATACACGCCGCCTCACCGAGCGTCTTGCGTTTCGTATGGGTGAGTTGCTGGGCGAGGAGAACGTCGCGGCTCATCATGGAAGCCTTTCGCGCAAGCTGCGCCTGGAAGCCGAGCGCAAACTGAAACAGGGTGAGATTCGGTTGCTGGTAGCAACAGCGTCATTGGAGCTCGGTATAGATATCGGCAACGTTGACCTGGTGTGCCAGATCAACTCGCCGCGCGCGGTGGCCGCGGCGATGCAGCGAGTGGGGCGCGCGGGGCACTGGCGCGGAGCCATTCCAAAAGGCCGCTTCTTTGCAACCACGCGCGACGACCTGATCGAGCATGCAGCGCTGATTCGTGCGATGCGGTCAGGCGTGCTGGACAAGCTTGAGATGCCGCCGAAGCCGCTTGATGTATTGATGCAGCAGATGGTAGCTGCATGCGCAGCGGAGCCATGGGAAGAAGATGCTTTATTCGCCACGCTGCAGCGAGCGCAACCATATCACGCTTTAACGCGTGAGGAATTTGAGGAAGCACTTTGTCTGTTGACGGATGGCATCGAAGCAAGCCGCGGCTGCTATGGATCGTATTTGTTGCGCGATCGCGTGCATGGGCGAATCCAGGCGCGTCGCGGTGCACGAACAATTGCTGTATCGAACGGTGGAACGATTCCGGATACAGCGCTCTATGCCGTAATTGCAGAGCCGGAAGGGGTGCAGATCGCCACACTCGATGAGGATTTTGCAGTGGAATCGATGGCAGGTGACATCATCCTGCTGGGCAATACAAGCTGGCGCATTCAACGAGTGGAGAGCGCAGGCCGTGTTCTCGTGGAAGATGCGCACGGTCAGCCGCCAAACGTGCCATTCTGGCGCGGAGAAGCGCCGCAACGAACGGTGGAATTATCGCAATTTGTTTCCAGTCTGCGTGAAGAGATTGATCAACGCACAAAGGATCTACTTCCGGGATATGTGAGCCAGTCAAACCCGGACGTGGCCGAGACGGTCGCTTGGCTCAAGCAGGAGTGTGGTGTTTGCGACTCAGGTGCGGAGCAGTTGATCGGCTATATCGTTGCAGGTCGAGCGATTCTAGGCACGGTGCCAACGCTGACCACAATTGTCGCCGAGCGATTTTTCGACGAGGGTGGGGGCATGCAGCTGATTCTGCATGCGCCGTTTGGTGGACGCATCAACAAGGCGTGGGGCTTGGCGCTGCGAAAGCGCTTCTGCCGTGGCTTCAACTTCGAACTGCAGGCAGCCGCGACCGACAATGGATTGAACATTTCGCTGGCAGAGCAGCATAGTTTTCCTCTGAGCGATGTCTTCCAATTTCTGACCGAGCAGACCGTGACTGAACTGTTGGAACAGGCATCGCTTGCCTCGCCGATCTTCAAGTCTCGCTGGAAGTGGGACGCGGGACGCAGCCTGCAACTACTGCGCTTCAGGAACGGAAAAAAGATTCCACCGCAAATTCAACGCACGCGCTCGGACGATCTATTAGCCAGCGTCTTTCCGCAAGTCGCAGCATGCCAGGAGAATGTCGAGGGCGATATCGAGATTCCTAATCACCTGCTTGTGCGCGAAGTGATGAAAGATGTGCTCGGCGAGGCAATGGATCTCGAGGGTTTGAAGCGCGTTCTCACCGATATGCATGCGGGCAGGATTCGCTGTCTTGCCGTCGATACGGCAACGCCGTCGCATTTTGCGCACGAGATGCTGAACGCCAATCCGTATGCATTTCTTGACGATGCTCCTCTTGAGGAGCGGCGCGCACGCGCGGTGAGCTTGCGTGGAATGGTTCCGGACAAGCTGTTGGGCGAAGCGGGCAGGCTCTCTCCAGATGCGATTGCCGAAGTCCGCGAGGAAATCTGGCCGGATATCCGCGATGAACATGAGCTGCACGATTTACTGTGTTCGCTGATCATTGTGCCTGCTGATGTAATGATGCAAGCGGAAACGCGCGATTGGGATGTCTTCTTTGCGCGGCTGGAGGCGCAGGGGCGAGCGGCGATTGTACGTGTCGGTACACGGCAATATCTCTGTGCGGCGGAACGAGTGTGGCACTTGCGCATGCTGTGGCCGGAGGCGGAGGTGACTTCCGCGCTGCCTGAGATATCTGTAACTCTATCAGGTACAGAAGAAGTGCTGCGCAAGGCGGTTCAGGGTTGGATGGCCATTCTTGGTCCGATTTCGTCACAGTCGCTGGCACAAAAGTTAGGAATCATTTCAAGCGAAGTCTGGAAGCAGATGTTGCTGCTGGAAATGACGGGCACGATTCTGCGTGGCGTCTTTGAAGGTAGAGGGCTAATTGAACCGGTTGCCGATGAGAATGTCGAGTGGTGCGAACGTCGCTTGCTGCAACGCATTCACAAGAAGACATTAGGCGCGTTGCGCAAACAGGTTGAGCCAGTGCCCCCATCCTTCTTTATGCAATGGCTTTTGAAGTGGCAGCATATTGCTCCACAGACACAGCTTGCAGGGGAGCACGGGATTCTGGAGGCGCTACGCGGCCTTGAGGGGTTTGAGGCGCCGGCAATCGAGTGGGAGCGATCCATCCTGCCGCAGCGGGTGGGGGGGTACGATCCGCGATGGCTCGATACTCTTTGTCTAACTGGAGTTGTCGGTTGGGGCAGGATTTCCCCGCATCCGGCATTCAACTCGATTACATCGGGCGGGCCGAGGCGTGTAGTCCCGACCAGCATGGCACCGATCACATTCTTTCTACGCGAAGAGGCGCTATGGATGGATTTGTGCCTGTCACAGCGACAAATTTCTGAGACCTGCCTGACGGCCTGTTTGAGTGAGCTGGCCGGGCGCATACGCAGTGTTCTTTCGTCGAGCGGTGCGATGTTCGCTGGCGACTTGGTACGCATGCTGAACACCCCGGCAGAGGATGTTAATCTCGCTCTGTGGGAGCTGGTAGCCGCTGGCCTCGTCACGGCAGATGGATTTGATAGCTTGCGAATGCTGATCGATCCAAGGCGCAAGCAGGCCTTCGCATCTCCGGCACGGGTGAAGCCTATGGCGCGTGCGAAGCAGGCCGCTGGGCGATGGAGTTTGTTCATCTGGCAGCCATTTGATGCCCCTCCGGAGAGCGCAGGGCAGGCGGCGGAGCGACGCGAGGCCGAGATTGAGTCAGCCTGCCGGATACTGCTGCGGCGTTACGGCATTGTCTTCCGCGATGTGCTGGAGCGGGAGACGACAATTCCGCGCTGGCGCGATCTGCTGGGGTTGCTGCGGCGCATGGAGGCGCGAGGCGAGGTACGCGGCGGGCGTTTTGTTTCCGGCTTTGGCGGCGAGCAGTTTGCATTGCCCGAGGCGCTGGAGTCGCTGCGCGAGGCGAGGCGCCATGGGATAAAGCCGGAAGCGGTTACGGTTGCGGGCGCAGACCCTATGAATCTGCTCGGCATTGTGATTCCGGGCGAGCGTGTGGCTGCTATCCCCGGGAACCGGGCGACCTTTGACGCATCGACGCTGACACCACTCGAAGCGAGTCCAACATATTCGAAACCCACGAGTAGGGATGAGACACCGATGTTGCTCCTGCCCGAAGGGAAGATTGCTTCATCAAGCAGCGCTGGGATGGGTTCTTGAGCTAGAAAAAACCCCTGCAGACCCTCTGCGGTGTACTTCGTGTCTTCAGCCGGGAATGATCGTGTGATCTGGACATCTGGCAGAATCTAGATATGAGCAGCGGCCTTCCACAGCCTGATGCGAGCCAGCCCCTGGTTGAGGGGGTGGATTACTACATGGATGGGCCGTATCTGGTTTTTACCGAGACGTATCATCTGAAGCGGGGTTTTTGCTGCCAATCCGGTTGTCGGCATTGTCCATGGCGTCAGGGAGAAGTAACCGAAGATGAGATGTGACTTACCTACCGAGTTCTCTGTTCGAAAGGATCGTCTGTAATCCGGGTATGGCGTCGCAGGTCTCGTTTCGAGACCTGCGACACCTGCCTCACTGGTTTTGGCTCGCTCCGTTTCTGGTTCAGGTGGCTCTATGATCTTCGGCCATAGAGCCTTTGGCATTGTTAGGGAGCCAGGGTATTGATGAGAGCAGCTTTCGGGCTACCCCATCCCGTTACCAGGTCATAGCCGGTTACAGCGGAATAGCTTCCGGATTTGCCGCTGGTGATGTCGTGAAAGTCCGTGCCATAGCTGGACGTCACATTTTCCGAGTAGATCGTTGGGTTGATGAAGCCAATCGTCGACTCTCCCTCCGTCGCCAACTGCTGATTTACCAGTGCAATAAAGGCGGCCCACATGGGAGCGGCGAAGCTGGTGCCGCCGTACTCGTTCGCCAGACAGGCGGTCTGGTCAGCGCAGGTATAGAAGGTGAAATTGGCGTTTGCCGAAACATCAGGGCCATTGCGATACGTGGTCGAACCTTTATTGCTGGAGTTGATGACACCGGAGAGCTTCTGCCACGAGGGGATCGCAATCTTATCCGGGGAGATGCCGCCACCGCTATCGGTCCAGGCAGTCTCCGATGCCCAGGGTCCGGCGGCGCTGGAGGTAGTCAAATCGGTGCCGCCGACGGAGACGACATAGTCATCATCTGCCGGCCACGCCTCGTTTCTCTTCGACCAGGTGGAATCGTCGCCGGACGCGGCAAAGAAGTTCTGCCCCTGGGCCGCCATTTTCTGGAAGTACGGATCAAGGGTGTTTGGGTCGACCGGCGTCCAGCCCCACGAACAGCCAATCGTGGTAGGCAACGGTTTGTGCGTCGTCATGGCGCTGATGATTGCGGTATCGGTAGATCCGATGTACATCACGAGACTGGATAACCCCGGAGCCATGCCGAGGGCCTGCGTCATGTCCAGCGTCTGCTCCGTGTCATCGCACCTTCCTCCAGCACGGCTGTCCACGCAGGATGTGCTGGTGCCATCGACGGAAAGCAGGGTAATGGGCACGGTGTTGGTTTGTTTAACATTCTTGTAGTAGGTATTCAGATCGGCCAGGTCCGTTCCCAGAAACTCGAACAATCCAAGGTTCTGGCCGGCGCCGGTGAGGGCCGTTCCGCCGTAGTAGGCCGCGCGCATGTCGCTGCCTAAGAAGGAAGCCGAAGGGCCTGAGCCAGTGGTGGCATGCTTTACCACGGCTTCGGGACTGATACCGTGAGCCTTCGCGTAGTCGCTCTTTCTAACCAGCATGGGATGTGGGATGGAGTAGTTATCCATGCCGGAGATGTGCCATAGAGGAAACGACAGGCTGGTCGTGGGTTCGCGGTCTGGCCCGTAGAAGATCCGGTTCTCGGTGGGATGCTGGTACGTCATCATGCTTACATGAAAAGCGGCCTCAACGGCTGAAACGGGACCTTTGATCTGCACATCCATGCCATCGCGCGAACCACCGGTTACAGTGAAGCCGTTTGCTTTTGCGAAATGAACCACCGCATCATAATCGGCCTGAGTGGGGCCGAACCTTTCGGTGAACTCGGGTACGGTGAGGAAGTGGCGATAGGATGAGCTGGTTGGGTTATAGACGTCTTCGAGGAACAGCTTAAGGCCTGCTGGATCACGCAGCGGCAGAACAATATTCAGACTCATGGCCTGGGTTGCGGGCAGCCGTCCGGCTGGCGCCACTGTGCTGTCGCGAACCACATCCCGCACATGACGGGTCGACATATACTGCGCGTGTAGATGCGTTGTCACGCCAAAAACCACCGCAGCGATCGCGAGCACAACCGGCCCCGATCTGCGACGGACCATAGGAACCACACTTCCAAGAATCACACCATTCATAACAATCTCCTTTGTGCATTTGTGAAGACTGGCCGAAACTTCAGGTGAGACAGAGTTGATCCGATTGTGGCGAGGATCGAAGAGAGTATCCTCACCGAGACTATCTACCGCCGAAATTTGAGCTACCTTACCACCGCCTGGCGATTGCAGAGAGATTATTTTCGCCGGAATCAAGGTTTGTGGAACGAAAGTACTATGTGGAGTGGGACCTTCGACTCGCTCGGGGCAGGCTTTCGGCGTCAGGCACTATGTGGGTGTTGCCCCCTGCCTCTCTAATCACCCGTATGCAAACTCTTCCCCGGAGATACTCCTGCTCCACACCGACGGCTCACCAAATCCTCTAACGACGGCGGAACGGATTTGGAGAATGTCTGCTTGAAACGCAGCGACGAGTGCGTTGTTTATTGATCAGGTTCACAAAGCCCTTTGACAGTTGTTGTGAACAGCAGAAGTGTCCAGGATATAGCTGGAGAACGCCAACATTGAGCATAATACTGAAATACCCATTCATGGTTTTCGTGTTGTCTCTGGTCGTCCTGTGGCTATCGGTATGGATGGGCGTTTTCCTGGCCCGGAAACTGCGGCCTGTGAAGGACGACGAGAGGGTTGATCTCGACCTTGTGACCAGCGCAAGCTTGACGATGTTAGCTCTCATCATCGGATTCAGCTTTTCGATGGCGGTGAGCCGATACGATCAGCGCAAAGATTATGAGGAAGAAGAGGCGAATGCGATTGGCACGGAGTACGCCCGGGCCGATCTGCTGCCTGCGACCGATGGGGCGAGAGTCCGTCAGTTGCTTACGCAATATCTCGATCAGCGCCTTTTGTTTTATACGATCCATGATGCGCGCCAGCTTGGATCGATCGATCGCGAGACGACGAGGCTGCAGACCGAGATGTGGTCCACCGTCCAGAGTGTTGCGAAGACGGGGCCGAACCCTATAGTCGGCCTGGCAGTTGTGGGAATGAACGATGTGTTAAACAGGCAGGGATACACGCAGGCTGCATGGTGGAACCGCATTCCCGTTGGCGCATGGAGCCTGATGGTTACTCTCGCGGTTTGCTGCAGCATGCTGATCGGGTATGGCGCGCGCCCGACAGGAGGCTTGCTGTTTATGGTCTTGCCGTTTCTTGTGGCGATCGCATTCTTTCTCATAGCCGACATCGATAGCCCACGTCAAGGCGTGATTCGCGTAGTTCCGCGAAACCTGACTAGCCTGTCTCAGTCACTGCAGGGACATTAGGGGTAGGCGATTGCTGTTGGAGGGGTGATCCATCAGCTTCGCGTCCTGCAAAGCCACATCTGAAAATCGAGCTGTGGGTAGGCTCGGTGGAATATCAGGCTGATTTTTTCGCAACCTGGTGGAAGCCGAGGATGTTTCCTTCCGTGTCCTTGAAGGCGGCGATCCAGCCCATGCCCTGACCAATTTCTCTCTTAGGCAGGATGATCGCGCCGCCTGCGTCCTCGACCTTTTTGCAGGCTTCCTCGATGGAGTCAAAGTTGATGTAGTTCATGAAGGGCTGGCCGGGATTCTGGCGCGGTATGAGGCCTCCATTGATGCCGGCTTCACCCTCTGCGCGGGTCTCGACGAGGAAGTAGTTCATGTTCCATGGATCGCTGATCTTCCACCCGAAAGCGTCTTCATAGAACTTTTTGGCGCGCTGTACATCGTCAGCGGGGATTTCGAAATGAACGATAGCGTTTGGCATAGCGGGAGGATGATAAACGACGGGAGGATGGCTCGTCGAAGGAATTGCGATGGATGGAGTACTAAAAGACCCATGTTA
>DATHQH010000249.1:0-3069 GCA_035482895.1 Alloacidobacterium sp. | reverse complement strand
AGCTGAGAAAAATCCCGTACGTCGAATCATGCTGCTGCATCGGGCGGCATTCCCTCAATCCGGCTTTTCCATGCAACGGACTGCACCAACAGATGTCGCGATCAGGCGCATCATTTCTCAAGACAGCGATGGGTCAGCTTTTGGTGCAACTTCAAGAGCGGCCCGGTCCCATTGAGCGCAGTTCGCGGCTGCCTCATAGGTACTCTGCAGAAACGCAAGCAGGGCGGAATCAGGATCTGCCGACCGACGCATCTCTTCATAAGGAAGTATGAACTCGCCCAGCTTCGCGTCGTAGAAGGCCTGCGCGGGCTCGATAGAGCTCGTCGCATAACCCGGAGGCTCGGGATACGCGTAGCTGTAAAAAAACGGCTCAGTGCCGGGTGCCCCTGGCCAGAATCCACAGCTGCTAACTTCGTGCGAATAAGCGTCGCGTGTCACGCGATCGGGTAGGCCGGCCATGCTGGGGTGCTCTGGCGCAAGACGACCGGAGAAGCGAGTGCAGGCGAGATCAAGCGCTCCCCAAAAGAGATGGATGAGACTCACCTTACCCGTAAAACGAGCGCGAAAGATGGTGAAAACCCGAGTTGTTTGCAGCAGAATTCGCCAGAAGCGCTGCGCGTATGCAGCGTCATACGCCTGGTGCGTATGGTCTGTCTCGAAGGGAATAGGCTGGGCAATCTCAACCGGCATGTGCCAGATGCGCACGGGAGCGTGAACGTCGTCGAGCGCGGTCATGACCTGCTGATAAAACGCAGCGACAGTCATGGGTTTGAGAGGGAGAACACTGCGGTCGCCTTCGCTGGTCTGCAACAGAAGTACGTGATCGATAAAATCAAAATCGATCTGCAGCATGCGGGTACCATACGGCATGGGCGAAGTAGTGAGACCGCGAACAGTAGGGTAGAGCGTTACGCTCCATGAGTGGTTGACCGCCGGCATGAGCGCAAGGCGTACCTTACCAACGATCTGCATCCAGAGCTGCAAGGTGGCGCAGGTTTCACTCCACTCTGCCTGTGGCAGAGCAGGCCAGATATCTTTGGAATCGGTCGGCACATCGCGTCCGCTTGGCTGCATGGCTTCTCTTCAATCGTTACTACACACAGATCATAGCGCGCCCGAAGATTTATGGGCGATTTTGACGGCATCATCTATCGCTCTTGAAATTCGAGCTCCCGTCTCCACTGCCGCGCTAGACATAGTGACTGAGACATCAATCCAGCGCGGTCATATCGCAACCCGCAGATGCTCAGGTCAAATTTCCGCTTAATTTTCCTGAGACGTAGCTCGCGGCAGAGTTCTTGCTATAAAATGCCATCCCAGCGGCGGGAAGGGCCCAGTCTGGCGAATCCCTCTGCCGTGGAGGGACTTGTGTCAGCTCCCGACGTCGTTTGGAAAAACGGCAAGTTCGGCCAAACCTCACGCCGCGATGCCTGGTGGCTTTCTCCCACAGCTGTCTTCCTCGGGTTTGGCGCGTTCATCGTGTACTCCACATGGGCGGCATTTCAGAACAGCCATTACACCTTCGGACCATATATATCGCCGTTCTATTCGCCAGAACTCTTCGGCAGCTCCTCGCACGCGCTCTTCGGCCCCAAGCCAGGCTGGTATCCGAGCTTTCTGCCTTTTTCTCCGGCATTCTTCATTCTCTGGATACCCGGCCTCTTCCGCCTGACCTGTTACTACTACCGTGGCGCGTATTACAAGTCGTTCTGGGCCGATCCTCCGGCATGTGCCGTGGGCGAGCCGCGTAAAAGCTATCTTGGCGAACGAAGCTTCCCGCTTATCCTGCAGAATTTTCACCGCTACTTCCTGCGGCTTTCCTACCTGGTCTGGGCCTTCCTTGTCTATGACGCAATCATGTCCTTCCGCTTTCCAAACGGCTTCGGCATCGGCGTAGGAAGCCTCGTTCTGGTAGTAAATGTCGTCCTTCTCGGTGGATATGTCTTCGGCTGTCACGCCTTCCGGCATTTGATCGGAGGCACCTTCGATCGCATCTCAGAGCACCCTGTGCGCCACAAGCTTTACGACTGCGTGAGCTGCCTGAACGGAGCACATAAGAAATGGGCGTGGGCGAGTCTCTTCTGGGTTGGATTTTCCGATATCTACGTTCGTCTCTGCTCGATGGGCATCTGGCATGACTGGAGAATCCTCTGAACCTGTTATGAGCTTTAGGGCAGATAGCGACGGAAGCAAATTTTTTCGAGGACAAGGAATGAGGAGTGCAATGTGTTCGACATACATAAACGACGAGGGACGCAGTCATCGGGAAAATTCGCCCCGTCCCTTTGGGTTGCGGAGAAAAACCACCCAGGCTTTGTTGTCATCCTTGCATGTGGTCCCGCCACACACCGCGGATTCCGCCTCGTCTGGCCGGTTTTTCTCGCGCAACGCTGTCTGCCCTAAAGCTCATAACAGGTTCTAGATGCCGGAATTCCAGCGCTTCTCCTATGATGTTTTGATAATCGGAGCAGGCGGGGCAGGCCTGCGCGCCGCCATCGAAGCCGCAGCCACCGGCGCGAAAGTCGGAGTGGTCTGCAAATCCCTGCTCGGCAAAGCACACACAGTCATGGCCGAAGGCGGCATCGCCGCTGCTCTCGCCAACGTCGACGACCGCGACAGCTGGCGCGTGCATTTCGCCGACACGATGCGCGGCGGCCAATACCTCAACAACTGGCGCATGGCCGAGCTCCATGCAAAAGAAGCTCCCGAGTGCGTGCGCGAACTGGAAGCCTGGGGCGCGCTCTTCGACCGCACTAAAGACGGCAGAATCCTCCAGCGCAACTTCGGCGGACACCGCTATCCGCGTCTGGCCCACGTCGGCGACCGCACCGGCCTCGAAATGATCCGCACCCTCCAGGACCACGGCATCCACTGCGGCATGGAAGTCCACATGGAGTGCACTGTCCTCAGCCTCCTCATGGATTCAGGCCGCGTCGCCGGAGCCTGCGGATACGACCGCGAAAAAGGCCGCTTCTATCTCTGGCAGGCAAAAGCAGTCGTCCTTGCCACCGGAGGCATCGGTCGCGCCTTCAAAGTCACCAGCAATAGTTGGGAATACACCGGCGACGG
>DATHQH010000248.1:0-7016 GCA_035482895.1 Alloacidobacterium sp. | reverse complement strand
GTCTCGAAGCCGAGCGATCTGATTCCGGAATTACAAGGCCGTTTCCCCATCCGCGTTGAACTTCACTCGCTCACAGTCGAAGATTTCATCCGCATTCTGACTGAGCCAAAGTCATCGCTGACCAAGCAATACATAGCACTGTTAGACACTGAAGGACTGAAGCTCGAATTCACGCCTGAATCACTCGAAGAGATCGCCCGCTTTGCCTTCCGCGTCAACGAGACAACGGAAAACATCGGTGCACGGCGTCTGCACACCATCATGGAGCGTGTTCTCGACGAGATCAGCTTCCTCGCGCCTGACTTGACCAAAGCAGCCAAGAACGAGAGCAATGTGATCGATCTTGCCGCTGCCGGCGAGAACAACGGCACAACCACGCCGCTGCCCATCATCGAACGCGAAACCGCCACAGGCCGCGAAAGAGTGGCCGTCATCGATCCGGAATATGTCCGTCAGATGGTCGCTTCGATCGTGAAGGACCATGATTTGTCGCGCTATATTTTGTAGTTCATGCCAGGCAGAAGAGGCCATCGCAAATGTGATGGCCTCTTCCACATTTCTCCATAACCCATAAGTTGTCATCCTGAGCGGAGCACCGGAGGCGCGCAGTCGAAGGACCTGCGGGTGCCCATCCTTTGCGAAGCAAAGGGTGGGAGGGCACGCCCTCAGCTCGTGTGATCCAAAATAATCTTCCACCCCTCCGCCGACTTCTCCCAAACCAGCGAGAATATCCCTGACGCATCTCCGCCACCGGCAGCGCTCCGCGTCAGATGATAGCGTCCCGTAGCAACAGCATGCTCTGGCCCAAGCATCCGCACCGTCAGATCAGAGAACTCCAGCGTCCCCCGCGCCTCTTTCGTCGAATAATCGTGCTTATAGCGCTCCATCACTTCTTGCCAGCCATGATGCATCGTCTTGCCGATGAACGTTGTCTCCGGCGAATTTGCGTATCCCTGCATAAACGCATCAATATCACCCCGGTTCCACGCAGAAACCTGATCTAGCAGCACCTGCTTTATTTCATTGGCGGAACTCTGGGCGTATGCAATCCCTGGTGGCGCCAGCAATAGCAGGCCCACCAGGGCTGCGAGCGAAATGTGTCTCCATGCACGTCCCGATCGTTTCATCGTTTTCCCCCTATGCACTCGGAAGCATGCCCAGCATAATCCGAATTGAGGACAAAATAAAAAGATATGAGAGAGGCATAACAAGTATGGACGTGGAACGGTTACGCGAATTTCTGCTCGAACTGCCGCACGTAGAAGAGACCGTGCAGTGGGGCGATAATCTGGTGTTCTGGGCTGGAGATAAGGCAATTGGCGGCAAGATGTTTGCCCTCGCAAATCTGGCAGGAACTGGTAAAGGCGTACTGTCTTTTCATGCCGGAGCAGAGCGGTACAACGAATTGCTCGAAAATGAAGGCGTCATTCCAGCTCCCTATATGGCGCGGATTTACTGGGTGTGCCTGGAGCGATGGAACGTTCTGCCTGAGCGCGAACTGCGGGGGCTATTGGAGCGCGCCTACGAGCTTGTGTTTGCCAAATTGCCGAAGCGCACGAAAGATGTGCTCGCCCTGCCAGCCGCACAACGGCGAAAGCTGATTGCGGAGCGTAAGAAGCTGCTCGCTTCGCAAAGAAAAGGCGATACAAAATGATCTCTCAGCTCTTTGCTCGCAATGTCTCTGCGATGTCCGCGATGCTCTTCTCAATTCCTTTCAGTGCTTGAAAACTACGCACGAGGACGTAAAAAACAAAAATCCAGAATGCTGCCAGAAAGAGAAACAGGATCAAATGCGTGACCGAGTAGAACAGCATGCGCACCTCCGCGAAACAAGAATACTGGAACGGCATGCAGTACAACTCATCCGCTAAGGCCGCGCTTCGAAGACAAGATTGAATGGCGTCTCCGTTGCCCGGCGGAAGTGCGTGAAACCGCCATCGGTGACGACCTGGCGAATACGCTTTTCACCCGCCTGCGCGCCAAGCCCCAGACCGACTTCCTGCGAAAGCGAAGCGGGTACACAGAAGACAGTGGAAGCTGAATAATAAAGGCGCCCTATGGGATTCAGATTCGATGCGACGCTGTCTCCGGCAAATGGCTCGACGATCATCCAGGTGCCGTTCGGGGCAAGGGTTTGGCGAACATGAGTCGCGGCTCCCGTAGGGTCGCCCATATCATGCAGACAATCGAAGCAGGCCACAAAGTCATAGCCTCCACCCGGAAATGACTTCGCCGGTGCGGTTTCAAAATGGACGCGGTCGCCGACTCCAGCGGCAGCGGCCTTCTTTTGCGCCTGCTCAATCGACGCCGTGTGGTAGTCGAATCCGTAAAACTCGGAATTGGGGTACGTCTGTGCCATAAGCAGCGTTGACGCTCCGTGGCCACAGCCCACATCCGCTACCCGGGCGCCGGCTTTCAGCTTCGCGTCCACGCCTTCGAGCGCCGGTATCCAGCTGGTGGTGAGATTCGCGAGATAGCCAGGACGGAAGAAGCGCTCGCATCCTTCAAACAAGCCTTTTTCATGTTCGTGCCAGCCGAAGCCTTTGCCTGTGCGGAAGACCTCCGTAAGCTTCTCCTCGTCTTTCATGCAGGACGCGAGCATGTGATAGAAGCCGGGCAGGTGTACGGCTGTGTCGTCCTCGGCGAGTGCGAAAGCCTGTTCCGGCGTCATGGAGTAAGTATCCGTCGCCGGATCGTATTCGACGTAGTGGCCAGCGGCATTCGCATTCAGCCATTCGCGAACATAGCGTTCAGCGGTACCGGTACGCCGGGCGAGATCAGCGGCTGTGACGGGTGCTCCATCGGCCATCGCGCGATAGAGGCCGAGTTTGTCGCCAATAAGAATGAGCGCCGAGTGCATCGAGGCGGCCATATCGGAGACAGCCTGACCTAGCAGTTGATTTAGCTTGGCTGGATCGACAGGACGGGGAGCAGGGTTCGTTGGGGTCATTGCAATTTCTCCTTTACGGAAACAAGTTGCAGAAGCAGGCGGTGGGAGCGGAAGGGAACAGAACGGTAGGAGCAACGTCTGCTTTGAGTGCAGCGGCTAATTATAACCACGCCGATAGCAGGGGAGGCAATGAGAGTTTAAGCCTTAAGGCGCCGCTCTGGGTGTCTTGCGCTTGCGAAGGAAGCAGTCCTTCGGTAGCGTCAAACGTATGAGTGGAGTGGCGTTATCGCTGTCTGGGAAAGTTGCCCTGATCACCGGCGGCTCGCGTGGGATTGGCGCGGAATGTGTTCGTCTGTTCCGCGAAGCCGGTGCGAAGGTGGCATTCAACTATCGTGCTGCGCGCGTTCAGGCTGAGGCATTGGTGGCTGAGTGCGGCAATGAGAGCTGCGTTGCCATCGAGCAGGATTTGTCGTCGTCCGAGGATGGCCGCGCCTTGGTGGCGAGGGCAGTCGAGACATTTGGACGGTTGGATTGCCTGGTGGTAAATCACGGGATCTGGCCGCCTGGGGACGCTCCAATTGCATCGATGAGCGATGCCCAGTGGCGGAAGACGCTTGGCGTCAATCTGGATAGCGTCTTTGGTTTAGTGCAGGCGGCGGTGACCGAGATGCAGAAACAGGGGCGTTCAACCGATGGCTCGGCGACGGGGCACGTGGTATTGGTGAGTTCGACGGCGGGGCAACGTGGCGAGGCCTTCCATGCAGACTATGCGGTGACGAAGGGCGCAATCATCAGTCTTACGAAAAGTCTGTCTAGCGAGTTGGCGGGCGAAGGTATTTATGTGAACTGTGTCGCGCCTGGATGGGTGGCGACGGAGATGTCGGCATCCGCATTGAGCGACCCCGTGACAAGCCAAAAGATTTTCGGCACGATTCCTCTGGGGCGCGTGGCGACTCCGCGAGAGATAGCGGGGCCAATTTTATTTCTGTGTACGCCGTTTGCGGGCTTTATGAGCGGCGAGATCGTCAACGTCAATGGCGGCGCGGTTCTGGTGGGGTGAGAATGAGAAAGCTTTGGTTTGCAGCGATAGTTGTGCTGCTTGTGACTGCGCGGATGGGACAGGCGCAGAGTAATAACACGCAGGATGCCAACTCGAAGAGAGCGCATGCGGCGCTCGATGCCATGGTGCAGGCATTGGGTGGCGATCGCTGGCTGAATCTGCAGAACAGCTATGTTGAAGGTCGAACGTCGGGGTTTTATCAGGGCAAACCAACGGGCGCGATTGGAGATTTCTTCTCCTGGCATGTATTTCCCGACAAAGAACGCGTGGAGTTGACGAAGAAGCGAGATGTCGTCGATATCTTTCTCGGAAATGAAGGATGGGAAATTACCTATCGCGGAAAGCGTCCGCTGCCGCCAGACCAACGGGATGAGTTTCTGCGCCGACGCGACCACTCGATAGAAACAGCCATCAAGGTCTGGATGAAAGACCCGAATACGATTCTCCTTTTCGACGGGCAATCGCTGGCGGAAAGACATCTCGCCGACCAGGTCACGCTGATCTCCCCGAGCAACGACTCCATTACCATCCAGATGGACGCAGAGACGCACCTGCCGCTGCGGCGCACCTTCCAGTGGCGCGATCCTCTCTACAAAGACAAGAACGAGGAAGCGGAAGAATACGACAACTACCAGACCATCGACGGCATTCCGACCCCGTTTGCCATTACGCGCTTCCACAATGGCGATATGACGAACCAGCGGTTTATCTACAAGGCCGCCTACAACGTCCAGCTTCCGCCGAATGCGTTCGATGTGGATGCCACGGCGGCGAAGATCAAGAAATAAGGCCTCGTACTCCGGCACCCTGCCACATTTTTGCAACCCACATCTCAAATGGAGATGCTGGATATCCGCTCCCAGCATCTTTCCAGAGGTGTTCGCCCACGACCTCGCATATAATCTGTGGGGCCATCGCAGGTCTTCATTTTGCCTGGGCAATTTATGAATAAGATTCAAAAGATCGTATTTCCAATCGACTTTACGCGCCGATCGATAAAAGGGGCGTTGCACGTCTCAACCTGGGCCAGGAAGTTTGACGCGGAAGTGATCGCGGTACACTTCATCGATCCTGAGGACCACCATGCTTTGCCTCCACCCGACAATGAGCGTTTTCTGAAGGACCTTCCCGTATTGACGGAGAGGGCCAAGCGAGACCTCGACTTCTTCTCTGAACAAAACTTGGCCTCTTGCAAGGTACGGCGCATTGTCCAAATGGGCGAGAAAGCAGTCGGCATCACCCTCTTGGCGCAGGATGAAAATGCTGATCTGTTGATGATCCCACGAGATCATCAACAGTTCGTAAGTCGCTTTACGACCGACTCAGTTACCGCAAAGATATTGAATGACTGCCCCGTTCCGGTCTGGACCTCGGAACGTCTGGATACAGACCCGAGTGCAGATGTCGCGCACATTTTATGTGCATTGCATGTTGAAGATAATGTTTCGCTGGATGCCGCGAATGAACGGCTGATCCAGGCCGTGAGACATGTGGCTCTCACATTTGGAGCGAGCGTGACGTGTCTTTATGTCGGAGAGCACGGCTCCGAATATGCTCGTTCCGATTCGCCCCTTGCTGCGTCGATCTCGGAGCGTCTCGCAAAGATCCATCACGAGATGGCGGACATCTCTGACTTTGAAGTGGAATCGGGTGGCATAGGGAAAGCCATCCATCGAGTCGCCGTTGAGAAGTCAGCGAATCTGACGATGACCGGACGTTCGCGCCCAGGGACAATTTCGCTGGGCGTGCAGACGCATATTTTATTCATCGATCACAACGGTCCGTGCCCGGTCTTGAGCGTCCTATAGGGTTTTCTAAATCAGGGCCAGCTTAGAACTTGGCAAGTTTTCAGCTACACTTTGGCTGCCAAGGAATCCGTGGTGTGGCTCGGGTCCGGCTTGGCAGACTCTTTCTTTACGATGCTCTGCGCTACCACCCATGCTGCAGACGCGATCACCCATGAGATAAAGAATGCCGTCCATGGCATCCGGGTTCTGGGCGCGCCTACAATCGCCGGCCCCCAGACAAGAAGCGTAAACAGGCTCAACATGCATGCTTCCGCAATTGCAGCTACGTGCGGGAGGATGGAGAAGAGCACGCCGAGACCGCAGGCGATCTGCCCGAAACCAGTCAGATAGGCCCAGCCCGTGCGAAAGGGAAGCCAGGGCGGTACCAGGTCAGCCGTCGCTTTCACGTAGAAAAGATGTGCGAGCCCGATGGGGAGGAGTGAGACGGCAAAGAGAAAGCGAGCGATGCGGATGCCATTCTCGCCCGTAGCGAAAGCCAAAATCGAATCCTGCGGGATTTCGGCGAGCGTGGCAAACAGAACCCATCCTCCGGAGAGAAGCACGGTAATTTCACCTAAGCCAAGCCAGACGCCTTCGATCTGTGGGGCTACCACCAGAGCGGGCACTTTCAGCAAAGCCCAAACGATGAGATACGGAAACAGGATGCGCGCCGATCCTGCCGCAGTGACCCGGAATAGCAATCCGATGCCGCCGAAGAGCATGATGAGGCCTGCGCCGTAGGCCAGAACAGTCCGCCCCGGAACCCATGGAGCGACCGGTTGCCAGACCAGCGCGAAATCGCCGTAGACCAGGGCAAGAATGCCGAGGCCGATCATCCCGATAACGAAGAGTGCCAAGGCAGGTTGCTGGCTGCGGCTCATCTGTTCTTCTCCGGTTGGATAGGGCTTTAGCGACGAAGCTTACCATTCCCTGGCGGTGTGCTGTCGCTGAATCCGCCAAAACGATGGTTTTTCCGGGTAAGAAGCCATCTTTTGAAGGCCAGTCGCGTCAATCGCGGTCGATCCTGCGTTGGAGGATGGGAGTACGATTCGAAGTGGTCAAAAACGTGGCAATGTGTTTTCCTTGTCGCGAGAATGAGCTGTAGGCCCTGTTGGAGAAAGACAAAAAGGAGAAACATGCAGATGCGATCGACGAAATTTGCCGTTTTTCTTGTCGCCGGATTTCTGGCCGGATGCCAGCAGCAATCGAAGACAACCGATCAGGGAGCCGCAGCACCTTCTGGCTCCGGTTACACCTTCGAACGCGGCTTCCCAACCTC
>DATHQH010000247.1:0-7324 GCA_035482895.1 Alloacidobacterium sp. | reverse complement strand
GCCGCCGGAGGCATTGTCTTTGCTTCTAGGCTGTTGCCTTACTCGGCGGTGGCTTCTTCGCCCTTTACCGTGACCTTGATGTGGGCGGTGACTTCGCGATGCAGCTTGACCGGGATCAGGAATTCGCCGAGGGACTTCAGTGGCTCATCCAGATGCACCTTGCGGCGATCGATGTTGAAGCCCTTGGACTCGAGTCCGTGGGCGATATCTGCCGAGGTAACCGAGCCGAAGAGGTGATCGTGCTCGCCGACCTTCCGCTCGAAGACCAGAGCCACGTCGTTGAGCTGGGTGACCAGCTGCTCTGCTTCGCTCTTTTCCTTCGCCGAGCGACGCACAGCCGACGCCTTCATCTGATCGATGACGGCCTTGTTCGCTGCGTTCGCTTCCATGGCGAGTTTTTTGGGCAGCAGGTAGTTGCGGCCGTAGCCGTCGGCTACCTTCACCACGTCGCCGCGGTGGCCCAGGTTGTTTACGTCTTCCTTCAGAATGACTTCCATTGCCAATCTCCAAATGAGGGCGCTTCGCGCCGTCTTTCAAACATAGATACAGCAGATCCTTCGACTACGCGCTGCGCGCTTCGCTCAGGATGACAGTGCTGCGGTTAGTAGCGGGCAGCGAACGGCAGAAGAGCGATGTTCCGCGCCTGCTTGATCGCGCGCGTCAGACGGCGCTGGTGCGTCGTGCACACGCCCGTCAGACGGCGGGGAACAATCTTGCCGCGCTCGGCCACAAAGCCCTGCAGCAGACGCACATCGCGATACGGAATCGCATCGATCTTCTCCGTGCAGAACTTGCAAACTTTCTTGCGGCGGAAGAACTTGCGGCCGCCGGGACCACCCGGGCCGCCAGGGCCTCCACTGCGAGGACCGCCGGAACGCGGGCCGCCCGCGGGAGCTGCGCTTTCAGGCGCCTTCGGTGTCGTTGTTTCGTCAGACATATCCTTTTCCTTCTCCGCGAGCCATCGGCCAGCGGCGTAAATCTTTGTTCAAAAGCTTCTGTTATGCGCTTGCCGGGGTCGCTGCCGCGGGAGCTTCATGGGTTTCGACCGGAGCAGCCGCAGGCTGAGCGCTGAGCTTCTTGCGCGTAGCACGGATGGCCTTGATCTTGTCGATGCGCTTCTGCTCTTCATCCATGCGCACGGTGATGAACTTGATCACAGGCTCGGAGACGCGCAGACGGCGCTCAAGCTCGGCCACCAGCTTGCCGTCGGCGTCGACGGTCAGCAGAACGTAGTTGCCTTCGCTGAACTTGCGCACGAGGTAGGCCAGCTTGCGGCGTCCCAGCTTCTCGGTGGAGCGGACCGTGCCGCCGCCGTTGGTCACCGTGGCTTCAAAACCGGCAATCAGCTTGTCCACATCTTCGTCCTGCGTATCCGGACGAACGATAAACATTACTTCGTAAAAACGTTGCATTCGTTTCTCTCTTCTCTCGCATCATGGCTGCCGTTTGCAACCGTGACCGTTACGGATTTACCTCAGGGGTTAAAGCCCCCTTCGTTCCCTTGGGTCTGTTGCGAGGGCTAAGCCCTCGCCGACCAGCCCTCATTCATCAGCCGCCGGGCCGTTTTGCTCGCGGCGGTTAAACTCGTTCATCGCAGCCTTGATGTCCTGCGACACAATCATCTCGACTGCCCTGGCCGCCTTGTCCAAAACAGGATCAAGCTCGGCCAGATCTGCCTTGCGCATCGGCGTCAGCAGATAATCTTTTCCGCGCCGTCCGCTCAACTCGCCCGGCTGCGGCCCTACCCCGATCCGGATGCGTGACCACTCTTCAGTCCGCAGCGCACCGTTGATCGATTTCGCTCCGTTATGCCCACCGGAGCTGCCGCCTGTTCTCACCCGAAGTGAACCCAGCGGCAGGGCCAGCTCGTCATACAACACAATCAGTCGTCGGCTTTCCGGATCGACTTCAAATTCCCTTACAAGAGCCTCGACGGAAATGCCGCTGAGGTTCATGTACGTTTCGGGCTTGGCCAGAACCACTTCGCGCCCTGCCATGCGGATCGTTGCCGTTACCGCCCGGCACCGGCGATTCACCACCTGCACGCCGAAGTCATCGGCCATGCGATCAATCGCCAGAAAACCCGCATTGTGCGGTGTGAACTGATATTCGATTCCGGGATTTCCGAGACCGATGACCAGGAACACGCCGCGATTGCTCTCTTCGTTCAAGCGTTTTGTGAACCAGGGCTAAAGCCCTTTGTATCCTTGCCCTGATTCACCGGCCCTCAATCACCCCAGTACGCGAACACCGCGCGTTCCGGGGACCCCGATAAAGGCCGGTGCTTCTACCCGAACTGCCTGGTGTTGTGAAGGCCAAAGCCCTCACAACACCATCATTCACTTACTTCTTTGCCGGAGCGGCAGCTTCCGCCGTCTCCTGTTTACCCTTCTTCACTACTTCCGGCTCAGCTGGAGCAGCCGCCGCAACCGCCGTCGCATCCGGTGTTGCAACTACTTCTTCCTTGATCGAAACAACGTGCGCGACGGTGCTGTTTTCATCCGTCAGGAAAGTCAGCTTGCCTGTGTGCGGAAGGTCGGAGACTCGCAGCACATCGCCAAACGCCAGGTTTGAGACGTCCACATCGATGTGGCTGGGGATATCGCCCGGCAGGCACTCGATTTCGACTTCGCGCAGCACCTGATCCAGAATGCCGCCTTGCGTCTTCACACCGACAGCGATACCGACCAGCTGAATCGGCACTTCCACGCGAATGGGCTTGTCGAGCGCGATGCGCTTCAGATCGATGTGCAGCAGAGATCCCTTGATCGGCTCATACTGCCAGTCGACGATCATGGCCTTGGCCTTGGCTTCGCCAATCTCGAGATCGAAGATCGAGTTGTGACCTGAGTCCGAGTGCAAGATGCGGAGAATCTGCTTGGGGTCGACTTCGACGGCAACCGAGGGCTCCTGCGCTCCATAGACGACGGCCGGAATTCTGCCCTTGACGCGCACGCGGCGAGCCGCATTCTTGTTGAATTTGCCCTCGCGGGGCGTTGCTGCTACCACTTCCTGTGTAATCATTCTGTCCTTTTCCTTCGGGCACGGAAATTTCCGCTCCCTTTTCCAGCGGAAGAATTTTTGCCTTCTCGCCGGATGATCTGTGGAACCTCAGGGGCTGAAAACCCCGGTAATTCCTGCTTCGTTGTGTGAGGGCTAAAGATCACCCCATTCCACGAACATCGCGCGTCATGGGGACCCCGATGGCCCTCACCTACCTGGCATCAGCTGAACAGCGTGCTGACACTCGTCTCCATATGAATGCTTTCGATCGCCGCACCTAACAATCCAGCAATCGACCGCACTTTAATCTTGGACAGCTTCTGCGCATCTTCGCTCAGCGGGATGGAGTCCGTTACGATCAGCTCCTCCAACCTTGATTTCGCGATGCGCTCTACTGCCGGACCCGAAAGCACCGCATGCGACGCTCCCGCATACACTTTTGTCGCGCCCTTTTCGAGCAGCGCATCCACTGTCTTTACCAGCGTGCCGGCGGTGTCGATAATGTCGTCGATGATCAGGCAGGTACTTCCCTTCACATCGCCGATCACGTGCATCACTTCCGTCACGTTGATGTCCGTCCGGCGTTTGTCCACAATCGCCAGCGGCACACCCATCTTGGTTGCGAAGAAGCGCGCGCGTTCCACGCCTCCCGCATCCGGTGAAACCACGGTCAGATTCGGCAGGTTCAACTCCTTGAAGTAGCTCACCATCACCGGACTGGCGAACAGGTGATCTACCGGGATGTTGAAAAACCCCTGAATCTGCGCCGCGTGCAAATCCATAAACAATGCGCGATTCGCGCCGGCGGTCGTCAGCAAATCCGCGACCAGCTTGGACGAAATCGCCACCCGCGGACGATCTTTCCGGTCCTGCCGCGCATAACCGTAATACGGAACAACGACGGTGATTCTGCCAGCCGATGCGCGCTTCAGCGCGTCGATCATGATCAGCAGCTCCACCAGGTGCTGATCGACCGGATTACATGTGGGCTGGACGATAAACACATCCACACCACGCACATTTTCCAGCAGCTGGAAGTAAATCTCGCCATCGGCAAAACGCTGCGTCTTGGTTTCCCCCAGCGGCACGCCAATGTGCTTGCAAATCTCTTCGGCCAGCTTGCGGTTTGCTGTGCCGGAGAAAATCTTGAAGCGCTTGTCTTCGGCTAGCTTCTGCTGCCGTTTGCGCTCGGGCGCGGGCTTTCCGCGCCCATCCGTTGCTGCCTCAGTTGCGGCCTCAGGCGTCAATACTTCGATCGCTGTATCCATCTTCACAAGAAACCCCCAAGCTGGTTTGCGTTGGTTGTCGCTTATGCCGGCCAAACTTTCAGGGCCGGCGGCTTCAATTGTCATCACCGCGCCGTCACAGACGTTAACCATAGATGGCGCGGCGTAAAACTGGCTGGGCGACTAGGATTCGAACCTAGACAAAGTGCTCCAAAGGCACTTGACCTACCGTTAGTCGATCGCCCAAAACCCTGTCTTTCCACCGAAGCGTGCAAAGTACCCGCAGTGGATGGACATGCAGCTCACTTATTTCTGAAAACTACCCCAGTCAACTTCAATCATCGTCCCCCAGTACGCTTCGCGCGACAAGGTCTTTGTCCATAGCGAAGCAATTCCGTTGGCCGATAACCGCTTTTCCGCAGCCTCTGCCGCGTCTTCGCAACTGTACAGGCCGAAGACAGCCGAGCCCGATCCGGAAAGCGCAGCATAAATGGCCGCATGCTCCGGATTGTCCGAATCCACTAATAGACGCTTGATGTCACCGAGTGAGGGATGCTGGCGGAAGACGACCTCTTCAAAGTCGTTTTCAATCCCGGTTCGGACAAGCGCGAGAAGTGGATTCCCGGGCCGGTCTTCTCCAAAGGAGAAGACACCGGAGGAGTGCGGCTCACAAAGACTTGCTGAGAGAGCCTGACTCAACTCTTTCAGTCTATCGGATGGGGCAGATGCGGTCAATCTTTCCTGCTCGAGCGCATCCCAGTCGCGAAAAGCCTGCGGTGTCGAGACGCCGAGATCCGGGAGGGCCACAACGCAGTGTGTCTCCGGCAGATCCGGCAGAGGATACACCTCTTCACCGCGCCCCAGCCCCAGAACCGTTCCGCCGAGCAGAAAGAGCGGCACATCTGACCCGACTTCGGCAGCAATCTTCAGCCGCTCTGCTCCTGGAAGTCGTTGACCCAGCTCGATTTCCATGCCAATCAGTGCTGCGGCCGCGTTCGCCGAGCCCGCACCGAGGCCGCCCTGCACCGGCAGCCACTTCTCGATATGGATATGGACTTCGACCAAAGCTCCACTCAGGGCAAGTACACGGTCGAGCATCTTTGAGACCGTGTTTCGTTCATCGGTGGGAACGCGGTCGTCATTGGTTGTGAGGGTGACGCTGCTTTTACCGGCTGTCAGCTTGTGCGCTTCAATGGTCAACAGATCATAGGCAGCAAGCGTCTGATACAGGGTGGTCAGAGCATGAAAGCCATCGGGACGCGAAGGCCCGATCGCCAAACCGAGATTTATTTTGGAAAATGAACGTACACGTGTCGACATGCAGAATGGATTTTAGTCTTTTGAAAAAAGCGGGGTAAACTACCGCCTACTATGACTTGTCGCACCCTCTCCTTTTCTGCCGCTCTCTGTCTTTCTGCCTGCTTCACGTTACCGGCGCAGCAAGCCGTAAACTCCTCGCTTGCGACAAGCGATGAAACTCCTGTCCGCACAAAGCACGCGATGGTCGTCAGCGTCCATCATCTGGCGACGGACGCTGGAGTCGAAGCGCTCAAAGAGGGAGGCAATGCTGTCGATGCCGCCGTGGCAACGGGCTTTGCGCTGGCCGTGGTTCATCCGGTGGCCGGCAATATCGGCGGCGGCGGGTTCATGCTGATCCATCTGAACAGTGGTCCGCAAAGGGGCAAATCGACCTTCATCGACTATCGGGAGAAAGCTCCTCTCGCTGCTTCCGCCGACATGTATCTCGATGACAAAGGCAATATCATCCCCAACGCCAGCATCGTCGGCTACAAAGCCGTCGGCGTTCCCGGCTCGGTCGCGGGCATGGCATACGCGGAAAAGAAATATGGCAAGTTGACGCTGGCCAAAGTCATGGGACCGGCCATCCGACTCGCCTCGGAGGGTTTTGTCCTGACCGAAGAAGAAGCAGGGGAGCTGCACGACTCCGATCTGACGAGGTTTCCTGAATCGAAGCGCATTTTCCAGCGCGATGGAAACTACTACCAGCCTGGAGATCTTTTCAAGCAGCCGGAGCTCGCGCAAACCCTGCGCCGCATCGCCCAGGATCCCGACGACTTCTATCATGGCCAGATTGCCAGGCAACTCGCCGCAGATGTGCAGAAGGGCGGTGGCCTCATCACGGAAAAAGACCTCGCCTCCTATGTTGTGAAAGAACGCGAGCCGCTCACCGGAACCTACAAGGACTACACCATCGTCTCCGCCCCGCCCCCGTCTTCCGGCGGAATCGTGCTGATCGAAGCTCTCAACATTCTTGAAGGCTACAATCTCAGCCGTCTTGGAGATCGCACCCCGGCTGAGATGCACCTTATTACCGAGGCCTATCGCCGCGCGTATATGGACCGCTCCGACTACCTCGGCGATCCGGACTACGTGAAAATCCCCATCGAGCAGCTTACAGACAAGAAGTATGCGGCGGCATGGCGTGCCAGTATTCAGGAAGACCAGGCAACAGCTTCTGCCAGTCTGAAGCGCCCGGCAGACTTCCTGCCTGAGCCGCCGACGATGGCCGAGGTGCGCCACGAATCAGCGCAGACCACACACTACTCAGTCATGGATGCGGAGGGCAACGCCGTCTCCGTAACAACTACGCTGAATAACGGCTTTGGCTCGGATGTAACCGCCGAGAAACTCGGATTCCTGCTCAACGATGAGATGGACGACTTTGCCTCGAAGCAGGGTGTGCCGAATATGTACGGGCTGATTCAGGGGCCGGCGAACTCGATCGCTCCGGGCAAGCGGCCACTATCAGCCATGACGCCGACGATCGTGCTCAAAGACGGCAAGGTTGCGATGGTGCTCGGCTCACCCGGCGGCGGCCGCATCATCACTACAGTCGCCAACATCTTCCTGAGCGCTGTCGACGAGGGCCTGAACATTCAGGAGGCGGTAGACGCGCCCCGCTTCCACCACCAGTATTTACCTGATGTGCTCTTGCTGGAACCCGGCTTCGCTGGTTCGACTGTCGAAGGACTGCGCGCTCTTGGCTACCACGTCAACATAAGCAAAGGTCATTGGAGTGACGGAGAGTGCATCGCCGTGGATCCGAAAACCGGCGATCTTGAAGGGGGACAAGA
>DATHQH010000246.1:0-7065 GCA_035482895.1 Alloacidobacterium sp. | reverse complement strand
CGCAAGCACCCGCTCGACCATTGCCTCCACAACGATGTCATGATCGAGACCGAGCGCCTTGAGCTCGCCCTGTCCAATCGCATCATAGGTTCGTTCTGTTGTGAATAGATGGATTGCGTCATTCTCTCGCCGGCCTGCCGGAATTCCGAGGCGGAGACGGAGTTGAGCCATGACATCCAATTGTCTGCGACGTTGGCTCCGATAAAATCGCCGCACTTCCTCATCCGTGAAAACCAGCTCCATCAATGACGCTCGCAGACCGCGCCATTTCGTATGGAAATCGATGGCCAGCTCGACGAGTCTTCGTGCCGTCTCTTTCGAGTTTCTGCCGGCCGACAGTTCCGAATCGATCGCGACCCACTCGGACGTAACCCAGCTCTCGTAAACAGCAAGAAAGGCTTCACGCTTGTCTTTGAAATGCTTATAAAAGGTGCCGGTCGCATATCCGGCCTCCTTCGCAATCCGATTCGAATCGGTTCCGTGATAGCCGACACGATTGAAAATCTCCGCCGCCGTGGCCACAAGGCGCGCGCGCGTTTGCTCTGGTGTGCCCCGTCTGGGACGGTCAGCCTTGAGTCTTTTCTTCCTGCGATCGGTCATGAGAATATTGACACCACTCAAGTGTTAATGATAGTCATATCACTTATAGTGATACAAGCGTCACTAATGTTCGTCCCAAAAAGAGGCGATTCATGCGCATACTTTTCCCTATCGCGAGAATCATGTTTTCACTGATCTTCATTACCGCAGCTCCACGTCATTTCTCAAGCGAGGGAATAGGACACGCCGCAAATTTAGGCGTGCCTTTTGCTCACCTTATCGTTCCCTTATCCGGAGTCATGGCGATTGTCGGTGGATTGAGCATCGCTTTCGGTTACAAAGCACGCTGGGGAGCCTGGGTTTTAGTAGCGTTCCTCGTGCCCGTCACATGGATGATGCACGCATATTGGAAACAGAGTGATCCGGCTGTAATTCACGTACAGCAAGCAATGTTTGCCAAAAATTTGTCCATGCTCGGGGCAGCGCTTCTTATAACGCAGTTCGGAGCCGGTCGAATCAGCATCGACGATCTGAAGAAGGATCGCGAATCTGTCGCCTGAGTCTTAGACCGCCGCAAAAACATGTCGCAGGGTGGGTTGTTGCAAGCATACTGGTCTTCTCGTGGGACTATTTGCGATGGGATTTGTCGGCACAGCAGGGCTCAAAACTCGCGAGACAGACTATCGGTCCGCTGTGGGTGTGCAGGAGCCAAAATACGTCTCCCTTCATGGCATCTCCATCGCGTACATGGATTCTGGGGGTAGCGGTCCGGTTCTCATCTGCCTGCACGCGATCGGGCATGGAGCGCGGGACTTTGAAGATCTGAGCCGTAGATTGAATCCTCAATACCGGGTGATCGCATTGGATTTCCCGAATCAGGGAAACTCCGGCGCGGATTTTCAGCCGGCCAGCGCTACTCGATATTCGGAACTGCTGAGTGATTTCATCGAACGGCTTGATCTGCCATCCGTCACTTTGCTGGGCAATTCCATTGGAGGAGCAGCCGCTATCCGATATACGCATTTGCATCCTGAGCGTGTAAGGGCGCTCGTGTTGTGCGACAGCGGTGGGTTAGGCCCTCTCACCAGCCTCGGTCGCGCTTTCGTTGGAGTGTTTGTTCAATTCTTCGCCGCAGGAAGACGCGGTGCGTTCTGGTTTCCATGGGCTTTTGATAAGTACTACCGTAAGGTTTTGTTGAAAGACCCGGCACGCGAAGAGCGGGAGAGAATTGTTCGCTCAGCCTACGAAATCGCCCCCACGCTAGAAGAAGCATGGAGGAGCTTCGCTAAGCCCGAAGAAAACTTATTTCCGATTCTGCACGAAATCCGTTGCCCGGTGCTGCTGGCATGGGCGGAAGACGATGTTGTGATCCCGCGCAAACGCAGCGAGCCTTCCTTTAAACAATTTCCCAACCATCATTTGGAAGTATTCGAGGGAGGGCACGCAGTATTCCTCGAAGACCCGGATCGATTCGAGCAATCGCTCCGTAAGTTTTTGAACGAGCTTTGATCCTGGACATGCACTGACAATAGACGTAACACCTTGGACGTTTGGCTGTCGCAGATGGCTAACGGAACAATTAGACACTGCGGCGTCAGGCCGGACAATTGCCGCTGTGGGCGTTCAACGGCATTCCGTTTGGGGATGGCTGCCGGATAGGCTGACGTTAACAATGATTTGTTAAAGGACATGGACAGTAACCAGGTAGTCAGCCCGGAGATTTCGAGGCCGCCTGTTGCACCATATACTTCTCCGGTAACATAGCTCGATTCTTTGAATACAGCTTCGCTTACTCGTCCCTATGCAATTTCACAAAGGTATACCTTCCGGAAAATTGAATGCGCGGTGCATTGGAATGGAGACCATCCTTTTGCTCAACCCATCCATACATAAACTCCGTACCGAAAGACAGGCTGCCATATGGATTCCAGATAATGTTGGCGGACGAGTAGGAACTCTTGTGATACGTGTTGTCCGGCAGGAATGCGGTGTCCTGCACCTGCAACCATCCAAACGTCGCACTCGATCGAACTGATCTGGTCCAATGGTGCTGATAGCTGATCCACGGAGCAAAGGTGGGCAGTGCTTTCAGCGTCAGGTCTGTCTCCGACCTCGGGGCTGCATCCAGACCCAGGCCGAACGCATCGCCTGTATATCTTGCGATTCCATTGCCGTAAGCAACCTGATAATTAAGAGTGTCTCTCCCTACGACGCGCCAGGTACTCGACAGATTCAAACCCCATCCGAACGCGGACTCCTGCGGTCCTCCGTTCGGCAGATGCGCTGCCAGGTCCCGAAAGACCGTCGACAAATAAATATGTCCTCGTTCGCCTTCATAGCGAAGCCGCATTGCGACGTCAGGAGCAGGAGTGATCGCGGAAGACGACGCACCATTCACGGAAAAGTTAATATCGGAGCTTGGCTGCTCCACAGAGACCGCGCCGCTAAAAGCGTTCCCGAGCGGGAAGCTATAGCGAAGCTGCGGAATGCGCGCGAGAAGGCCGGAGGTAGGTCCCTGGAATTCGATAATGTCCGGCCACGCGTCCGGATCCATGAAAACCGTATTCGTCTGGCCCACCAGAATGTTGTGAATCTGGGCATACAAATGGCGGAGCCGGGGCGTCGTCGCCCCATTGGAACCAAAGAAATCAAACTGCATGAACAGTCGCGCCATTCCTATATCGCGCACGGGGATGCGAAAGTCTGCCGAAATGCGGCTTTCACGAATGCTCGCATTGAAATTGTTGGTGCTTGTTGTCTGTGGAATCGGTATCGTTGAAGGAATAAAAGAGTCGGCCAACCCAGCCGGTCTAGGGTCAAACATAAAATCGGTCTTAAACAATCCATTGATACGCAACATGGTCTGAGTGCCTGGCAGGACAAAGAATCCTGGATACGTGGCCTCCAGCGGAGCGTTGAAGAGGCGCGGTACAGGCTCCGACTCCTCGGCAAATGACTCGTAAGCTGCGGTCTCCTTGCCTACGGCTTCCCGCTGTTGCTCGGGAGATAACTGTACCGCGGACGGGAGCGGCGGTAGTGTTCTCTCGACAGCTCCCGTCTGAAGAGGCGGAGGCACAGGTTTCAGGTCCTTCGCTGCCTGAGAAAGATCACCTGCTCCGCGTAGCGCATCCAGTTCAGCCTGCATCTCGGTCATCTGAGATCGCATGTCATTCATTCTATTTTCTAGTTTGGTTATCGCATCCTGCTGCGCGTTTCCATTGTCCTGTGCCACCATCTGTGCCGCACCGAAAAGCAATATGGCTACCCACGGCATCGTCTTCAGCATCTTCTGCATACTCGATCTCCTCAGGCGTTCGGTTCATCGGATACATCGAATACAAGGAACAAAAACATCGCCGAGCATTTTGCGGGGCCCTATTATAACAAGATAATTAGCAGATTGTGCAATTTTTGTTGGTTGGGTAATGGCAATTTGAGCCCCAGTCGATCATTCATACGTCGTTCATTTAGGGGTCGGCGCGATCTCTGCCTGGACGTCGGAGGGCTGGATGCGCTCGATCTTGAAACCTGTGAATCCCAGCAATAGCGACATGATCGGAGCGGTGATGTTGAAGATGCAAAACGGCAAATACAGCCAGGTCGATACGCCGAGTGCAGCGGACATGTATGCGCCGCACGAGTTCCATGGCACGAGGGGCGATGTCACGGTTCCCGCATCCGCACACGCTCGCGAGAGGTTTTGCGCTTTTAAGCCGCGCTTTTCAAACTCGAGGCGATACAGGCGCACAGGCAATACCAACGCGATGTATTGATCCGCGGCGATGATATTTAATCCAAGCGCCGTCGCAACGGTCGCGGCAATCAAACGTCCCGGTGTTTTTGCGCGTTCAAGAATCGGATCGATGAGTTTGGTAAGCAGGCTGAATTCCTCAAGCAATGTGCCGAAGGTTACCGCGCCAATAATGATCCAAAGTGTCTTCAGCATGCTGGCCATGCCTCCGCGCGAAAGGAGCTGATCAAGCTCTTTCATGCCCGTATTCACATGGTAGCCAGTCGCAATCGCCGACCAAATGCCTTTGATATATAGGAGTGGGGTCGGAAGCGCCGGCTCATTGATAAGTCGTAACACGGCTTGCGGTTGCAGAAATACTGCCATGATACCAGCGAGTAATGCCGAGGCGAAGATTGCAAGCGAAGCGGGTACTTTGCGATACGAGAGTATCAGCAGAAAAAGCAGTGGAACCAAATTCCATGGTGTGATCCAAAAGAGATGATCCAGTTTGTATAGCTCGCTCACCGTGTCGGTTTCGTAATGAATGCCGCCCGCCCGCAGGCTCAGAATCGTGAAAACAACGGCGGCGACAACGAAGGAAGGTATGGTTGACCAAAGCATCGCGCGGATATGTGTATAGATATCGACCTTCGCCAGCTGAGCTGTCAGCACAGTTGTCTCGGAAAGAGGGGATATCTTATCGCCAACGTAGGCGCCAGAAATGACAGCTCCCGCGGTGATCGCTGGAGAGACGCCGATCGTCGTTGCAAGTCCCACAAGACCCACGCCAATCGTCCCCGCCGTCGTCCAGGAGCTCCCAGTGCCTAGCGATATGGCAGTACAAATGACTAACGCAGCTATATAGAAATAAGCCGGGTGAAGCAATTGAATGCCGTAAAAAACCAGGGTTGGAATCGTACCGGACATGTTCCATGTACCAATCAGTGCACCGATACTAAACAAAATAAAAACAGGAGTGACGATGGTCGCGAATGCGGTTTGTCTGGATCTGGCGATGTCATCCCAGGAATGTCCATTCTTGAGAATGATCAGCATGGCGACCATGATGCTGAAGATCAGTGCGACTTGCATGGGACCGTCAACAGCATCCAGCCCATACAGAAAGACAGCCCCTGCGACCAGGACGATAAGGGTAACCGCCGGAATAATCGCATCCGCATACGACGGCTCCTTGAGCCTGCGTGACGTGATGGATGGGTCAGCCATACACTGTCTCCTTAAATGGCTATGGCGCGAACGATCGAATGAATAACGATCAGCACTGTCGGTTCAGAATTGCTACCACAACATCGCAACCAAGGGAGAATGATTCAAGAGGCCCGCGTGACGAAGCGATTATAGCCCGATGTGGGCGCTCGCGTGCAAAGTTCATGATTGAAGTTTTTACGATCCTTCGTGAGCTCGCGCATATCCTGCTGCACGTCGGCGGGTATGGCGCGCGCCCTGTATATGGATAACGATTTGCGATTGTTGCAACACTTCGCATCGCGCGGTTTCTTAACGCGAGTGTCACAGTTGTTTGCCTTCTAAAATTACTTCTGCTATGATCGGCAACCCTAAGCATCCGTTGGGCAGAACGAGGCACTTCAGCAAATGGAGGCCATAGCCCCGGAGGGTAACGTGCAGTGGCAGAAGGCGAATTTTTAACCTGATGGCGCGATGTTTGACGCAATCAAGGTTTGCCGTTTTTGTTCTCCAAAATTAAAACTGCTTCTGCTATGATCTGCACCCGTTGGGCAGCAGCAAGCGTTTGAGCGGGTTTAAGCCTTAATTCTGGAGGCATGTGCGCAATGCAACGGGCCAACTTTCATCCTGATGATGTGACGTTCGACACGTTCAAGGTTTACTGCTCACATCGAACCTTCAAGTTTGACGTCGCACGGGCCGATGTTCAATGGCCGGAATCGATTGTCTCGCAGGATTTGTAAGCAGTAGAGCGTCGGAAACTCTTTCAGGAGAAGCAGCGTGGCTACATCTGGGCTGAAGATGTTGCGGATGCAACGGACTGCGCGAGCAGCCGACAGATTTGTTGAAGTGTATATATTTTTGTTTTTGCGCAACGTAGCTAACCTTAGCGGATCATTCGCCGGCGTCATCGCTGGCTTCACCCGTGTTACAGGCTTCAAGGTTAATTTGGTGTTGGCGGTATTCTTAGCCGGGTTTTGTCAGGCTAGCCTGGCGCAAGACTACGAGTTAACAGCACCGGGGTCGGAAGCTCCCGCCATTCAGGTCAACGGCGGGGTAACGCTATTTCAGAACGTTCGCATCTTCGACGGTAAGAGCACCGCTCTTTCGGCTCCCTCCAATGTGCTGGTTCGAGGCAACATCATCGAGCGCGTGTCAACGAGCCCGATCAACGTGGACACAAATGCAAATGTCACCGTGATTGCAGGGGGCGGGCGCGTGCTGATGCCCGGCCTCATTGACGCGCACTGGCATGCGTATATGGCGTCGACACCCCAACCGATCCTCATGACTGGCGATCCCTCCTACCTCCTGCTCCTGGCTACACGACAGGCAGAAGCGACGCTGATGAGAGGCTTCACCACCGTGCGCGACCTTGGTGGTCCAGTGTTCGGGATGAAGCGCGCCATAGACGAAGGTGTCATGGTAGGTCCGCGCATCTATCCCTCGGGCGCCATGATCTCGCAAACCTCAGGACACGGAGACTTTCGATTCTCCTTCGAGGTCCCGCGGGCGCTGGGCGGCCCGCTGAGTCACTCCGAGCTCGAAGGGATTGCCGCGATTGCCGACAGTCCTGATGAAGTCCG
>DATHQH010000245.1:0-27069 GCA_035482895.1 Alloacidobacterium sp. | reverse complement strand
TGGCTGGCATATGTTTCGGAATACTGCTGGTCTTTCTCCATGTTGCCGGAAGGGGCAGCTTGCTGTGGGCTCTCACTTTTTCGCGTGTCGGGTCCGTTTTCTGTGCGATTGCTCTCGGTACCGTCATGGTTAGGCATAGCCGCCGCCAGGGAGCCGCGCCCATACCAGCCATGCGTTGGGGAGCCGTATTACCTCTGGCTGCGGTCGCAGGAATACTGGATACCTCCGGTAATCTGCTTTTCACCGCCTCCTCATTGGCGGGCCGGTTGGATGTGGCCGCAATATTATCTTCGCTTTATCCGGCAGGCACTATTCTGTTGGCCGTGTGGCTGCTGCGTGAGCGCGCCACTCGAAGCCAGACAGTGGGCATGGGCCTGGCACTGCTTGCAGTGGCGATGATTTCAGCTTAGGCTTATAGCGCCATCTTTTGCTGCCGGATGGCAGTACGAAAGTGTGGGGCCTGACTGTTCTGAATCAGGAAGAAGTGTAATTTCTGGTTCCAATTCGTAACGTGCTGAAGAACAATCAGGCTGTCTTCGGGTGACAATGCGCCTCTCCTATGGTTACCATTGGACAATGCTTAACGCTCAGACCCCCGAGCGGACTCAGATACTCGCGGCGTTGGAAAGAGACCTGGCAACGAAGAAAGATCAGCTGAACCTGCTGATCTCTATGTTCCATGGGTTGCCACGGATGTCTCGCTCCTACATCATCCCAGTTTTTCGCAGCACCCGCCGCGAAATCGCTACGTTACGCCGTCAGATCCGCAGCTTACGCCGGTACTAAGGCAATCAAGGACAAATAGCAGATTATTAAGCCTTTGAGCGATGTTGAGTCGTCGCCCATCGAAGCGGCGCGAACCGGTTGCAAGCCGACTTACACCATCTCTGCCGGAGCATATTCGGAATATTTTTTCAGCCGGCTGATCAACGGCCGCTCGACGATTTTGCGCTCTTCCATTTTCAGGTTTTCACTCAAATCCAGCGCGTGTTTCACCAGTTCGCGAGCCGCATGGTCGGCATCCCTGTTGGCGGCTGTATCTGCGGCAAGCTGGAGCGCCTCAATGGCCTCTTTCCAGCAACCGGCCGCCTCATAGTGCTGGGCGACCTCCGAAGCGATGCTGGCTTCGCTGTCCGCAAAGAGAGATCTCAACCTTTCGGCAACGCGGCGGTGCCTCTCGGCGCGACGCGCAGCCGACTGCCGAGCATAAAGCGCTTCGCGGAAAAGCCCGTGTGCGAAGACATAAAACGTGGAACGGGTTCCGTCCGGCAGCTCATCCTGTCCTGCCGCATTCAGCAGCCGTGTGCGCCGCGCCAGAGAAGCATACTCATCCTCTACATCCGCGACATCGGCTTTCAGTGCGGCCGCAGCCGCCCACGCGGGAAAGATGGCTCCCACAATGCTGCCGGCCTCAAGCAGGCGACGCTCATTCTCGCTGAGCTTTTCCAGTTGCAGCTCGATCATGCCCAGAAGGCCGTCCGGTATGCCTAACTCAATCTCTGCCAGCGGGACGCTGAGTTGCCATTTGTTGCCTCGGTTGACCAGCAGGCCCTGGCCACGCAGATGTTCAAAGGTCGCGGCCATGAAGAGCGGATTGCCTTCGGAATGTTGATGAACGAAACTCGTCAGCCCCGCCGGCAGGGCATTGGTATGAAGTTGCTGCAGCAGATATTCAGAGACAGAATCACGGTGCAACGGACCTAAGGTGATCTCGCTGCACAGGCGCCTGGTGGAAAGATCTTCCTTCAAGCCTTTCAAGGGATGCTGACCGTCGATTTCCGAGGGACGGTAGCTGGCCAGCACAATGAGTTTGTGATTGCCGCGCCTGCGCGCTAAAGCCGAAATCAGATCCAGTGTGAAGGCGTCTGCCCAATGCAGGTCCTCCAATACCAGCAGAAGCGGCTCGTCCTGGGCGAAAGCCTCCACAGCCTCGCAAATTTCGCCGAGCGCAGGAGTTTTCACATCGGTTTCTGATTTCTTGCCGAACCAGGCAGGCAGTAGCTTCGCCAGAAGCTGGCTCGGCTTCTCGGGGTCGACCAGCTGGGCCAGGGCCTCACGCACTGGATAAAAAGCCTCTTTGCCGCCAAAGCCCTCTACGCTCTGGCCGCGAGCCATGCGGACGCCGTCGTCACTACATACGCGGCTGCAGAAAGCGTCCACGAGCGCAGTTTTCCCGGAGCCCGCATCTCCCTTAAGGAAAATCAGCTGGCGGATGCCTCGCGCCGCGCGCGACAGATCGCCGTCCAGTGTTTGCAGTTCAGCGTCGCGCCCTACGATGCGGTATCCACCCGCATCGCTGGATGCCACTGCATCCGGTTTTACCGTCGTTACCTTGGAAACAAAGCGATATCCGCGCTTGGGAACCGTCTGGATAAAGAGCGGTTCATCCGGGTCGTCGCCGAGCAGTTTTCGCAATTCCAGAATATAAGTGCGTAGCACCTGCGGCTGTACATACGTCTCTGGCCATAAGGCATCCAGCAACTCATCATGGGTGACCAGGCGCTGCGGATTCTCCACAAGATAACGCAACACAGCAAAGGGCTTTGGCGCGAGCGGAAGCTGTTTCGCGTCGCACCATAGACATTCATTTGCTGCGTCAAGCTGGAAACAACCAAACCGCTTCATAGGAAAATGTGACCTTTGTCACCAGTAGACCAGTTCTACCAGTATTTGTTAGCAACCTGGGGGCCAGTAGGAATCAGAAAAAATAGGTGATTTTGTTCGACTTTGATCAAATCACCTCCCTTCAAATGTCCGAATTTGAACAACTGTGTCCAAATTCGGACTCCTTTAGGCTTAAATACTCAGCATACCCATAAGCTGGGGCGAATAGCGTTCCCCCTGCGCCGCACCTTTGGGAGCGATCGCATCCAGTGCTGCCAGTTCTTTCTGTGACAACTCGATTGCAGCGGCAGCCGCATTTTCTTCCAGGTAGCTGCGCCGTTTTGTGCCCGGAATGGGAACGATCTCTTTACCCTGCGCCAGCACCCAGGCCAGCGCAAGCTGTGATGCCTTCACATTCCTCTTTTTGGCAAGCTCTTCAATATTTGCGACTAGATCAAGATTCTTTTGAAAATTTTCACCCTGAAAACGCGGGGAACTATGTCGCCAGTCATCTGCGGCAAGATCGGTAGGCTTGCGAATCTGTCCCGTCAGAAATCCGCGCCCCAGCGGAGAATACGCAACAAATCCTATCTCGAGTTCTCGCACTGTGGGTAGGATATCGTCTTCAGGGTCGCGGCTCCACAGAGAATATTCGCTCTGCAGTGCTGAGATCGGATGCACAGCATGTGCTTTGCGAATGGTCTCTGCGCCGGCTTCAGAAAGCCCGAGATAGCGCACCTTCCCAGCCTCTACCAGCTCCGACATGGCGCCAACCGTCTCCTCAATGGGAGTCTTCGGGTCAACGCGGTGCTGATAATACAAATCGATGGTGTCGATACCCAACCGCTTCAGGCTTGCATCGCATGCCGCGTGGACATATTCCGGTCGTCCGTTCACACCTCGTGTGCCGTCCGGATGACGCACTATGCCGAACTTGGTGGCAAGGATGACTTTGTCCCGATGCGGCCCGAGAGTGCGGCCTACCAGTTCTTCATTCGTATACGGGCCATACACATCCGATGTGTCAAAAAAATCGATGCCGAGATCAAGCGCCCGATGAAGTGTGGCAATCGATTCTGATTCGTCACGGGGTCCGTAAAAGTCCGACATTCCCATACAACCCAATCCGATATCGGAAACCATAAGACCCTGCGTCCCTAATGTGCGCTGCTGCATGCGGTTCTCCTTGGTGTATCAGATTCATCCTGCCCGAAGAGGATGCGAATGGGTGAAGCGCTGAAATAAACCGGTGAAGCCTGCATTTTTTTCGGACGAACGGTTTTACCCATGCAAGGAAAAAGGCCGGGCGCGCACGATGCGAGCCCGGCCTTTTGTTTGTATCCCGATGAATTTACTTCAAGCCTTTGCCCAACCGGTAGACCAGGCCGACCGATATCGCAAACTGATCCTTGAGACCGGCGCTGCCATAATTTACGAATGTCGCATCCGGAGAAATGCGGAAGGCGAGACGCGGCGAACGGTTCAGATCAATCGACCCGCCAAAGGCGCTGCCAAAAGCAAACTGATTGCTGAACAAGCCGAGTGCCCCAGGCGGGACACCGTCGAGATTACGCTCGAAGCTTCCGTAAGCGCCGCCGACGAGAGCATGCAGTGTCAGTGACGCGTGCTCGTTGCTGGGCCCGCGGAACTGTGCTCCCCCCATGAACATGTGCTGGCTCACGAACGGCCCGCGAATTCCAAAAGAGTTGGGCACGACACCCGAAGTCCCGTAATATCCGCGTACGTTGGCTACCGCTGCCCATCGCTGCGTAAAGAAGCGCGCGCCCTGAATATCGAAGCCACCCAGATTTGCGCCCTGCAACAGGTTCGGCCCCGCGTTAAAGTGCGAGTAGGCGAAGCCGCCGTAGATCTCCCATTTGTAGTCGTATTTCACTCCCGCAAGTGCGGAGTTCGGAGCAACGACCGGCTGTCTGTTCGGAGACTGTGCCCGGCAACTGGCACAGAAAACAAAAATGGCGAATACAGTAAAAGCCAGACAAGAAAAACGCGTGCTTCTCAACAGAAAAGGTCCTCCAGCAAATCCGGGAGAGCGGAAAATTCCCGTAAAGTTCAAAGATACATGGCCGACCGCCATTCTGTCAGATCACGAAGCTGCAAATCCCGCAGGATACAGCTACTCTGGAAGCTGTGATGCCTTAAAGTTCACAACAGGCTCTCACGGACAATGACAGCAAGAGAACGTCTCGCCACCGCCAGCTTTGACTCACTCGACGCCATGATGCAGGCCTACGCCGCAGAGGCCGTCCGCATCGCTGCCGCCGAACACCGCATGCAGCTCGATTACTCCGCGGCATCCATTGAAGCGCTGGAGAGTATTCTGGCCGCATTGGCTCCGGCGCCTGCGGACGATCTTGAGTGGCTTACGAAACTCTGGGGCAGCTACTTTGGAGAAGTTTTCCGTCGCCGCTATTCCTCGGAATGGACGATGAGTGAATATCCCGGGAGCCAGCTTGCAATTCCTACCCTCGAAATAGGCGGCTCACGCATCTATCCGCTGCTGAAGGTGCATCGCCGCCTGACACTGGGTGAGACGGAAAACCTGGTCGCTTTTGCCCAGATGGCCAGGAAACGGCTCGATGGTTTGCATCCACTTCCAAATTGATAGCGTACTGAACATGCGGTTTCGCTTCCATGAGCCGCACTGTGCGACAATACCAGAAACGGAGGAAATTCCCGCGCGCGTGCGCCCGGGAGGCATCCATTATGCTGGATAACCTGTTTACACCGACGCATTTAATCATCATCCTCGTCATCGCGCTGTTGATCTTCGGTCCGCGCAAACTGCCTGAACTCGGCAAAGGCCTTGGTGAAGGGCTTCGCGGCTTTAAGGACGGCATCAAGGGCGGCAGCAACGATGCCGCAAAACAGGAAACGGCAACGACCAAGACGGACGCTGCCCCCCAAGTGACGCCGCAGACGAAATAGTTTTTGAGGCCATGCTGTTCAGACGGTTTCAGCCGATGCGCTCAAGGCGCAGCCGTCTGGACGGCCAGTCTCCGGAGAAAGCATGTCTGGACGACTTATCTCAAGTCCGTATCTGGTCAAGCCCCACCAAAAAGTAAAGCTCTCGCATTTCGCCACCGCCGACACAGGACGATACCGGAACAAAGAAGAAGCTGCAGCCGATCTCGAACGGAATCGGCAGAAGCTTGATGCGCTGCAGGAATTACTCACGGCTGAATGTCGTCACGCTGTCCTCATCGTGCTGCAGGGCATAGATACTGCGGGGAAAGACGGCACCATCCGCCACATCTTTACCGGCGTAAATCCGCAGGCCTGCAACGTTACTTCGTTCAAAGTTCCCACACCGCTTGAACTGAAACACGATTTTCTATGGCGCGCGCACCGCGCCGTTCCGCAGTTCGGCACCGTCGGTATTTTCAACCGCTCCCACTATGAAGATGTGCTGGTGACGCGTGTACACAAGCAGGTTTCCGACAAATTAGTGAAAGAGCGCTTTCAGCAGATTGTCGATTTTGAACGCACGCTGTTCGAAAACAACGTCACCGTTCTCAAATTCTTTTTGCATATCAGTCGCGAGGAGCAGACACGACGTCTGGCTGAGCGCCTGGCCGATCCCGACAAGCGGTGGAAGATCAGCGAAGCCGATTTTGCAGAGCGAGGCTATTGGCCGCAGTACACCAGGGCTTATCAGGATGCAATTGAAAACACCAGCCGCAGCCATGCGCCGTGGTTCATCATCCCCTCCGACCATAAGTGGTACCGCAATGCGGCCATCTCAGAAATTCTGGTCAATGCAATCGGCAAGCTCAAGATGAAGTATCCCAAACCCAGCTTCGATCCAAGCAAAGTCAAGCTTTAGCAGTCATTCTGAGCGAAGAATCCAGCGGATATTGGGTTATCCGGAAAGCCCTTGGGCAATACATCGAACACATTGCCAGAAAAGCCTGAGCAGCTCGGCCGAACATACTTGCATGGATTCTTCCTCCCTATGGTCGTCAGAATGACGGCCAGGGTGCTGTGAATAAAGTCATGCGCGATAGGCGATGCGCCCCTCGCTGATGGTCGCGACGACGCTCCCCAGCATCGACCAGCCATCAAATGGCGTGTTCTTAGACTTTGATTTCGATGCGGACGCATGAAAGGTCCAGTGCTTCTTCGGATCAAAAATGACAACATCGCCGAACGAGCCGACGGCCAGGCTGCCGCGCCCTTTCAAGTTCAGTACGGCCGCGGGCTGTGTGCTAAGAAGCGCAATGATCCGGCTTAGCGGCAGCTTGTGCTTGCCGTGCAGCACCGCCATGGTCAAACCCAGCGCTGTTTCGAGTCCGGTAATGCCGTTGGGAGAGCGCTCAAATTCCTGCTCCTTCTCGTGTGCCGCATGGGGGGCGTGATCGGTGGCAATCGAATCCACAGCGCCCTCGATAATGCCTTCAAGCATCGCCCGCCGGTCGGCTTCAGCGCGAAGGGGCGGATTCATCTTGGCGTGCGTATCGTACTCCGCAACAGCGTCTTCATTTAGGACGAAATGATGCGGCGCCACCTCACAGGTCACATGCAGACCATTGCGACGCGCCCGTCGCACAGCCTCCAGTGCTTTGGCTGTGGAAAGATGCGCTACATGCAGGTGAGCGCGGCTGTCCTTCAATTCTGCAAGCAGGCGAATGTCGCGCTCCACCAATCCAGATTCCGCCTCGACTGGCATACCGCGCAGGCCAAGCCGAAACGCCAGTGCGCCTGCATTCATGGAGCAGCCGCCGGTAAGGCGTGTGTCTTCGGCATGCTGAATCACAGGCAGGCCCGCACGGACAGCCGCGCCCAGCGTCTGGCGCATGATGGAATCGCCGAGAATCGGCTTGCCGTCATCGGTCACGCCCACAGCGCCCGCGGCCTTCAATGCGCCGTATTCCGTCAACGCTTCGCCCATGCTGCCACGCGTGGCGGCGGCGATCGGGAAGACGCGAATCTGCGCGCCTCGTTCAGAGGCCTGCATCCAGCGCGTAATGTCTGGTGAGTCATTCACGGGAATAGTGTTCGGCATCGCGCATACGGCGGTAAAGCCGCCCGCTGCCGCCGCAGCGGTTCCGGAAGCGATCGTCTCTTTATAGCCCTGGCCAGGCTCGCGCAGATGAACATGGATATCGACAAGTCCCGGCGCGACGATGAGGCCCTTGGCATCGAGAATCTCCGCCGCGTCCTGTTTTGCCGCAGCATTGAGTTTGCCGGGCGCGTCGATGGCCGATACACGGCCATCCTTCAGCAATAGATCACGGTCGGCATCTACGCCCGAGGCGGGATCAACCACACGTCCGCCGCGAATCAGAATCGGCTTCATTTGCGCTTTCCTTTCGAACCATGCGCTCCCAGCGCACGGTCAAGCAGGGCCATGCGAATCGCAACTCCATGCCGCACCTGTTCGGCAATGGCGGATTGCGGCCCATCGGCCACAGCGCTTGTAATCTCGAGCCCGCGAATCATCGGCCCCGGATGCAGGATCAGGGCATCGGGCGCGTGGGCTGCTATGCGTTCCGCGTTTGCCTGGTAGCGCAGCTTGTACTCATCGAGATCGACATTTAAGCCAGCCAGCCGTTCCGCCTGGATGCGCAGCATCATCACCACCTGCGATTGCTTGAGGGCCTTGTCGAAATCGCGTTCCACAGCAATTCCCGGTCCGGCAGACGCAGCCGTTTCAGGCAACAGGGCCTGCGGGCCGGAAAGCAGCACGTGCGCACCGAGGCGCGGCAGCAGGAGCATATTCGAGCGCGCGACGCGGCTGTGAAAAATGTCGCCGCAGATGGTAACGGTGACACCCTTGAGGGTTGTGTCGGACACGGATACTGAGGCGGCTTTCGCTCCACGGAGATGCGACAGCATTGTGCGCAGGTCAAGCAGTGCCTGCGAGGGATGCTCGTGCATGCCGTCGCCTGCATTCAGAATTGGCAGCCCGGTCGCCCGTGAAAGCAGGTAAGGCGCGCCCGAGGAAGGATGACGAAGGATAATGCATTCCGTCCCCAGAGCGCGCAGTGTAATCCCGGTATCTTTCAGCGACTCGCCCTTTTCGATGCTTGAAGAAAGCGCGCTCACCAGGACCGTGTCCGCGCCAAGCTGCTTTGCCGCGAGCTCGAACGAGGTACGTGTACGCGTACTCGATTCATAGAAGAGCAGGGAAACTCGCCGTTTGAACAGATGTTTCATGCGCTTCAACGGGTCTTCGTTTTCGAGCTGGGAAGCAGCTTTGAGAATGGAGCTGACATCATCCAGTGCAAGATCGACAACGGAGAGGACTGAACCTGCATGATGAGAAGGATGATGAGAATAGTTTTGCGACGTGCTGGGTGGGGACATTTTACGCGGCTTCGCTTGCAATTTGGTCATGCGGATCGATTCGAGGTAAGGCGCAGTGAGGAATATTTTCCTGCGCCGCAACTGTCAGTCTACGCGCTCTACGATCAGGACCTGCTCATCGTTATCGACTTCGCGCAATTTGACCTCAATAATTTCGCGGCTGCTGGTCTGAACCGTTCGTCCTACGAACGTCGCCTCAATCGGAAGCTCGCGATGCCCGCGATCAATCAGCGTAAGCAACTGTACCCGCCGCGGGCGTCCATGATCGAAAAGCGCATCGAGCGCGGCGCGCACGGTGCGTCCTGTGTAGAGAACATCATCGACAAGAACGACGTTCCGTCCGTTTACATCGAAACCCAGGTCGCCGGGGTTAAGGACTGGGCGAACATCTTTTGTCGTGAGGTCATCCCGGTAAAAGCTGATGTCCAGCACGCCCACATCGACTGGCTGCTTCTCGATGCCGCTAATCAGCGTCGCCAGTCTTCTGGCCAGAGGAACGCCGCGCCGCTGCACGCCTACCAGGCCGAGGTTGTCGGCGCCATCATTCTTTTCGATAATCTCGTGGGCAAGCCGGACCAGCGTCCGCTCAATCTCTGAAGCGGACAAGATGCGGCCCTTCTCGCGCAGTACGGGCTTGGAGCTTGTCTGTGTGTCTGTCATAAAGGCTCTTGCGGGATGATACGGGGAGCTGGCGTTGCGGGGCAAGCCATCCATTCAGAGCATTCCAGGACGCATGGCTTCTATGGTTCTATGGATGGATTGAAAGCCTGCGGCGTGCCCCCAGGACTCGCGCACCCAGTACGCCACCAATTGAGGAAAAAGCCACCATCATGATCGCAGCGAAGGCGGTCATAAATAGGACGATCGCCGCATGTCCGTCAGGCGAGAGCCAGAAGTGAATGAACCAGGGAATCTGTTGTGCCGCCTCCGGATTCTGATGCACCATCTGATCGGTCATCTGCTGCGTCAGGCTCATCAGCCTCTGATCGATCGATACGCCGCGATGCAGACCATAGCGTTCAAAGACCATGCTCAGGCCATCGACGACGCTCGATAGAAAAGCTGCCAGCATGCCCACCAGCATGCCAATCCGCCACCCGGCACGCGAGTTTGCAATCGTCACGGCTTTGCGTTGGTAGAGCGCCACAGCGGCAAAGCCGCCGACCAGCACCCACAGAATGCCGAAGTCCAGCAGCGAGCTGAGTATGCCTACGGGCAACGCGACAATCAACGCAGCCTGCACCGCCGGACGCCATGCAATCAGCTGGCCCGCACGTGCCGAGGAACCATTTGCGTCGCCCTGGTACGGAGTTTGCTCCTCCGTGGATTCAAACCTCAACTGGGGTGCTCCGCAATGCGGACAGAAAAGTTCAGAGCTCCCGAGAGCTACGCCGCAGTGGTGGCAGACTGAATCCATATGTTTGACCCTATCGCACCGCAGAAGGGAACGCAACGCTACTGGCTTTCCGACGAGTTATCCTCCGCCTCGGGCAGCTCGAGCTCCACCAGCGCGAATTTTGTATTGTTGCCGTCGCCCTTTTTGATTTCAATGAGATGCTGGTGATGCTTCGAGCCGGCGCGCAGGTTCAATCCATCCGATTGGTGCACGTGCACATTCTTTCCGCTGTCGCCACACGTGAGACCTTCCCTGGTTATCGTCGGCGTGCCGACCGGGTTGTCATTGCTGCATTGGATGACATCGCCGAAGCGGCCCAGCGCTTTGCGGTAGAACGCCATCACCTGATCCTGCGAGTCCGGCGTCTGATAGTTCACTACTTTGACCCGCATTTGCCATTTGCCGAAGCCCATGTGGATGTCCGCTGATTTGTCGTTATCGTTTCCCTTGATCACTTGCGCGCCTGGATAGGTCGGCAAGCCCACATCTGCCGCGCTCATCTGGTCAGTGCGCACATGAAGGCCGCCCATGGGTGTATCAATTTTTACATTCTTGTCTCCGCCATTTTTGGCCTGGTCCACCTGGAGACGGCAGCCCCCTATACAAAACAACGCACCCACCACGACCACCACAAAACAACGCTTCATGAATCGAATTCTCCCTGCAACAGATACGCTGAGGAAGAAGCGTCCGTTCCACTCGCGCTGTCCTGTATTGTCAGCTCGTTGCATGTGCTCAAAATTTTGTGCAATTTTCTTGACATATCTTCATATGAGATACAACATATAGGACGGCTGCTTGATTTGCTTCTATTTGTAGGATAGATCGACGCATTCCAGCAAAACCCACTTAGGGAGGGGTTTTAACGGAGGCAAAGATTGCGTCAGCGAAAACACAGCCACAGCGAGTTAGGACTTATGAGGCTTCTCCACGCGCGAAGCCTCTTTTTGTTCTTGTCTCTTTCTTGCATTCATTTTTGTCATCGCGAATAGCAGTCAGAGCTATGCACTTTCATCGCTCTGCGACAATCTGCCCTCTGCAGCATCTTATTCCTGTGCCAAGAGACAAAATGTTTCCACCCCTGAGGAGAAATCCCGATTATGCCTGCTGATAGTGCCAGCCTGTTTGTCCCGCTCGAGCTTGGGAATATCACACTGCCGAACCGTATCGTGGTCTCTCCAATGTGTCAGTATTCATCGGAAGACGGATTCGCCAACGACTGGCATCTGGTCCACCTTGGGAGCCGCGCTGTCGGCGGAGCATCGCTGGTTATCACGGAAGCGACCGCAGTCACTCCTGAAGGCCGCATCAGCCCCGCCGATCTCGGGATCTGGAAAGATGAGCACATCGCTCCGCTCAAGCGGATCGTCGATTTTCTGCATAGCCAGGGAACCTTCGCCGGAATTCAGCTCGCTCATGCTGGACGCAAGTCAAGCATGTGCCCGCCCTGGCAGGGAGAACGAATCGCCACCGCGAAAGAAGGCGGCTGGGATAACGTAGTTGCGCCGAGCCCGATCCCCTTTTCGGCAAGTTATCCGCGCCCCCGCGCTCTCGATGAAGTGGAAATTGACGACCTTGTAGCCGCTTTCGCGCAGGCAGCGCGGCGCGCCACGCTCGCCGGCTTTGATGTCATTGAGATTCACGCGGCGCACGGCTATCTGCTGCATGAGTTCCTGAGCCCGCTGAGCAATCAGCGCAGCGACATCTACGGTGGTTCTCTGGAAAACCGCATGCGCCTGCTGGCACGCGTTGTCGACGCTGTACGCGAAGAGTGGTCGCACGAGAGGCCGCTCTTCGTGCGCATCTCAGCCACAGATTGGACCGATGGGGGCTGGAACATCCAGTCTTCTATTGCCCTCGCTTCGCATCTGCGTTTGCGCAAGATCGATCTGCTGGACGTCTCTTCTGGCGGGCTGGTCCCAGGCGTCAAAATCCCGATCGGTCCTGGCTATCAAACGCATTTCTCGGAGCAGATTCGCCGGCACACCGGTATTCTTACCGGAACCGTCGGCATGATTACAGAGCCGGCGCAGGCGGAGCACATTTTGCGTACCGGTCAGGCTGATCTGGTTCTGATGGCCCGTGAATTTCTGCGTGACCCTTACTGGGCCTTGCATGCGGCCGCCGATCTCGGACACAAGATCGCGTGGCCGGTGCAGTATCACCGCGCCGCCGGCGGAGAGGTTCCATCACGCGAGGCGATTTCTGCCGATGAGGCGGAGTCGCTTCGGCGCGCCTAGACTCCAGATGCGGTTTCAGTTGCGAAAGCATGCATGGCGTGGCCTATACTCTTGAGGATGGCCGCAGTTCAGCCAACCGGGCTTTGAATGCAGAAGCAGAAGCATGTCTCACAACGGGCGTCACAGCGGGAGGGAGCGGGATCGACCGCAATACCGGACAAGTTGTATTTCCGCATCGGCGAGGTGGCTAGGCTATGCAAGGTCCAAGCCTACGTCCTGCGTTTCTGGGAATCTGAATTTCCTCAACTGAAGCCAAACAAGAGTGGCACCGGGCAGCGTCTCTATCGCAAATGCGATGTCGAAATGGCATTGCACGTCAAGCGATTGTTGCATGAACAGGGCTATACCATCGCGGGTGCGCGGCAACTGCTGCAATCGGAAGGACGCGAAGCAAGAAAGCGAAACACTGCGCAGCCGGAACTGCCGCTGAAAAGGCAAAGCACCGGGAGCCACGCGGATAAGAATGAGCTGAGATTGCAACGCCTGCGCATGGAGTTGAAAGAAATACTGGGAATGCTTTCCGCTTCACCCGCGCCGGCTTCGCGCGAGCGTAAAGGAAAGAAGGCTCCCCTGGAGCGGCCCAATCTTTTTAGTGAATGATACTTAGCGACGGGAATGGGCAGCGAGATTCGATTCAAGCGTGCCATGCGTCATAAAGCGCTCCATGGCCTGCATGGCGCATCCCTGTCCGCACAAATGGTGCATCTCCGGATTCCGGCTTTCGGCCAAATTCCACGGCAGCAGTGTAAAACGCAGAGCGGGTTGGCCTTCTTCAAAGCAAGGCACATCGCCAAGCATTACCATCCACCAATGATTGGCCTCGCCCTTCTTCTTTCCGCAAATATCACACGTAAACGAAACGTCCCAGACCATTGTGCTACCTCCGCTGAAGCAGCGTAAGGATACAGTACCCCAGAATGGATTCCGTTTCGCGTAAAAGTTGCACGATGAATTTCTCAAATCATGTGCAATAGTTTAAGGAGAGTGGGCATCCAACGGTCATATGGTCTTTGGTAATACTGATATGCTTTGCCCAGATTGCTATTCCTCCGATTTTCGGCTTTCCAGGTTTCGTTTACGAGACGTACGCTTTCTTGCGGCTCTGAAGTATCCCATTCGCTGCAAGCACTGCAAGATGCGAATACATACTACGTTCCGTCAGGCGATCCTTCTCTCGCGTAAGCGAAAGATGACACCGCAAGCCTCGGATACCACGCACAGTCCGCAAAAATAAGTAAAGGCGTGAATCCGCTCACGCCCTTACGCTGTTTTTAGCGACCGCAGTTTAGTGTCCGGAGACATTAGGCAGGAACAGCAACTTCTTTGCGCATCTGCCGTCCGCGTTCGATGCCATCCAACGCCGACCAGAGCTTAGCCGCGGTGTGCTCTACAGAAAGCAGCGCCTCTTGAGCAGTTTCTGGAGCACGTGCCAGTTCGTCTGCAATTAATTCATGCCAGACATCGGCATGGAGCACGTCCGCAGTCTGGTGCAGGGTGAAGTAGCGCGCGGTGGTGGAGTCCGCTCCGTAGTGCTCTTTCAACCCCGCCGCCTTTTCGCGCGCAATCGCCGGGACGCGCGATTCGTAAGCATAGAGTGCTGCCAATGCCGCCGTCGTGTTTCCTTCACCGACAATATGTTTGAACGAGGAGATGAGCTGCTGCGTTTCCGGTTGCAGCGTGCGCGTCTTGACCTCACTCTCGTTTGCCCCCATGCCCTTCGCGAAATCCATCCAAAGGTCGCTGTGAGCGCGTCCATCCGGAGCGGAAACGCCTTCTTCATCGGCCAGGTTGCTCGCTACCATCCGGCGCGCGGGCCCATCTTCCATGCGGGTATGCAGAGCACTCAGATATGAAGGAAATGCCGACACATGATGCCAGTATTCAGCGGCATATTCCCGAAGATCTTCGCGGGTCAGCTCACCCGCTGTCCATGCAGTATAAAAGGGGTGCTTTAAAAGGTTGTAGCGCTCGATACGCGCTTCGGCCTGTAGAAAAAATTCGTTTGCGATAGCTTCCACAACATCCTCCTCAAAGAACCAGTGTAAGCCTCGAAGGCAAGGGACAGTGCAAATGATCCAAGAGATTTTTAGTGAAAATGCAGGAAGAATCTGGGCCATGCAATTGCTGGGTAGTGGAATAACTATCGTCCATTAATTTGTCCCCTGCACGATCTGTTGGAACGTCGGATCAGAAGCCAATGGTCGCAATTCCGGGTCTTCAGTGAGCGTCTTTGTATATTTGAGCCCACGCTTCACTGCCTCTTTCAGATTTTTCAGAGCCTCCTTCTTGTTACCTAGACGGACATTGGCTTCGGCCAGCAAAACAAGCGGTCCCGGCTGATCGGGCGCGACCTCTGCCATCAATGCGAAATAGGAAATAGCTTCTTTGAAACGTCTTTGACGAAACTGATCCTGTCCCGCTTCGATGCCCTCCATCCAAAGCTGGGCAAAGGCCCGCGAGGAGACGACGCGATCACTTCCGTTCGACTTCTCCTCGTATTGCAGGTTCTTCATCATAGAAGCGATGTGCTGAGCGAGCATTGGTTGGTTGGCCGCTTCCACTGAGCCAAGCCGGCCCAGTTCAAGGCTGGCTGTTGCCGTCAGCGATGCCTGCAGCGCAATTTCACGCTGCTCATCGCGGTTGGCGTCCTTCCAGGTTTTGGAAACTTTAAGCGCGGCCAACATGGCCTCAAATTGAGTTATGTCTTCCAGGCCATTGAAATCCCGCACCAGTGATCGCAGCGCGTAATACTGACCGAGAGCGTCGCCTGCTCGTTCCGCCTGCGCCGCTTCTGCCTGGGTCCGTTCAAAGATCCTGCGCACGAATACCGCATTGACCTTCTCCACGCCGCTCTGCATCGCTTTTATTTCCATCCACTCGATTGCGTCTTCCGCGATCGCAGGAGGCGCCCATTGATGCTGGCCGGGATAAACTTTGATCTTAAAAGACATCCCCTGCTCGTCTTTCTTACGGCGCAGCGTCATGATCTCGGGGAAATTGAAATCTACATCGCCGATTGCTACGTAGTAGGCAAAGTGGTCGTTGATCGGAGGCGTTTTCCTGTCCATGACGGGATACCCCGCGCCTTGGGCGATCACGCCAGCCACGGCGCAGGTGTAGCAGTAGAGGGCAAAAGAAGTGGCCGCGCGCGCGCCGCCGGAAAATCCTGTCGTATAGACCCGGTTCTTATCGATGGAGAAGCGGCGATGTGTGTCCAGCCATACCGCCTGGGATGCTTCCGTTTGAATGGATGCTGGCCCATTTTTAGAGTTGTTGGAGGCGGCGACAATGTAACCGTACTTTTCAGCAGCCGACTGATAAACCTCGACCGCCGTTCTCCCTCGACCGCCCGCATCGAAGGCGTAAATCACTGGCCAGCGTCGATCCGGAGAGTAGGCAGAAGGAAGATACAGAGCATAGCTTTGTGCGGGATCGTCGAGGCAAACCATAGGATCGACGATCGTTCCCCGCGCTTTTTCCCAGGCAAAATTGTCTGGCTTTTCCTGCGATAAGCCGGCCGTGACTGAAAGCAAGAGTAACGCCGTTACCATGGCGCGCGGACCGCGGTGATTCACTGCACCAGAATAGGCGACACAAAGAAGTGAATCCAATTTTTCCGTTGTCCGAAATACAGGCGGAAGTCGGAGAAATTTGTCCAAGCTAAGTTGTTGAGAGAATTGGAGGCGCGAGGCCTGGATCGAACCGCGCGGCGGAGAAAGCGGCGCGCGCGGTCATTTGCGCCTGGCTGCCAGTTTTTAGCTATTGCTTCTTTTCAGTTTCCGTCATGAATCTGATGAGCTCATCTTCCCATATGGCAGCCTGAGTGTGGGTTCCATGGCCTCGGGTGGCATCCGTGATGGGAAGAATGACGAATTTTGTTTTAGGCATTTTGGGAAGCACACGCGCGCTGATGATTTGTTGAGCGAGCTCCGGCGGGTTGATAAAGTCGTCGGCAGAGTTGATCCAAAGGGCGGGCGCAACTATGGAAGAGAGTTTGGGCTCAGGGTTATAGTTACGCGAGGCGTTCACGTAGTAAATCAGGTTGTTGGCGTCTACATGAGGAATGGACCGCGCCATATAATCATCAACATATTTTTCGGCCAGGGCTCTGGTGGGATAGTTCTTCTGCATCTGTAAAGCCGAAGATCCCATGATGAGAAGCATAGCTTCTGCTCCGCGCAGCCCTTCGACTGGCTGGCTGATGTATTCTCCATCCTTCCATGCCGGATCGTTCTTGATGCTCTCAATGGCGATGTAACGAGTCATGCGGTTTCGACCTGCTAGTTCGACTGGATAGCATGCAAAAGGTGCGAGTGCGTCCATGAACTGCGGGTAGGTCTCACCCCACACCCAGGACTGCATACAACCCATCGAGGTTCCAAGGATAAGACGAAGATGATCGACGTGCATGCCTTCGGTGAGCATGATGTATTGTGAGTGGACCATGTCGTCGTAATCGTACCGGGGAAACTTCATATGCAGGCCGTCGGACGGCTTGGACGAATCTCCATGACCGATGTCATCGGGGAGGATGAGGAAATACTTTGTGATGTCGAATGGCTGGCCAAGTCCGAAGAGAACATTCGAAAAGACTGGATTCAACAGAGTGTGGCGATCTCCTCCAGTGCCATGAAGGAGAAGGATGGCATTGTCCACATGACCGTCGGCTCCGCGATGCGGCTGACCAAGTGTCAGGTAATGCAATGTGAGTTCAGGAAGTGTCTCGCCAGTGCCGAAACGGAAATTCTTAATGACGTAGACGTTGTCCTGTATGGGCCACTTGGAGACCGGCTGATTCTGCGCAATGACAGTAAGTGTGCAGAAGAAGGTAAGGCAGACTATTGCAGCTAGGCGCATCCGTTTAAGTTCCTCACGCGAAATATTCTTGATTGAAATTGAAAATCGGAGTTTTGTGCAAGAATCGATTTACGTTTTTCGACAATCACTGAGAGCATTGCGCAGCAATCAGTTTATAAAGACCGAAGCCCCTCAACGCTTTGATTCTGCATGTAACCTGCGGGGAACTGGAGGCGCGGGTTGGAATCGAACCCACGTATGGGTTTTGCAAGCTGAACATGTTCTGCGGCTTCGCTTTTTCCCCACTTCATCGTCCATCGAAGAAATATTGCATAGAAACCGTGGAATCGTGCATACTTGCGAAATTGACGCAGAGTTTGTGGCGAGACTCGGGGGAATTCCTGGATAGTGCGCATTGAGAAGGTGACCTTAGCCGACGTTGCTCGTGAAGCCCAAGTGAGTGCGGCCACAGTTTCACGACTGATGCGTGGCGGCGCACGAGTGAATGCGGCGACCCGCCAGCGCATCGAGGATGCGGCGAACCGGCTAAACTTCGATCTGGAAGCGCGCAAAACATCGCGCATCATTGCCTTTCTTTTAAGTAATCGCGGCGTGCTCCACCCTTTTCATTCCTCAATACTGATGGGCGCGGAGGCTTATTGCGCTGAGCATGACTATGGTCTGCTCTTCCTGCCACTCCAATACTCACTGACGTTTGCTACAGACCGGTTGATGCTTCCCGAGATCCTGCTGCGCAAGACCGTGGTTGCCGGAGCGATTGTGGCAGGGACGAATTCGCGCAGCATGCTTGAATTACTCAGCCGCCACGACGTTCCATGGATCGCGCTCGGTAATAACGTTGTCGGCGAGTGGCCACACAACACACCGCAGTCCATCTTTTTCGATGATATTCGGGGCGCATATGACCTCACCAAGTACCTGATATCTCTGGGCCACCAGCACATTGGCTTTGCCGGAAACCTCAGCCTGCCATGGTATTTTCGTCGTTTTCAGGGATATCGGCAGGCGATGGATGAGGCCCATCTGTCAATCCTTAGCAGCGATCTGCCGACACTGGATGGTGAGGAAATGGGATACCTGAGCACGCGGTTGCTGTTGCAAGGCAATCCACGACCAACCGCCATCTTCGCTGCAGACGATCCGGCGGCACGCGGAGCCTACAAAGCTGCCCGCGACCACGATCTCTCTATTCCTGAGGATCTTTCGGTCGCTGGTTTCAATGACACGCTCGACGCAGTCGCTTTGCACCCGCCGTTAACATCCATGCGCGTTTTCACGGAAGAGTTGGGCCGACAATCAGCAAAACTGTTGTTAAAACAGATTGAGCACCCCGGTGTTCCAACCGCCAGCGTTGTCCTCCCGACGCAGCTCATCCGCCGTGAATCCTGTAGCAGTCCTGCTATTCACCGGGCCGAGGCGCTGGCAGCGAATCGCTAAAATCTAAAGAATCTTCTTTAGCGTGAAATATTTTTCAATACTTGTGAAATATTTCTTGACAGTGGTTTTCTGCGTCACGTAGAAGTCGCTAGTGAAATCTCCGCTCGTGGCTCGGTTTTGTACTTTCCTTGCTTGCTCGCTTTCCCTGCTTCCTTTAAGCGCTGCTGCCGCAAGACGCGTGTGCGACGTTCGGCAACATGGCGCGAAGGGAGATGGCGTCGCAAAAGACACCCTCGCCATCCAAGCCGCGGTGGACGAGTGCGCCCTCGCGGGCGGAGGGACAGTTCGTCTGAGTGGAGGGACATTCCTCAGCGCGCCGATCGTGCTGCGCAGCCACATCACATTCGAGCTTGCCGCAGGGGCCGTTCTGTTGGGCTCTCCCGATCACGGCGACTACCCGGCGAAGACAGAATTTCGCAATCCTGGCCTGCAGTCGCTGGTGAGCGCGACACACGCTGAAGACATCGCCATTACGGGCAGCGGCATAATCGATGGTAATGGGGAGAGTTGGTGGGTTGAGGCCCGCCGCTTCAAAGATGCTGGCGTTCTTGGCTCAGAGCACAGCCGTCCGCGGCTGGTCGTGTTTGACCACTGCCATCATATCCGCGTGGAGGGTGTCACGCTGCAGAACTCGCCGATGTGGCACCTGGTACCGTACAACTCCGATGATGTCGTCATTCGCAACATCCGTGTACTCGCGCCGGAGAAATCACCCAACACGGACGCCATCAACCCCTTCTCAAGCAGCAATGTTGTAATTGACCACGTCTTCGCGGACGTAGGCGACGACAACATCGCAATTAAGTCCGGTTCCATTCAATCTTCTGGCGGCGATCTCCCAAGTAAAAACATCCGGATCACCAACGTCGACTTTCAACATGGGCATGGGCTGTCTATCGGAAGCGAGATTGCCGGTGGTGCGCAGAACATCTCCGTCGATCACGCTCATTTCCGAGGTACCGACAATGGGATCCGCATCAAGGCTAACCGCGACCGCGGCAACGATGTCAGCGGCATCCACTTCCACGATGTCCAGATGGAAGATGTCAAGACAGCGCTGATCCTCAGCGAATACTATCCTGCCGTTCTGCCCCCGGAAGATGTGGCGCCTGCCCCTGTCACCCGGCTCACGCCGCACTTTCATGACATCGTCATTGAAAACATGACTGCGACAGCCACCAAAAATGCCGGTGCCATCGTCGGTCTACCCGAAGCGCCGATCGAGGGTGTGACGCTTCGCAACGTCTCCATCCATGCCCCATCGGGCTTCACCATCGGCTACGCAACTGTGGTTGCTGAAAACTTTGATATCCACGTACCCGCCGGGCAAGCCATCACCAAGCTCCCAGGCGCTTCTCTTCAAAATCGGTGAGGCCAATGTTGATACGCAGTGGGGACGCTCTTACTTCGATTTGGAAATTAGGCTCGCGTCACTTCATTGCGATTGTAAGATTCCGGATTTATGACGGCGTTTCATCCGGAGAACTTTAGAGAGGTTACAGATGATGCTCAATAATGATCGATCCACAATGTTCGGCTATGAAATGTTTTGCTCTGACAAAGGCGCAATAAAAAGCCTGCTCCGTCATCTGCTCCGAAGTTTGCTGGTTCTCTTCGCTGTTATTTTGCTCTGCGGTTCTCCGATTAACGCCCAGCTCGCCGGGAAAGGCGAGATCAGGGGCACGGTAACCGACCCCTCCGGCGCAGTCGTCCCCGGCGCCACTGTGGTGGCAACATCCACAAACCGCGGCATCAGGTTCACAACCAAAAGTTCGGAGTCCGGTGACTTTTCTGTGCCCGCGCTCGACCCGGACATCTACACGCTTACCGTTTCGGCTGCGGGTCTTGCAACAACCACGCAGGAAAACATCCACGTTAATGCGCTCGAAGTCGCAAACGTGAATATCAGCTTGAGGCTCGGCACCAGATCGCAGACGGTCACCGTTTCTGCTGCTCCTCCTGCGCTCGAAACCAGCAACGCGACTCTGGGAGCGACCATGGAGAACGATATGTACTCGGCGCTTCCCATCCAGATGGGCGCCTACGGTCAAGCAGATCAACGCCGCGCCACCGACTTCGCGTTTCTGATGCCTGGCGTGCAGGGTAACAACACCACTGGCAACCCGACTACCAATACCGGAATCGTCAATGGATCGGGCAGCCGCGGCGGCGTCTCGGCGGTGTATATCGATGGCATTCCTTTTGTGCGCGCCGGAGGCAATGGTGACCCGCGCTACGTCTGGACGGCCATCTCTGTCGATGCGGTCGATCAATTCCAGGTGCAGACGAGCGGATACTCTGCCATCTATGAAGGCCAGGGAATTCAGAACTATAGCATCAAGCAGGGTGGTAACAGGTATCACGGAGGTGTGTACTACTTCTTCCGCAATACCGCGCTTGACACGTGGGGATTTTTCGGAGCAAACCCCAATCCGGTAACTGGCGCTGTCAGCAAGCCTGTCGAGCACAGCAATGAGTATGGGATCTATCTCAGCGGCCCGCTGATTCCCGTGGGCACGTGGAAAGACAAGCTCTTTTTCTTTGGCAACTACAACGGCTTCCGCTATTCGAGCGAAACTCCAACAACCATTACCCTTCCCACACCAGCCCAGCAGCAGGGTAACTTTGCCGGTCTCAGCAGCGGTGGTATCTACGATCCATTTTCGGCGACGACGTGCACAGCTCACAGCACAGATGGGCCCTGCCGATACCGGTACGGTTATGGGCCAGGCGCTGGCTCAGGCTCCAGAGGGAATCCGGTGCTGATTGGCCCTGTGGACGTGATTCCAGCAAGCGAGTTTTCACAGATTGCGCTCAATCTCCAGAGCTTTCTTCCCGCGGGTATTGGCACGTCAGCGCAAAACAACTTCAATTCAGCCAATCGGACAGGACTGACGAACTGGTCCATGACGAGCCGCATCGATTACGCGTTCACCTCGAAGGACACGCTCACGCTGGTGGCGGCCCTCGGCCGTCAAGCGAGTTCTAACCCTACCGGCCAGACGACAGCGGGACGCAATGTGGGCCCGGTTCCATATAACTACGGCCAGACCTTCGCACCTAAGACGGCGGTTGGCGTCATTGAAGAAACTCACGTCTTCTCACCGCATGTCATCAATCAGTTCAAGTTTGGATACGCTCGCTACAATGGCCCTACGTTCCAGTCCAACGAGACACCCGCCTATGCCGCATCGACCCAGGGGATAACGGGTCTGCCGGCCGGACAGGCTGCCGGAGCTTTCCCGATCGTCACCTTTGCCGGTCCCAACGCGCCTACAAACTGGGCCGGTCAGGTCGCCAATATCACTTTGGCCGAGAACTACACGCTGGTCAACAACGTGCAGTGGAACGTTGGCAAACATTCCTTTACCTTCGGCGGACAAATCGCATGGCTGCAATATAACGTCACACCGAACACCGGAGGTTCAACTCCGCTCACCATCGCCAGCGCAGTTACCGAGACGGCCGCTCTCAATGCGTCAAGCAATTCGAGTCCCTCCTTTGCAGCTACCGCAAACACCGGCCTCGCCTACGCCAGTTTCCTGGTTGGTGAGAACGACAAAGGCAGTCTCACTCAGACTCTCGTGCAGGAGTATGCGTCGCGCTTCCGTGCGATCTCTCCCTACATTCAGGACACCTGGAAGGTGACCGAGAAACTCACACTGGATCTTGGCCTTCGCTACGACTTCTTCCCCTCGCTCGTCGAAGCACAAAATAACATGAGCTTCTTCAATCCGAATCTGGCGAACCCCGTTACCGGCTCCAACGGTGCGCTTCAGTTTACGGGCACTGGAGCTAACACCTGCAACTGCCGTACTCCGGTCAACAACTACTTCAAGAACTTCGGACCGCGCATCGGTATTGCTTATGCGGCTGATCCGACGACAGTGTTCCGTGCGAGTTATGGCGTCATGTACACGCACGGCAACGCCGTTGGCGGCGGCGCATCTACTGCAGGATTAGCAGGCAATACGCTCGGCTTCTCGGCCAGCCCAAGCTTTGGGGTCAACAGTCAACTGCTATCGACGATCCCATTCACTGGAGCCAATAATGCTTTTCCCTCCTTTACGCCCGCCTCAGGGCGTGCCGCGGGGCCGGCTTTTGGAACGGGCTACACAACGACCAAGGGCTATACGGGTACGCCCTCCAGCGTCAGTTACTATGATCCCTATCTTGGCGGCCGGGCGCCGCAGTACATCAACTGGACCTTCGGCTTCCAGCACCAGTGGACCAACGCACTTACATCGGACATCAACTATGTGGGATCACAAGGGCATTTCCTCGTCGCTGACGGGGCGAACGCTCGCGGTTTCTGGGCAAACCAGCTCGATCCCAAGTACCTTTCTCTGGGTTCAGCCCTGAATCTTTCCGGTGCGGCAGCGACTGCTGCCTGCCTGGCCAACGGGCTGAGTTGCCCGGCGAACTTCACCGCCAGTCAACAGCTCAACGTGGAGTTGAGGCCCTTCCCGTTCTCCGGCATGACCGATCAGTTTGGCAACGTTTCAAACGCGAACTACAACGCTCTGCAGGCCCAGTTGAACATGCGTACCTCACATGGACTAACGTTCATGGCCAACTACACCTGGTCGCGGTCGATCGACGATGGAGGCACCTTCCGCTCCGGTTATCCGATTCCGGCGGCCTTCTCTGGAACCGGGAAGGCCTATACGCAGAACGCCATCGAGCGTTCGGTTTCCACCAGCAACCAGCCACATCACGTTGTCGTCACCAGCGTCTGGGATCTTCCCTTTGGCAGGACATTGCTTACCAACAGCGGCTGGGAACGCGCAGTCTTCGGAGGGTTCAAGTTCTCTCAGATCTTCCAGGCTTTCTCCGGCTCACCTCTTCCCATCACAGCTGCAAGTTGCGGAACCAATCCCGCGCAGATTACCTGCATGCCTACCTATAATCCTTCCTTTGGGGGACGCGTAGCGCGCATCAACGGCAAATGGGGGAACGGAGTCACGCGCACCACTTTCAACTCACCATCAAACGTTTATATAGATTCCAACGCATTCGTAACCACCGGAAATTTCGTTTTCGGCAATACGGCGCGTACCGCTCCGTACAATATTTATGGTCCGGGTAATTACAATTGGGACATCAGCCTTCGTCGCAGTTTCCCACTTCACCTCGGAGAGTCCTCCAGGCTGAGCCTCCAGGGCGATCTGTACAACGTTACCAACCATACGCAGTTCACTGTCGCCAGCCCAGTGTTTGGCAATGCCAGCTTTGGCCAAGTCTCGGGTACGCAAGCCAATACGCGCCGCTCCGCACAGCTCAGCGCACGAATCGATTTCTAGTCGACCTTTATTCAGAAAGCCCTAAGGGTATCCTTGGGGCTTTGCTTCGTTCATCTTTATGCTTCGTAATCTCCGGGATATTTCATCCCGAGTCTCAAGGGAGTTTTGCCGCTTCTGCAGGAGGATTCCAATGATCTACCCCGCTTAGAAACTCTGTCGCAGCGAAGTGCTGCGCTTGTTGTCTTGACAGCTGGTGCGACCATGGCACCCGGCCAGTGACCGATGAGCCGGGTCCGCTGTTGTTGTACTCGGCAAAGAAGGTATGCGCGGGGATATCGCCCTTTCTCCATGGCGACCAGCCCTGTGGGCTAAGTTCTACGGGGAGGATTGTATTCATCACGATCACTCTTGCATATTCCCTCCATGGCCGACCGAGATAGAAGCTGCTCCGTTCAAGGGCCTCGCTTGTCACGATGGAGTCAGTGATGACGTATCCAGTAGCTTGCTCTGTTCCTGTACGCGATTGTGCAGTAAGGTATCCGGGATTCTGCTCGTGAATTGTGACGTGGTCGAAGACGGCGGCTGCATTTCCGAAGATGAAATCCACACCACCGGTGATGTAGCTATCGGTGTAGTACTGACGGCCGAAATCCGCGAAGAGAGTGTCCTGATATCCGAGGAAACGGCAATGCTTGAAGATGGCTTTGTCAGAACGCACGGCGATGGCGACGGCTTGCCCGGTTGCGCCAGCGGTGTTCGCAAAAGTTATGCCATCCGCATTGAACTCTGGCGCCTCCACGTCAACCGTTTCGGAGAAGAAGGTTCCTCCGGCACTTTTCGCATTTTGTGCTGCGGTGATGATGACGCGGGATGGGTCTAATGCGTCACCAAGGAATGTTGTACGCGGACGATTGGCCGTGACGATGACGCGTTCTGAGTACGTGCCGGGAGCGATGTGTACATACAGACGATCAGACGGACCAGGTTGCGGAGCATGATCCATTGCACGCTGGATAGTCGCGAACTCTGTGACGCTATTACTCGATGGATCATTCGATGGTGAAACATGCACATGAATGTCCTGCGCATGGCAGAGAGCGGAGAAGAGCAAGATCGACATAAACTGTCTCATTATTTGACTGCTTGTTATTCTCCCAGTTGGTCGAGAAGGATTGTAGTTATATTGCGCTAGGTTGGCCCGTGCGACTGAATAAGTTTGGAGGAGTGATGTGGCGACAACTGCGGGTTCAGGTTGGAGTGGCCTTGTGGGTGGGCGGCGTGTGTTTTTTTGCCGGAGCGCAGGATACGCGACAGGTTGAGGAGCCGAAGATTCCGGCAGCTTGTCTGTATTTGGAGGCGAAGCTCAAGGCCGTGGATGACAAGATCGCACCGGCTGACGAGTCGAAGCTTGATACAGAGAGGATCCAGAAGGCTCTCGATGGGTGCGAGGCAGGAAAGGCAGTGGAGTTGAATACCGCTGGCGATAACAATGCTTTTTTGACTGGACCGCTCGAGATGAGGACTGGGGTGACGCTGCTGATAGACAAGGGTGTGACGCTATTCGGGTCGCGAGATGCAGCGTTGTATGAGGTGACGGGCGAAGGGGTGACGCCGGGATTGTGCGGGACAATTGCGACGGGTGCGCCGCCGCCGGTCTTTCCGGCTCCACAGCGGCCGGCTCCGGTGCGCGGAGGATGCAGGCCGCTGATCTCGGTGATCAACGCCAAAGATGCCGGGATCATGGGTGACGGTGTGATCGATGGAAGAGGCTACGCGAAGATTCTCGGCAAGGACTATAGCTGGTGGGAGATGGCGCGGAAGGCCGAGCCGAAGAATGAGCGGTACTTTACGACGCGGATGATTGTGGCCAGCCATGCCGATGGGTTGGTGATGTATCGGATTACGCTGCATAACTCAACGAACTTTCATGTAAGCGTGAATCAGACGAATGGGTTTACGGCCTGGGGGGTGCATCTGCTGACGCCTACTACGCGGGGCCTGGATGCGCGGAATACGGATGGGATCGATCCGGGGAGTTCCACGAATGTGACGGTCGCGCATAGCTGGATCGACAACGGTGACGACAACATTGCGATCAAGACGGGTGTGTCGCACATGAGCGTACTGGACAATCATTTTTTCAGCGGGCACGGTATGTCGATAGGGAGCGAGACGTTTACGGGACAGAGCTTTCTGCTGGTCGACGGGCTGACGTTGGATCATACAACCAGTGGGATTCGCATTAAGAGCAATGTGACGCGGGGCGGGCCGGTGCACGATTTGGTGTATCAGAACATCTGCATGCGCGGTGTGAAGAATCCGATTGCGATCAGTCCGTACTACACGAATCAGACGACGGAGCCATATGAAGATCCGAAGTATACGGGGGATCGGATTCCGGACTATAAGGCAATTACGATTCGCAATCTGACGAGTACGACCCCGGGGGACGTGTTGATTGCGGGCTTGAATGACGAGCACCGGACTCAGATTGCATTGGATAACGTCCACATCGCAGACATCATGAAGGCACAGGTCCATGGCCACTTCGCAACGGTTACGATAGGGCCCGGCGTGACGAATATCGACTTCAGCGGGACGGATATCAAAGTCGTTCCAGCGAAGGGCGAGAAGGGTGGCGTAGCGTATAGCTGTGATGGAAGGTTTGTGCCAATGCAGTAGAGCGGGCTATTTTCGAGGGTGATTTTGCGCGATGCGTCTTCACCGGCTAAAATAGATTCATACGCCGATGTAGCTCAGCTGGTAGAGCAACTGATTCGTAATCAGTAGGTCAGCGGTTCAAATCCGCTCATCGGCTCCATTCCTTTCAATCACTACAACGCTCTTGTGATGTCACATCACCGTCGTGTGACGTGGATTGTGACGTTGCAGCGTTTCTGAGTGGCTTCCGTTTATTACCGACCGCACGGTTTCCAGGCTTGGATGCTGGTAGATCATCGCCGTTTGCGCGCTTGAGTGGCCTAAGGCGCGCATAACGAGGGAT
>DATHQH010000244.1:0-27412 GCA_035482895.1 Alloacidobacterium sp. | reverse complement strand
AGAAAACTCTCTTGTGGATACGACGAAAGCCAGGAATGTCCGCTGTCGTCAGTGCTAATTTCTTGGTCTTTTGCCTGTTCTTGACCGTCAAACCACTGGCTGCGCAGGATAATTACGAAATCCAGGTATATGGCGCAGAGACTGTCGCGCCCAAGACAACCATGCTGGAACTCCACAGCAACTTCACCGTTGACGGATCGAAACCACTGCCAGGTTCGCAATACACCACCGATGGTACATATCCAACCAATCATGCGCTTCACGAAACGGTTGAAATCACGCAGGGACTGACCAGTTGGTCTGAGGTAGGATTCTACATCTTCACCAGTTCGCGCAGTGGACAAGGTGTTCAGTGGGTAGGCGACCATATCCGTCCCCGCGTGCGCGTACCTGATAGCTGGCACTGGCCTGTTGGCGTGAGCCTATCTACTGAGATTGGCTATCAACGGCGCGATTTTTCTACCGATACCTGGACTTGGGAAATTCGCCCCATCGTCGATAAGCAGATTGGCCGCTGGTATTTCGCCCTGAACCCGGCGTTTGAACGCTCATTTCACGGAGAAAGCGTTTCGCACGGCGTAGAGTTTTCACCGAATGCGAAAATCAGTTACGACTTCACTAAGGTGATTACCGGTGGGCTTGAGTATTACGCATCCTTCGGCCGCCTCGGCGATTTCTACAGCTTTCACGATCAGCAGCAACAATTCTTTCCCGCCATCGATCTGAATGTTTCACCAAACTGGGAGATCAATTTCGGTGTCGGGATCGGCCCTACGGCGAGCACGGATCACCTCATCTTGAAGGCAATCATCGGCCGTCGCTTTGACTGGTCAGGCCACCACGAACACGGGAGTTCCCTGAGTACGCAATGAGGAGTGCGTCATGAACCGCCGTGATTTCCTTGCTGGATGCAGTGCTCTCGCAACAGCATCTATGCTGCGTTCGCCGGCCGAAGCATTTGCGCAAGAGGCTCCCGCGGATGTGTCGCTCACGATAGCTCCGCTGGAATTGGAAATTGCTCCCGGCAAAACGATCCACACCATTGCCTACAACGGATTGGTTCCCGGACCGTTGATCCGCTGGCCGCTAGGCAAACCGATTACGATCGATGTGCTGAATCAAACCAACGATCCCGAAATCGTACACTGGCACGGTCTTTGGATTCCGTCGAATATGGACGGTGCGATGGAAGAAGGTTCGCCGATGATTCCATCACGGGGGCGGCAGCGATACAGCTTCACGCCGAACCCTGCAGGCTTCCGCTGGTATCACACGCACACCTATGCTGGACACAATCTCAAGAAGGCCGCGTATACGGGTCAGTTCGGCTGCTTTTATATCGAGCCAAAAGAAGATGCAGGCAGCTACGACCAGGAGATCTTTCTCACTCTGCACGACTGGAATGGCTATATGGGTGGTGGTGGCGACGCCTCTATGGACGTGAGCTACGACTACGCCACGATCAATGGCAAAATGCTCGGAAGCGATGAACCGATTCGCGTAAAAGAGGGGCAGCGTGTTTTGTTTCACGTCCTCAATGCGAGCGCGACATTAATGCACTGGCTGGCCTGTTCCGGGCATGCCATGCAGGTCATCGCGATGGACGGCAATACGGTTCCCATCCAGAAAAGTGTCGAAGCGATACGACTTGCTCCTGCCGAGCGGATTGACGTGACAGTTGAGATGAAGCGGCCCGGCGTCTGGACTCTCGGCGAGACACGCGACGAACTGCGTAAAGCTGGAATGGGTATCGTCATCGAATATGCGGGCGAGCGGGGCGAGCCACACTGGGCCGCTCCGCCTGAATCGCAATGGGACTACTCGCAGTTCGCGCGTCCGGGCAAATCCACTGAGCCGGATGTCCGTATTCCTCTTGTCTTCCGCTCGAAATTTACCGGGCATGGCGATTTCGATCACTGGATGATCAACGGCAAATCTTTTCCGAAGACCGATACGATCGCGCTGCAACAGGGTAAGCGTCATCGTCTCGTCATGCGGAATGAGAGCACCGATGACCATCCCGTCCACTTGCATCGCCACACCTTTGAAGTCACAAACCTCGACGGAGTTGCCATAAGTGGTCTGATGAAAGATGTCCTGGTTGTGAAAGCAAAAAGCACAGCCGAAGTGGACTTCATCGCATCGAATCCCGGCATGACTCTCTTCCACTGCCATCAGCAAAGCCACATGGATTTTGGTTTCATGATGCTCTTCCGCTACGCTTGAATCATGAGCAATACGATTTCCATCCGTTCGAACGATCGCGTCTTCGTTCTCACTGGCGCAGGCATCAGTGCGGAGAGTGGTATCCCCACCTTTCGCGACAGCGACGGTTTGTGGAATGGCTATCGTGTCGAAGAAGTTGCAACGCCCGAGGCTTGGGAAGACAATCCGGAGCGCGTGTGGAAGTTCTATTCCATGCGCCGCCGCGACGCGCAGCGCTGCAAGCCAAACTCAGCCCACGAGGCTCTGGCCGCTCTAGAGTCGCAACTCGGAGAGAGATTTTTTCTCTGTACGCAGAATGTCGACGACCTGCATGAGCGCGCCGGATCGCGCAATCTCGTCCATATGCACGGTGAACTTTTTTCCTCGCGCTGCGAGTCGAATTGCGGAGCGGCGCCTTACGTCGACAAAGATATCTACGATACAGCAGATCAAATTCCCATATGTGCGTGTGGCGCCAGGATTCGGCCTGACATCGTCTGGTTCGGCGAATACCCTCTTGCCATGGACCGCATCATGCGCGAAATTGATCGCTGCGATTTATTGATTGTTATCGGAACCTCGGGGAATGTGCACCCCGCGGCGAGCTTTGTACACTGGGCCAATCAACGTAATCTGCCGACTACCCAGAAAGTCCGAACCGTCTATATTGGGCCGGAACGTCCTCTGAACGCAGCCGCATTCACTGAGATCATTCTCGGCAAGGCAGGTGAGGTGTTGCCCGGACTCTTCGTCATCGAGTAGAAATTTGCAGCGTTTGCCAAAGCAGTGCCTCACCGGGTAGCTTATAGAGTTTTGGCGCCAAAGCTTCAGGGAGATACCATGCCGCCTTCAGCACTCCAATACCAGTCCGGATTCGCCAATGAGTTCTCCACAGAAGCGGTTCCAGGCGCATTGCCTCAAGGACAGAACGCTCCGCAGAAGCACCCGCTGGGCCTCTACACCGAGCAGTTCAGCGGAACATCCTTCACTTCTCCGCGTCACGTTAATCGTCGCACCTGGACATATCGCATCCGGCCATCCGTCACGCACAAGCCGTATGCGGAGTTCGCATCGCGCCTCATCCGCAGCGGCCCGTTTACTGAAGTTCCCACGCCGCCGAATCAATTGCGATGGGACCCGGTCCCCATTCCATCTGCGCAGACAGACTTTGTTGAAGGCATCATTACCCTCGGCGGCAATGGTGACCCAGCCATGCAGTCTGGGGTGGGTATTCACATCTATGCCATCAATAAATCGATGAAAGATCGTTTTTTCTATAACGCTGATGGTGAATTGCTGATCGTGCCGCAGCAAGGCGCGCTGCGAATCCATACCGAATTGGGCATCCTCGGTGTCGCTCCGGGTGAAATCTGCGTATTGCCGCGTGGACTGAAGTTCCGCGTTGTTCTTGAAGAAGAGTCAGCACGCGGATATATCTGCGAAAATTACGGCCAGCCTTTCCGTCTGCCGGACCTTGGCCCCATTGGTGCGAATGGGCTGGCGAATGCGCGCGATTTTCTCTATCCCGCCGCTGCATATGAAGACCGGGAAGGCAGCTTTGAGATCATCAGTAAATTTCTCGGCAATCTATGGTCGGCCGAGATTGATCATTCCCCGCTTGACGTCGTGGGATGGCACGGCAACTATGCTCCCTATAAATACGACCTGAAGAACTTCAACTGCATCAACAGTGTCTCCTTCGATCACCCAGATCCATCGATCTACACAGTTCTTACAGCACCCAGCACTATCGCAGGCACATCGAATGTCGACTTTGCCATCTTTCCGCCGCGCTGGATCGTCGCTGAGCACACCTTCCGTCCGCCGTGGTTCCATCGCAACATGATGAACGAATTCATGGGCCTGGTCTTCGGGCAGTACGACGCGAAGGCGGAAGGGTTTGTGCCCGGTGGGGCCAGTCTGCATAACTGCATGGCCGGTCATGGTCCCGATGCAGAAACCTTCGAGCGTGCAACGACTGCCGAATTGAAGCCCCAGTATCTTGGCAACACGCTTGCTTTCATGTTTGAGACACAACTTGCCGTCCGTCCTACAAAATTCGCGCTCGAAACTAAAATTCTGCAGCACGAATACTATGAATGCTGGCAAGGTTTGAAGAAGCACTTCAAATCCGAAGCAGGAACAAAAGAATGACAGCCATTCACACGCTGATTGAGGGATCGATTGACTATGCCGGCCTTTTTCCGCCAGCGGCTCTCGACATGAAGACGGCAGTCCGGAACTATTCCGAATATCGGGAAAATGATGAAGCTTGGGCACTTGGCCGATTTGTTCTTCCCGCACAAAGACTCGTTGAATTCACATCGGCTTTTAATGAGGCATGCTGTGACGAGCGAATGACTCCATGGCTGTTGAGCATTCTCAGCAATGGGGATGTAACGGAAGACGCGAGCAAGATTTCGGAATTCAGTGAAGGCGTTGCCTTTCTCGATGCCATTGAATGGAAAGCCTCCGATGCGAGAGACGCGGAGCATCTGCTCGCATCCATACCATCCGACATGCTTGCCTATATTGAATTCGATCCTGAACAGAGCGAGCAGATCCTGCCTATCTTGAAGAAATTTGATGCCCGCGCAAAAATCCGCACAGGAGGCATCACCGCTGAAGCCATTCCCAGCGGTGAACAACTGGCACACTTTCTCGTTGAGGCCGCAAAAACAAAGGTCGCCTTCAAAGCAACAGCCGGGCTGCATCATCCACTCCGAGCGATGCAAAAGCTGACGTATGAGCCGGACAGCACCTCTGCGATCATGCATGGCTTTATTAATCTATTTGTAGCCGCTACGATTGCGTATCGAGGAGCAGCAGCAGGAGAAGTGACGGATGCGCTTAATGAGCAAAACTCTGCCGCATTTCAGTGGAACAAGAACACACTGACATGGCGCACGCATCGTCTTTCGTCGAAACAGATTGCAGAAACACGCAAAAACTTCGCCATTAGCTTCGGCTCCTGCTCTTTCACAGAACCCATCGGCGATCTGAACGCGTTGGGTTGGCTATAACGATGCAGACAAGCTGGATCGAATCAGCCAATGACGGCATCACAGACTTTCCCATTCAGAACCTGCCATTCGGAGTTTTTTCCACCAACAGTCTCGATCCGCGCATAGGTGTAGCGATCGGCAATTATGTATTGGATCTGCGCGCCTGCTCTGAACAGGGAATCCTCGATCCTGTAAGTTCTGCGATCCTGCAGGCATGCTCTGCTTCCGCGCTCAATCACCTCATGTCTTTAGGGAGCAAAGCTTGGTCCGCATTACGCACGCGACTCATCGAGATCCTCCGCATCGATACACAGACAGAAACTCGCGGTAAGGTGGAGAACCTTCTTTATCCAGCATCAGACGTCACGATGCATCTTCCCGCCGTCATCGGCGACTACACCGACTTCTATGCATCCATTTATCACGCAACCAACGTCGGCAAGTTGTTTCGTCCCGATAATCCTCTGCTGCCGAATTACAAGTATGTTCCCATCGGCTATCACGGCCGAGCATCTTCGATCGTCGTAAGTGGCACGGAAATAAAGCGGCCGAACGGCCAGACAAAAGCTGCAGATGCCGATCGCCCGGTCTTCGGCGCCAGCCGCTCACTCGACTACGAGCTGGAAGTCGGATTCTTCGTAGGCGTGGGAAATTCGCGTGGCGAAACTATCCCCATCGATACGGCAGAGAAACATATCTTTGGCTTGTGCCTGTTGAACGACTGGTCTGCGCGTGACATTCAGGCATGGGAATATCAGCCCCTCGGCCCATTTCTCGCCAAGAACTTTGCTACGACGGTCTCTCCGTGGATCGTAACGATGCAGGCTCTTGAGCCATTTCGCACGGCTGCCTTCGAGCGCGATCCAGATGATCCGAAGCCGCTGCCCTATTTGAGTTCTGAAACCGATCATAGGCAGGGCGGCCTCGATCTCACGCTCGAAGTCTGGTTTTCATCGCAACGCATGCGCGAGATAAAACAAGCGCCCATCCGGCTCAGCAAAGGTAATGCGCGTGATTTGTACTGGACGTTGGTACAAATGCTCACGCACCATGCAAGCAACGGCTGCAACCTGCAATCCGGGGATCTGCTGGGAACCGGAACGATATCCGGACCCACGAAAGATTCTGTTGGCAGTCTCTTAGAAATGACGCGGCGTGGCGCAGACCCTATTCAACTTCCTACCGGTGAACTCCGCAAATTTCTCGCAGATTGGGACGAGATTATCCTCCGCGGCTACTGCGAGCGTGAAGGCCACGCGCGCATCGGTTTCGGCGAATGCTGCGGCATTGTCCTCCCCGCCTCCTGATGTCAGCGGTTCAAAATTTCAACCACATTCCGCACCGCATCTTCAGGAGTAATAAAGCGCACATACTCACGCCCATCCACGCCGCCCATAGGGATCTCTGCCTTACGAAATTGCATGCCGCTCTGTGTTTCTTCTTCGAGCGCCATATGTACTTCACGTGCGCCCGTCATCTTCAGAATCGACAGTACGTTGTCCGGTCGAATACCGCTTCCCGGCATCACGATAATGCGTCCCCTGGCCGCTTCAACCATCCTGGCCACCATCGCGGCACCATCCACCACGGATGGCTGGCCGCCGGATGTCAGCACACACGCAGCGCCAGCGGAGATTACGTCTTCCAATGCCTCCAGCAGATCGCGTGAAACATCGATGGCACGATGAAACGTAACCGGCAGCGGTTTTGCCAGTTCCACAAGCTGCCGCGTACGCTCAACGTCAACCGTTCCATCCGGTCGCAGCAGGCCCAGCACAATGCCATCCGCGCCCAACTCTTTCGCCGTGCGAATATCGTGCTGCATCGATGCAAACTCCGCATCTGTGTAGAGAAAATCTCCACCGCGCGGACGGATCATCACATTGATAGCGATCTTCGCGTTCTCACGTGCGGTTTGAATCGTCCCCGCGCTGGGAGTGGTTCCACCTTCCAGCAGATTTGCGCAAAGCTCTACGCGCTGCGCGCCGCCGCGATCAGACGCAATGACCGAGTCGACAGATTCAAGACAGATTTCGAGTGTAATAGGGTTTTTCATACTGAGAAAAAGCTCATTCTTGGTTGCTATTTTGCTGGAGCAAACAACACATAGTTTCGCCCCAAATAGAGACGATAGTGATCGCCATCCGGATTGAGTTGTAGCGGAGTCGGCCGCCTTAGGACTGGGTCAGACGTTATCGGAGCAGTCAACAGGTCATGCGCGGCAATGTCCATCACAATAAACTCATCATTCACCATGCCCACGCCATAGGCTCCCGGTTTCAGGATCTTGCCATGAAAGTCGAGTGGAACTTCGGTGATGAAATAAGCCTGATACCTTTGCTGAATCCCGCTTGAGTAACCAGAATTGTCGACCAGCATGGCAAGCACATACATATCGTCCGGAAAATGGATGCCAGCCGAGTTCCGCGCCTGCACTGTGGCCGACTGTCCCCGGAAGAACACTGCATCCGGCAGCACTTTGGCGGCTTCCTCGGGGCGCAGCATCTTTGGTGCAGCAGATTGACCAAAGCTCGCCAACGAGATGAGAAGGAGACCTGCTGCCGACAAAGCAAAGTGTTTCAGCATACGACACCCGAAAAAGTTCATTCTTCTTGTCCTACTTCCTGGCCTGAAAAGAGATCAGCCACATGAGTATAAACCTGCTCACGGCCATTTCGCTTTGAACGGTTGCATGTCACTTGGCCATGGGAGCGATGCGCGTTTGGAGAGTCTTCGAAAAATTGACTGAAGATTTCGCGCTAGCGTTTCCGCAGCATCCGCTTAAGATTGGGGGGAGCGGTCGACTCGCGAATAATCAACTCCGGAACAATGGCAACCTGCTCGGGATAACTCTTGTTGCCCTGGATCCTTTGCAACAAAATGCGTGCGGCATGCGTGCCCATGGTGTGCAGTGGTTGCCGAATAGTGGTCAGGCTGGGGTTGTGGTATGCGGCTCCCTGAATATCATCGAATCCCACAATCGATACGTCATCCGGCACAGACAAGCCATGATCGCGAAATGCTCGAATCGCACCAATCGCGGCCACATCGTTAAATGAAATTAAAGCCGTGAAAGGACGATTGTGCGCCAGCAGCTGTTGTACGACCGGATACCCAAGTTCCGGCGAGGAAAGGTTCACTTCCAACTGCACCACCAGTTCGGGATGCACCTCAAGCTCCAGCTTCTTTGCTACAGCCATAAGGCTCTTCCAACGATCTTCCGAATCCGAGCTGAATGTCTGCCCGCGCATGAAGGCGATCTGTCGATGTCCAAGCTGGTATAGATGATGCAGAGCCAATTCAGCCGCCCGTCGATGATCGAGCGTAATGCTCGTCACCCCTTCAATCTTTTTGTGGCCAGCTACGGCAATCACGGGCAACGGAAGGCTATGCTGTAACGCCGTATCGATTGCGATGAATCCCTCAACCGAGCGGTCCATTAGCAGCCGGGGATACTCTTCAATCAAATCTGCCTTACGACGATGACTTGCCGTTAGATAGAAGTAACCTTCTTCCAATAGCACCTCTTCGATGCCGTCCATCACCAGCACCGAGTAGCCATCGCTCAGCTCCGGCACCAACACTCCAACTGAGAACGACTGTTTTCTCCGCAGCGAACGCGCATAGAAGCTTGGCCGATAGTCGAACTTCTTCGCTGCAGCCAGTACACGGTCCCGCGTCTCCTGCGGAATCGATCGCACGCCCGGCGCATTGTTTAACACCAAAGATATGGTGGCGGGAGAGAGATCGAGATAATCTCCCAATACTTTCAGACTAATAGGCGTTCCCGGCAGGAACTCACTCTTCTTCCCTTCCTTAACCGGAGACTTGCGTTTAGGCATACAAGCCTTTGTAGATGCTGTGCTCAAAATGTTCAACTGAAATCAGACTACCGTCGATAAAGTATCGGCCAACTGTCCAACCATGGTTGCTAAGTGGTACTGCGCGACCGCCAGGTTGCTCTCTTACTCACCAAATATCATTGCCCGCTATCCTTTACCGCATTAGATTGCCTGATCGCAATCCACCAGAAGTCGGTCTCAGAATCCCGACGGGGGGATTAAGCTTTCTTCGCTCAGAATGAACCCTGCGGAATCAGTGCTAACTCATCGCTTCTGTAATCGCTGCTCGGCGGCCATCAGGTCCTCTTCCGTATCCACGCCAATGGTGTCGAATGGCGTCGACGTTACATATACATCGATCCCGTTTTCGAGGAAACGCAGCTGTTCCAGCTTTTCAACGGCTTCCAGTCCGCTTGGCGGAAGTTTTGGAAACCGGTCGAGCGTCGATTTACGGTAGGCGTAAAAACCAAGATGCTTATGATAGGAAACACCGCCAAGGCCATCGCGGTTATACGGAATGGTGGCGCGGGAAAAATAGAGCGCGCGCCCGTTCGCAGCCGTGACCACCTTCACGGCATTCGGGTTGGTTATTTGATCGGGAGCGCACGGAGTTGAAAGCGTGGCAACTTCGACTTCTAGCCGCGCCATCGGCTCGAGCAATGTGTCCAGATGCTCCGGACGAAGTAGCGGCTCATCACCCTGAATGTTGACATAAATATCAGCCACGATCGATTGCGCAACGGCATAGACACGGTCTGAGCCGCTCGCGCAGTCTTCCGGAGTAAAGACCGCGGGATAGCTGCGCGAATTTGCAAACTCCATGATCTCTGTAGAATCCGTCGCAATGAGCACCTCATCCAGCTGTCTACAGGCGCGCGCGGCACGATAAACCCAGGCCAGCATCGGCTCGCCGGCTATTTCTCGAAGAACTTTACGGGGCAGGCGTGTAGATGCGAGCCGAGCTGGAATGACGCCGAGAATGCGCAATGGAATGCTCCTGATCGTTAGTGTAATCACTCACGAGCGATCAGTGGCATTCCGACCAGTGCAATGAGCAATGCAATATTCACCCACGCGAACCAGTCGCCGAATCTCGAATAAAGCGTCTTATCGTGGCGAACGGGAACTGTAGCAATCACAGTGGCAAATGGAACAAAGTCCGTCCCTTGCTTTGCGAGGACGCGCCCGCGATCGTCTGTTGCGTAAAGAATGCTCTTCTTAGCGGAGCGGGCGACGCTGAATCCGCCTTCGACTCCTCGCATGATAGCCATGCTGCCATGCGACCATCCATCGACGAAAAAGTCCCATGCCGGCACAAGCATCAGGCCGACCCCATCCTGCGAGTATTGACGACTGAGTCGCGGGAAGTCCATATCTTTGCAAATCTCAAGCCCCCAGGCTCCCGAAGGCTCTGAGACCGTGGAGCGTGCTGTAGCCGGAGTGAATCGATCTTCCCAGTGCGGCAATAGATGGTGCTTATTGTAGGTCGCGAGCAGTGTACCGTCAGGCGCATAGAGGCGTTCCTGGTTCCATGCAACCTTTGGCATGATGCGATCCACTCCGACAGCGATGAAGGCGTGCGTCTGTTTCGCCAATTGTCCTAAAGTTGCATCGGCTGCGGCTTCCGAGGCGTCCGTGATAGGGCCGCTATGCTCCGGCAGAACGAAAACCTGAACACCCTGCGAAGAAAGAGCATGCATCTGCCTGCCGAAGGACTGGAAGACGTATTGCGCCTGGTCCGGCGTAGACGCCACCAGCATGTCTGAATCGTCCGATGCAATCAAGCCGACCTTGACAGTAGGCGAGTCTTTCGGCGTCGTTGCCAATCGCCAGAAGCCATATCCAAAGACACCGGCAAAAAATACCGCAGATACCATCGCTGCGATCCGCTTCTGTTTAGGCGGCCCTGCGCTGAGCAGCGCGGCGACCGTCGCCGCAAAGAGAAAGATCGAGAAGCTGATACCCCAGATGCCAGTGACTGCCGCGATCTGCAGGATCGGCAGATAGTTCATCTGCGAGTAGCCAAGATTGCCGATCGTACCATGGATAGACACAATGGATGATGCATATTCATAGGCAACCCAGAACGCCGGCACAATCAAAGCAGCCTGCCATAGATGTCCTTTGAGTATTCGGCTGCGAAAAAGCAGCACTGCGCCGCCGAAAATGCACGCCGGTCCAAGAGTGTTGAGCACGGAAACCCACAGTGGAACCACGATTGCCAGGTAATACCATTCGTTGAAGCTGCCCAGTGCAAACGCAGCCGCGGCCACAAAAAATGCCGACGAAGCGGGAAGTCGCGGAGCCAGCCAAAGCACGGGAATGGGAGCCAGCCAAGTCAGCAGCCATGCCGGTGAAAGGCCCGTTCCAAAGAAAAACAGCGCTGCCGAAAGCGTGAGGCAAAGGACAACAAGAGTAGTGTTACTCAACTTTGAGACCATGAAGCATTCTCCTAAGTGAACGGCGGACGAGCACGCGGAATTCATCCTGTGGAAGATGGAAGCGGCCTGCGCGGTACAAGGTAACGTAGCCGTGGTTGTGTGCCCAGATTTCCATCGCCACCTCCCAGATGTCATCGCGCTTCAGATAGCCAATATCCATGGCATGCGCTACAGCATCGGCCAGGGGTGTAAGAGTCGGAGAGCGGCGGGCCCGAAAATCATCCGGATAGCGGCGCGCGTTCGGCCTGGGCTGCGAGAAAACATAATCGAAGATGCGCGGACGGTCGAAAGCGTAGTCGATGTATGCGTCCATGTAGTTGAGCAGCCGGGTTTCCATCGATCCGCGCATGGGCCGAGCCTGAATATAGTTGAGAAACTTCGCAAATTCCCGATCGGTAATGAAGTTCAGCAGTGCTTCTCGATTCGGAAAGTGGTGATAAATAGCCATGGGTGTGATGCCGACCGCCTGGGCCACCCGCCGCATACTGACGGCATCCTCGCCATCCTTCTCGAGAATCCTGAGCGCTTCTTCGGCGATACGCTCCGCGGTTGTTGCCTCCTTCATGGATATACACTGTATAGTAAATAAATATACAGTGTATAGTTATTGTGAAAAATTAATTTGGGCTGGAAGGGGCGGGTTTGACCAGGCGCCGTATCGTTCGTATCATGGATATGGTTGTACTTCAGCGGTTTCCCACCTGAAAAACCGGCGGCGTAGCTCAGATGGTTAGAGCGACGGACTCATAACCCGTAGGTCGGTAGTTCGATTCTACCCGCCGCCACCAGCTACCGGAAAACAAGCACCAGGCCTCCGGCTGGAGTATGATTCTATTATCAGCTCCTGCTGCCGAGTCTTGCCATGTCTAAGGGTTTTAAGCGCGCTATCCTTGCAATTTCCGTATTGCTTGTCATTGTTGTCTTCCTCGGTGGATTTGGACTGAGCGGTGTACGTGCCGGGACGCAGAGCGATGGCGCTTATCGCCAGATGGGCGTATACGAAGAAGTTCTGCACAAGATTCAGAGCGACTATGTCGTCGAGCCCAGCATTGGCAATGTGACGAACGGTGCATTGCACGGACTGCTGGAATCCCTGGATTCTGATTCCAGCTATCTGAGCCCGGCAGAATATACAGCCTACAAAGCTCATGAAAATGAAGGATCGGCACAAATTGGACTCAACGTCTCAAAGCGATTTGGTTATGCGACTGTCGTTTCCGTGATGCCCGGAAGCCCTGCCGAGCGTGAACAGATTCAGAATGGAGATATCATCGAGTCCATTGCCGGACAGTCCACGCGCGAAATGTCGCTGGCGATGATTCGTTTAATGCTGGAAGGTAAGCCGGGAACGGACGTGACCTTCTCTCTAGTACGGCCGAACCGCGGCAAATCCGAGCCAGACAAGATCACAGTGACGCGCGCCATAATCGCTGCACCTGCAATGGGCGAGCAGGAATACGAAAATTCCAGCATCCTTTATCTGAAGCCAATTGTCCTCACGAAAGAACGAGTCAACGATATCGAAAACCGCCTGCATGGCATGCAGAAAAACAACAATAAGAAAATCCTTCTCGACCTGCGCGATGTAGCGCAGGGCGATGAAGCGCAGGCTGTACGGCTTGCGAACGCATTTCTGCAAACCGGCACAATTGCCACACTGGAAGGCCAGAAGGTGCCGAAGCAAACCTTTGCTGCCGAGCCAGGCAAGTTCATCACGTCTGCGCCGCTCGCAGTTCTCGTCAACCACGGAACGGCAGGTCCAGGGGAGCTGGTAGCTGCAGCGATCCTGGACAGTAAACGTGGTGACGTCGTCGGCGACCGCACTTTTGGTTCAGGCACGGTACAGAAGACCATTGAGCTCCCGGACGGTTCGGCTCTGATTCTCTCTGTCGCAAAATATCAGTCACCTTCGGGTAAGAAAATTCAGGACGAAGCTGTCACGCCGAACGTGATCGTCGCGCCTAGCGTCGATCAGGAGCTGGCAGAAGCCGAGGGTCCTGAGACGCAGAATGTGCAGAAGCCGGAGACGCATACAGACGAGCAGCTCAATAAGGCATTGGACCTGTTGAAACAAAAGAACGCCTGAAGCACCTGCGGCCTGCGGGTCCTACTATCTGGACACACTGTTGAATGAACGCGCTCAAGTAGGCAATGGCGGCTTTCGCCCTGGCGCGGGACGACGCAAAGTAGCCGGCGGCGTCGCGCTGGCGGTTTTGCTCCTTCTGGCCGTGACCGTCGGCTCCATGAGCGGGCTGATGCTTGTCTACTCTGTCAATCTTCCCCAGATTGATGACCTGATGCGGTACCGTCCCAATACGACAACCGATCTTTATGACACGCATGGGCGCATCTTCGGCTCCTTCGCGCTCGAGCGCCGCATCATTGTCAATTACAACGATCTCTCGCCGCTTCTGCGCGAAGCAGTCATTTCGATTGAAGACAAGAATTTCGAGAGCCACTGGGGTGTGAATTTCTTCCGCGTGTTAGAGGCGGCATACCACGACCTCACCTCGAAGAACCGCGCACAGGGAGCGTCCACGCTAACCATGCAACTCGCGCGCAACCTCTTCCTCTCAAGCGAACGGACCTTTGGGCGCAAGTTGCAGGAAGTGCTGCTCTCCATTCAGATCGAGCGCAAATTTACCAAACAGCAGATATTTGCGTTGTATGCGAACCAGATTTACCTGGGGCATGGGGTGTATGGATTTGAAGCTGGGTCGCAGTTCTATTTCAGCAAGCGTGCCCGGGATCTGACGCTGCCGGAGGCTGCGCTTCTGGCCGGACTGCCCAAGGGGCCGTCGGAGTATTCCCCGATTCTCAATCCGGACAAGGCCTTCCGTCGTCGCAACATGGTCATCAACGCCATGCTGGAAGATGGTGTCATCACGGCGGCGCAGGCAAATGTGGCCCGTTCCGCGCCTCTGGGGCTGCGGATCCAGACCCCGCCAAACAGCGTTGCTCCATGGTTTGTGGAAGAGGTACGGCGGGAGCTGGAGCGAAAGTTTGGTTCCGAACAGGTGCACCAGGCGGGGTTGAAGGTTTATACCACGCTCGACCTCGATCTGCAGCAGACAGCGAATCGTGTGGTATTGGATGGGTTGGCGGCATACGAGCGGCGGCATGGGTGGCGGGGACGTCTGTTGAACGTGATTGCCGGTGGCGTGGGCATGGAGGGATTCAAGCATCCCGATTGGGTGGTGCCTGCGGAGTCGGGCGCATACGTGCATGCGCTGGTGATGGGCGTTCTACCCTACCAGGTCACGGCACGCGTCGGCGACCAGCAATTGGTCCTCACGCCTGAAGATTGGACGTGGACAGGATTCAAGACGGCTGAAGGCTTCCTGAAGGAAGGCGACATTGTGTATGTCCACCTCCGGGAGAAAGATGGCAATCTGCTGCGCGGCACGCTCGAAGAGGATTCAGGCGCGCAGGGGTCGCTGATGGCGATGGACAATGCCACAGGCGACGTACTGGCCATGGTCGGCGGACGCGATTTCAATCTGTCGCAGTTCAACCGGGCAACGCAGGCCGAGCGGCAGACCGGATCATCCTTCAAGCCCTATGTGTACACGGCGGCGATCGAAGAGGGCGCAACACCAGAGGAGAAGATCCTCGATGCCCCAACTTCGTTCGGCAGCTATACGCCGCACAATTACGAGGGCAACTATCTCGGAAACATCACGCTTCTCAAGGCCTTTGCCGATTCGCGGAACATTCCCGCGCTCAAGCTGGCCGACCATGTCGGCATTCGCAAGGTGATCGATGTAGCGCACAGATTCGGCATCACGTCGAACATCCCGGCCTTTCTTCCGGTCGCGCTCGGTTCGGTCGAGGTCACCCTGGAAGAGCAGATGGCTGCCTACGCCGCGTTCCCTAACGACGGCATCCGCATTGCGCCACGCCTTGTCCGCCGGGTGACGACGGCAGAGGGTGTTCCCCTGCTGGAAGACACCCCCGAGGTCACGGACGCGACCAGCGCAAAGACAGCGCGCACCATGATGGTTCTACTACGCGAGGTGACGCACAGTGGCACGGCGTCGGCTGCAGCGGCACTCAACCATCCTCTCGGCGGCAAGACGGGGACAACCAGCGACTTCACGGACGCCTGGTTTATCGGCTTTTCCCCGTCGACGACTTGCGGGGTCTGGGTCGGTTATGACAACCGCGAATCTCTGGGTGACAAAGAGACGGGTGCCAAAGCCGCTTTACCGCTGTGGATGGACTTTATGCAGACGGCCATTGCAGGAAAAACCGGTGAAGCCTTTCCCGGCGACCTGAAGGCCGGCCAGCCCAGTGCCCTGCGTGTGGCGCGGGCAGCGGTCAGGGCGATTCATTGAAACCTGCACCGAAAGTGTGACATCTAATGGGTATGTCGCAGAAACGTGTCGTACTTTACAGTCAGCCTGGATGTCCTCCCTGCTTTGCTGCCAAACATTTCTTCAGTTCCCGTGAGATTCCCTTTGAATACAAGGATGTAACGGCCGATCCGAAGGCGCTTCAGGAGCTGATGGACCTGAACAGCCAGTCCACGCCAACGATTGTCGTCGATGACGAAGTCATGATTGGCTTCGATATGGACCGTCTGGAGCACTTGCTGGGCTAACGCCGAGGCTCCCCCAGGCGATTGCGCAAGTGCTTTATTATCAACCGTCTGCGAGCAACGTTTTGGTAAGCGTTTCGGATTCAGTAGATTAGCTGTAAATATATAAGTTTAAATGGTTTACTGCAGAGTGTCCTTCTGACAGATCGATTCCATGCGCAATCTCTATATCGAAAGCCTCTATATCTAGAATAGCGGAATTCGCCATAATTCTCCTCCATCGTGGTGGCGCTACTAACCTTCATGGCGACAATCGTTTAGCCGAGGACGTAGAATGCCCAAGGGCTTGACAGATTTATGGTACGGGCGATTCTGGAACGCACGCTGATGGGAGTGTTAATTGCGCTTCCAGCTCTCTATGCGGGAGACTGGCTCGTGTATCGCTATCGTCTGTCCCATAAAACCGCTTTGGACTCCGTAACGGTCCACCAGTTCATCACCGTCCCGCTGAAGATTGGGAGAAACGAATACGACTACGTCGGTTCACAGCAGGTGCCATGCGTGAGGGCGATCTTCCCGTGGGCCGGCGATGATCCCTGCTGGTGGCTCAGGCGACATACCGAGGTCGGTATATCGCAGACCCGATGAAGCTTTGCGCTTCTTCTTTCCTGCAACCCCCGCCAGATTGACAGACAATTCGATATTCGCCAGACGCTCCGGAATTGGCAGGGTTATCGACGGCTTAGCGTGGGTCGACGAGACCCATGGCCAGCATTCCCAGCGCGGTAATGCTTGGGAGAAAGAAGTAATCTCCGCCTCGCAGTTCGACGAAATTCGGCAGGTTGCTGCAGATGAAAGGCGGGTTGGCTGCGCTTGTGTCTCCCTGCACCGTGAACTTGCCGCGTCCGCCGTGGTTGCCCATCAGTATGTCTTTGTCGTTCCCCAGATGCGCGTCGTTGCCGTATTCGATCCACTGCTGCTGTACGAACTCAAACTGGCGCGAGATGCTGGCATTGAGAGCCATAAAGATAACGCCGCGCTCCTCTGTGTCGGAGGCGGGCTCGCCCTCGGCGACGAATTGTCCGTATGGAAGACCGCGCCGGGTAATGCGGCGGCGATTGATCAGCCTGCCATTGAATCCGAAGGCATCACGCGGATGGACGCGCCGGATGTGCGCTCCCATAGGACAGCGTGTGCCCTCGGGATCGGCGCCATAGGTGATGTTCGTGCTGCGGTTCGGGTCCTGTGCGATTGATGAATCAGGTTTATCCGGAGATAACTCGACAGGCGTTCCATCTCTCCAGCGGCCGATAAATTTTGCAGCCAGCTTTTCCTTGCCGCCTCCATACTGTGCCGAGTACTCATCGAGATAAGCACGAAACGTTGCGAGGTTCTGGTGCAGCTTGCGATAGACCATGAAGGCCCCGTTATTGGCGAGTATATGCGGCACCGGCGCGACCGGCAGCTCGCCGGCTTCATCGGCGTAGCCCAGCAACAGCTCCCCGGTTGCGAGCGGCGCCCAGCTTCCATCCGGCATCAGCTTGCCCTGACCGGGTTGCGAACTCCGGTCGACGCCCAGATAGTCGGGATTGCCAAAGCCATCGGTAAAACCGAAGTGTTCGCGCGTCGTCGGCTTGCCATCGATCACGACTGCGGCGGCGTCCTGCGAAGCGAGCACGCTTGCGCCGCCGGTCTGCTGTAGAAGCTCAAGCATCGTCGCACAGCGATCATTTAAAGCCGCAGGCGATTGAGCGTTGATGCCGAGCCACGCATGCACCCGGTCTTCGCGCCAAAGATCATCCCATCGTTCCGGGGAGTTGAGGCCGGTATCATTCAGAATTCCAGCCCGCTTCTTCATGCCCTGCTGGAACTCGACTGGAAAACTGAGCAGTGTGGCGTCGGGCAGCTCAAATGCGGCCAGACCCCTCTGCGTAAAGGCGATGTTCACTGTGCTCTGAGGTTTTCCGCCGTCCCAGCGCTGGCCAGTTGTCACATGGGGAAGCAGCCGGCCGATAAGGCTGCGCGCGCGTGCCGCATCTTCAAAATGCAGAAAGAGATACCGCGCGACGGGCAGATTGTAACCCCGCAGCACAAATCCCTGAATGTCTGTTTCGTTCAGCTTACTCATTCCGGCCGCCAGTCTTGATGTCGCGAGGCTGCCCCATCGAACCAGCCCTGGGAACAGGCGCAGCCTTCAGATCGGCTACGAACTGCGTGAACTCCGCTTGCAACCGTGCAGGCTCCATGCCCTGATGGCTCGCAATGAAGTTGGCAACGGCGTGCTGTGTCTGCAAAGCACGCAGCGTCTCCGGGACAGACTTGTCGTTGACCGCGGCGAAGAAGAAGGTGGTCTCAAGCTGGCATGCCTTCATGTAGTCAACGAACGCCTGCCGATTGGCCGCTCCCGGGTAGCCGACGCAGTGGCTCCAGATGGCATCGAGATGCTCGGGGACGCTGGTGGCCAGACCGCTGAGATAATCGTCCAATTCGCCATCGCAGTTGGATTCGAAGACCAGGTATTTCGATTTGAGATGCTCTTCGCACGCGGGCATGCCTACGTAGATCACGTCGTCCATGACAACCAGCCGCGCAAGATGGGTTCCCGGAGCAAGCGCGAAAGGACTCTCTTCCCCTGTCGGCAAGGTCGCGAGGTATTTGCGGATTTGCAGGTCGTGCGATGGAGTCGCCTTTTCATCATCGATGATGGGGGAGAGAATCGTGAGCCCGTAAACTTTGCCGTTCTTGTTTGGCATCGCTGCTTTCTCTAAAAGACAATGGGAGCTTCACCGGTTTCGCCGAGGTGCGCCTGCACCTCGAGAACAAAGCGAAGGTAGGCATCGGCGAACTGCTCCGGATTGCAGCTCTGCGCTCGCTGGCTGAAGCTATCCAGCGAGGCCTGCACAATGTGGGCTGATTTCAGATCATTCGCCGCGGCTTGGGGATAGGCGGTGTAGTAATAATCCGTGTCGAACTGGACGCGCGCGATGTACTCCTTGAATGGCGTTACGGGAACAGAGCCGGGAAACTTTTCGCTCCAGCGCCAGACAAGGTTCAATCCTTTGCTGAGCACTGCCGAAAATGCGTCGATGTACTGGTTCCAGGTTCCGTTGAAATTGCTGAAGAAGAGGAGATAGTCGTACTTGAGATCTTCTTTCACCTGCCCGTTTCCCAGAAAGGGAAATCGCCTGCGCGGCAAAACGACCCAGCGGGCAAATTCGATGAACGATAGATTGATCAAATCCTGCTGCAGCGGTTTCACATGCCAGAGAAGAAAGAAGAATCCGCGCAGAACCACCGTCTTCCACGGCTTCATCGGCGTGATGGCGTTCATCGCATAGACTTTGCCGTTGATATTACTCATGGGGCTCCGTGAGAAAGTGCCCCATTATCACCTAAAATCCGGCAAAGCGCGCGCTGAAAATTCAGGGGTGCCGGAAGGCTGACGATACTCGTCAGGCGGCGTTATCGAGCTGTCTTCTAAAAGATCGGCTCGAACTCAACTTCGACGCCATCTTTCTGGGGACGTACGGTTACGTCTTCGAGCGACCGGACGATCCAATCGGCGGCGGTGAGATTTTCGAGGGTATGAGAGAAGAGCGTCGCCAGCACCTTACATCCGGCGGCATGGCCTGCCCGCGCGCCTGAGGTGGAATCCTCAATGACCAGGCAGTCTTCCGGCTTCAGGCCCAGCAGGGCCGCACCTTTGATGTAAGGCTCGGGATTGGGCTTGCCGCGAGTGACCATGTCCGCAGTGATAATGCGATCGGGAATGGCAAGCCCGGCATAGTGGAGACGGGCGCGGGCGAGCTTCTCCGTGGCGGAGGTGACGATGGTCCAGTATCTTTCCGGAAGCGCGGAGAGAATGCGCGGCACGCCCTGGAGCACTTCGATATCGTCCTTGTCGGCGATTTCGATCTCCTCGATCAGCTTCAGTTCTTCGATGTCATTCAGGTCCGGACGCAGTTTGCGGACCGTCTCGATAGCGCGCTGGCCGTGCGCGGTTTTGATGGCGAGGGCCCCATCCACATTGCGCATGCGACCCCACGTGGCCCAGCTGCGTTCGACTGAGCCGAGAGAGCTGATAAGCACTCCATCCATGTCAAAGAGGATTCCGCGAACGTGCAGCTTCAATAGTTTCATCTCCAGGAACATCGTTCCAGACAAAAGGAAAAGCAGATCCCTTCGACAGGCCGCAGGGCAGACTCTTCCACTCCGCACGTCGTGCTCTGCTCAGGATGACAACTCAAAGGGTTTGTTACAGCGGCACGGCTCGCGCTGTGCCGCTGTAAAGAATGAGGCCACGCATTATGCGGACAGCTTGGCGAAAAACTCCTTCATGCGTTTCAGGCCCTCTTCCACATCCTCGTGCGAGACGGCGTAGGAAAGACGGATGTGCTGCTGTGTGCCGAAGGCTTCACCGGGCACCGAGACAACATGTGCCTCGTGCAGCAGGCGGCCTGTGAGCTCCATCGCCGTCTGCGCGCCGGGCTTGCCCAGGTATGCCGAGACGTTCGGGTAGACGTAGAAGGCGCCTTCCGGCTTGGTGCAGGTGATGCCGGGAATTTCGGCCAGGCGGGCGAGAATACGGTCGCGCAGCTTGAGGTAGTCGGCACGCATCTCGGCAACGCATTCCTGCGAACTGGAGAGCGCAGTGACGGCTGCTTTCTGGACAAAATGCGCGGTCGAGGATGTGGATTGGCTCTGCAGCTTGCTCATGGCGGCGATGATGGGCTTGGGGCCGAGTGCGTAACCGGCGCGCCATCCGGTCATGGCGTAAGTCTTCGAGAGCGATCCGAGGATGATGACGTGCTCTTTGGCGTCAGTGAACGAGCCGCCGCTGACCAGCGCTCCCGTGTACTGCAGGTAAACGTAGCACTCATCGAGCAGCAGATAGATGCCGCGCTCGTGCGCGAGCCTTACGATGCGCTCAAGGTCGGCGGGCGCGATCACGGACCCTGTTGGGTTCGATGGCGAATTGAGAATGATGGCCTTGGTGCGCGGCGTGATGGCCTTTTCGATCGCGTCGGCGGTGACGCGGAAGTTCTCGGCCTCGTCGGTTTGGAGGAAGACGACCTTGCCGCCGCCGTACTGGATGATGTCCTTGTAGGAGACCCAGTAGGGCACGGGCAGGATGACCTCATCCCCGTGATCGACCAGCACCTGGATGGCATTGAAGATGGCTAGCTTGCCGCCGGTGGTGAAGACAGCCTCTTCCGGCGTGTAGTCCGAGCCAAAGTCGCAGGCGTGACGCTCGACGATGGCCTTGCGCACCTCGGCGATGCCGGAGACGACCGTATAGCGCGTGAAATTCTTATCGATGGCTTCAATCGCCGCGTCCTTGATGTGGCGTGGCGTCGCGAAATGCGGCTCGCCTGCTCCGAAGTCGACCAGCTTCGCGCCCTGCGCGCGCAGCTTAGCGGCTTCCGCGGTCACCGCCATAGTGGCGGAAACCTCGATGCGTCCGATGCGATCGGTAAAAAGCTTGGTGGTTGTCGTAGCGCTCATGCTTCTATTTTTTCAGATTTTTGCCGGTTGCAGGGGACTAAATTGACACGAGACCGTCTCCTGTTTTCTCACGGAATTCCCGCACATGGAGTAAGACCCTGGCGAGATGAGGTGGCCAAATCGAAATTGCGGTGATACTCCATTCGACTCCGACGATCTGATAGACGATTGATTTGCCCTGATCCTGGTCGATTGAGAGGATCTCGCCGACAGCGGGAATGCGTTTTTCCCACTGGACCTGCATCGGCTGACCGGTCTCCGGAACGATTTGAACCTCAACAGAGTGCTGCGCGCTAATCGTGGTTTTGCTTGTGGCAACGGAAGTGCCGGACTGCGCGCTTTCCTTCGCGAGCGTTTCCCGTACCTTATGCACATCGACACCGCGGTTGCTCAACATCTTCGCGGCGTGCGATTTAGACTCTCGCAGGAGGCCAAGGAACAGGTGCTCGGTGCCGATGTACTGGTGCTTGAGGCGCTCGGCTTCCTCAGCAGCATAGGCAAGGACACGCTTGGCATCGTTCGTCAAGGGCAGATCGACGGAGGTAGAAGTTTTCGGCCCTGTGTGAACGCGCTTTGCCACTTCTTCGCGCAGAATTGCAGGCCAGTCTCCTTCACCGAGCCAGCGCGTGACGACATGCTTGTCCTCACGCAACAGGCCGAGCAGCAGGAACTCTGGGTTTATTTCAGGATTGCCGAATTCGCTCGCTTCATAACGCGCAAAGAAGATGACCCTGCGCGCTTTTTCTGTGTATCGCTCGAACATGCTCACCTACTCTTCCGGTTGTGGGCTTGGCATTGCGGACGTAGTCTGTTACACCATAGCTAGCATAGCTGGCGGCGTTGAGGGGTGTCGCCGCAGTTTGTCTGCACGTGGGGATAGATGAACCATCCCCGGCCCACGTTTTGCATCTCAAAGAAGAAAAACTTACCCGAGACCAAAAGGCTGACTGTTTTCATGACCCTCCTCCTCATACAGATGTCCGTCGTTCTTGCCGTCACCGTCATTTGCGGATGGCTGGCGCGCAAGCTTGGACAGTCTCGCGTAATCGGCGAAATTATCGGCGGCATTGTTCTTGGGCCTTCGGTGCTAGGCCGGTTTTCGCCGCATGCCTCGGCAGCGCTCTTCCCCGTCTCTTCGCTGCATTCGCTGGAGATGCTTTCGACCGTCGGCCTGATTTTGTTTCTCTTCCTGGTGGGGATGGAGCTGGACTACGAACAACTTGCCAGCCAGCGGACGACAGCAATCATGGCCAGCGCGACCAGCATTCTGATTCCTTTTATTACCGCAGCGGCGCTGGCGCATTCGCTGCGCATCCGGTTTGCACCGCATGGCATCGGCAGCGTGCCTTTTGTGCTTTTTCTTGGAATCGCGATGAGTATTACTGCGTTTCCGGTGCTGGCACGCATTATTGAGGAGCGCGGGCTGCAGGGCACTCCACTGGGCACAACTGCGATTTTGTGCGCGGCGGTGGATGATGTGGTTGCGTGGTCGCTGCTGGCTCTGGCGCTGGCGTTGATCGGCAAAGATGGCGGCTCGGCTTCCCTGCCGATTCGGCTTGCCTGCCTTGCCGGATATTTATTGCTGATGCTGGGTGTGATTCGGCCTCTGGCGGCGCGGGCTGTGCGTATGCGCAATAAGCCCGGACTTTCTGTAGAGTTGCTGGGCGTGGTGGTTGCCGGGACGCTGGCTTCGGCTGCGGCGACGGAGTGGATTGGTGTGCATCCGCTCTTTGGCGCGTTTCTTGCCGGGGTTTGTTTCCCGCGTGTTCCGCATTGGCAGCTTGCGCTGCGCGCGCGGCTGGACATGATCACTTCTGTTCTGCTGCTGCCGCTTTTCTTCGCGCTGACCGGGCTGCGAACGCGGCTCGATCTGCTGAATGACGCGAAGATGTGGTGGTGGGCCGGGATTGTGCTCGTCGGCGCGGTCTTCGGCAAGATGGGCGGGGCGGTGCTGGCGGCGCGGTGGACGGGGCAATCGTGGCGCAACGCTGCGGCACTGGGCGCTCTGTTGAATACGCGCGGGCTGGTGGAGCTGGTGGTTCTGAATATTGCCTACAACGTTGGCGCGTTTTCTCCGACGCTCTTCACCATGATGGTGGTGATGGCTTTGGTGACGACGATGAGCACGACTCCAATTCTGAACTTGCTAGGGATCAAGGATGGAGACGTTCAGGCGGAACGCGCGAAGAATCTGGAAGCGACTGCGGCTTAGGAGTGACCGTTCGTTGGCATGCGTGCCTTCAGGCGATCAATGACGAATTGCGGCACCAATCCTTCAATGGAGCCGCCCAGGGTAAAGACTTCTTTCACTAAGCGCGAACTGACAAAAGAGTATTTGCCGTCTGGCATCAGAAAAATGGTTTCGAGCTCAGGCGCGAGGCGGCGATTCATCAGGGCCATCTGCAACTCATATTCGTAGTCGCTAATGGCGCGGATGCCGCGCATCACAGCTTGCGCATGCTGATCGCGAGCAAAGTCAACCAGCAGACCATCGAAGGTCGCAACCGAAACATTGCTGAATCCGGCAAGTGCCTCAGTCAGCATTTCTACACGCTCTTCTACGGTGAAAAGCGGGTTTTTCGAAGAATTCTTGAGGATGGCTACAACCAGATGGTCGAAGATCTTCGATCCCCTGGCAATAAGATCAAGGTGCCCGTTCGTAACCGGATCGAAGGTGCCTGGATAGATAGCTTTTACAGTATTCACGCCAGATGAATTGTAGCCGTGATGGATGGAACGAACAATTTTTCAACGATTCCAATGGTGACAGAGAACAGCTGTTTCGTAACTTTATGCATTGCAGCGTATTACAATAAATCACAGCCATGACTCGCCAGACGAATGTAAGCATCAGCTTCCGCACAGAGAAAGCCAAAATCGACCAGCTCGATCAGTTCGCTAGACTACAGCGGCGCGATCGTACGCAATTGATCGAAGAGGCTATCGAGCAGTATTTAGCGTTGGAGCGACTTCACTTGGCAAGAATTGATGAAGGTATCGCAGATGCCAGCAATGGTGAATTTGGTACCGACGAAGAGGTGCAGGCCGAATTCGAGCGATGGCGAAAAGCGTGAAGATTGTTTGGACGGCCGCTGCCCTACGGCACCTTCGCGAAGCACGGGAATATATTGAAATCGATAATCCGTCGGCTGCCGCGCGGCAGATTGAAATTATCGAGACGAGTGTCAATCATCTGCGCGCTTTTCCCATGATGGGGAGGGCTGGCCGACGTGCTGGAACGCGTGAATTACCGCTTCCGTCAACACCTTACATCCTGGTTTATCGGGTGCGTGAAGATATGGTGCAGATCCTTGCCGGGCTGCATGGTCCCCGATATTGGCCGTGATCGAACAGAGGTATCGAAAAGAAGCGGCAGGCCGAACGCCTGCCGCTTGAGTCTGCTTCTGCCGTGGTTTACTGCCGTCTTGCTGGTCGCACGGCTTCCTGTGCGGCAGCGGCTCCGTTGACGGGTATCGGCGGGATTTCTGCAGGCGCAGGAGCGCCGATTTTCAATTTCTGACGCAGTTCGGTATTGATCTTTTCGAAGGTGTCCTTGTTGTCTTTGAGGAAGGTGCGGACGTTTTCGCGACCTTGCCCGATGCGCTCGCCACTGTAGCTATACCAGGCACCAGACTTTTCGACGATATTATTGGCTACCGCCAGGTCGAGCACGTCCCCTTCGCGGGAGATGCCTTCGCCATAGAGGATGTCGAATTCGGCTTCGCGGAAGGGTGCGGCTACCTTGTTCTTGACGATCTTGACCTTGGTGCGGGCACCGACGACCGTATCGCCTTCCTTGACAGCCGAGATGCGGCGGATATCGATGCGGACCGAGGAATAGAACTTGAGAGCGCGGCCTCCGGTTGTGGTTTCCGGATTGCCAAACATGACGCCGATCTTTTCGCGGATTTGATTGATAAAGATAAGGCATGTGCGCGACTTCGAAACCGTTCCGGTCAACTTGCGCAGCGCCTGGGACATGAGACGGGCCTGCAGGCCCATGTGCGAATCGCCCATTTCCCCGTCGAGTTCGGCCTTGGGAACCAGCGCGGCAACCGAGTCGACGACCAGAACATCAATTGCGCCGGAACGGACGAGGGCTTCGGTGATTTCGAGCGCCTGTTCGCCGTAGTCGGGCTGCGAAATCAGAAGGTTGTCGATGTCCACGCCTAGCTTTTTCGCATATGTGGGATCGAGCGCGTGCTCGGCATCGACGAAGGCGGCCATGCCGCCGGCTTTTTGCGCTTCGGCAATGATCTGGAGGGTGATCGTGGTTTTGCCCGAGGATTCCGGGCCGAAGATTTCAATGACGCGGCCACGCGGCACGCCGCCTACTCCGAGCGCGGCATCGAAGGAGATCGAGCCGGTGGAAATGGTCGAGATCGGCACCACGGCCTCTTTGCTGCCGAGGCGCATGATGGAGCCTTTGCCAAATTGCTTTTCGATCTGCGAAAGCGCCAGGTCTATGGCGCGGGAACGGTCATCTGCCACGATACTTCTCCAGTTCTTGGGCGCTCTATAAGCGCCAGATTACGCGGGTTTCTTGAGGAAATGTCTGAATTTGAGGCGATTCTAACACTCGATTTCACAGGGGCGAAGAAAAATCAAAAACTATAGTAACGTTTATCGCCAGGGTAAGTCCATTCAGCTTGCATTTTAGCCGGACATTCTGTGGATTCAGCGCTACTCGTGCCCATATTTCGGCGCCCAGATGCGGAACCGGCCCCCGGCGTGCATGAGGCTCATGATGTACAGCATGCCATCGTAATAGCGCTGCTGCCCGGATGGAATGGGGGCATTCCAGAGCGCCTCGACAAACTGGCGCGAACGCTTCGTATCGGTCGCAGCGAGGCTGGCAACGGCATTGGTCGCAACCAGGCCGGTGGAATGGCGGGCTTCTATTTCTTTGCCGTCCAGGGTGTAGACATCTCCATAGTCGCTGATACCCTGCGCGGCAAAAAACGCCTGGATACGATCGCTTAGTTCCTGCTCCTCTGGAGACTTCTGCCACCAGGACCAATCCACGGACCAATTGCTGGCGGTACGCCAGGAGTCGAAGCCGAAGATGGCGGACTGGGGAAATCGAGTGGCGTGCGGAGTGCCGTCGAAGTTGGCATAGGCGGGAGCAAGACCGGTCGCGGCATTTGCAGTTTTGGGGAAGAAGCTGCGGCTTGCGGCAGCGGCTTCTGCCCAGAACTGGCGATCCTCTACTGGACCCCATCGTGCCCATAATTCGTAAAACGCGGGCAGATGGTAGGAAGGATCGGTAAAGTTGCCGCGCTCCACACCGGGTACGAAGCGAATCATCTTCGCCTCCTCGTTTACTTCGTTGCCCACGGTGCGTGGGCCAAAACGTGTCGGGCCGGACTTCACCGCCCGGTGGCGCATGGTAGTGAGCAGCTCGTCGGCCTGCTGCTTGTAGTTGTAAATTCCTGCGCCGCTGCCCCATCGCGCGTCAGCGAAGTAGAGCGCCATCACAAAATATTCTTCGCCATCCGGAGCAGCCGTCTCCTCGTTGGGCGTGCCATCCGTCTTGTTGGACCAGGAGAAGTACCCATAGGAAGGGTGATTGGGATCGCTGATGTACATGTAGGTCTTCGCCCAGTTCCACAGCGCGTCGAACTCAACCTTTTTGTCGAGCTGGACGGCGATCATCATGCCGTAGGACATGCCTTCCGTGCGTACATCATGGTTAGCAAAGTCGGTCAGGTAAGCGAGCGGGCCATTCGCGTTTTTGCCCGCCGGATAGAAGACGGTTTGGGTAGCCGCGTCTCCATGAAAGAGCTGCTGGAAGGCCGCCTGGATTTTGGCGTCAATCTCTTTCTCAGAGTGACCGCTTTCCGCGAAGAGATTGCGGTAATGTCCGGTAGCGTA
>DATHQH010000243.1:0-4390 GCA_035482895.1 Alloacidobacterium sp. | reverse complement strand
TCCCGGCGCGACGGCACTCTGCACAAGACTCGCATCACCAAGCTCTTCAGCTTCGCCGGATTGAAGCGCGTTGATATTGAAACCACTGAAACTGGCGACATCGTTGCTGTTGCCGGCGTCGAGGGCATCACGATTGGCGAGACCATCACAGGTGTAGAGAATCCGACGCCGCTGCCGGCTATCGTCATCGACGAGCCGACAATCGCCATTCAGTTCTCGGTCAACAACTCGCCATTTGCTGGACGTGAAGGCCAGTTCGTCACCTCGCGTAACCTTCGTGAACGCCTGGACAAAGAGCTGCTGACGAATGTTTCCATCCGTGTCGAGGACACGGGCAGCCCCGATAGCTTCAAAGTTCTGGGTCGTGGCGAATTGCAGCTCGCCATCCTGATCGAGATGATGCGCCGTGAAGGATTCGAACTGATGGTTGGCCGTCCTGAGATTGTCACCCGCACCATCGACGGCAAAGTGATGGAGCCGGTCGAGCATCTCACCATCGACATTCCGGAAGCCTTCGTCGGCACCGTCATCGAGCGCCTTGGGCCTCGCAAAGGCGAGATGACCAAGATGCACAATCATGGATCAGGCCGCGTGCGCCTGGAGTTCCGCGTACCCAGTCGTGGCATCATCGGCCTGCGCAGCGAAATGCTGACGGAGACGCGCGGCACCATCGTCATGAATGCGCTCTTCGACGGCTACATTCCGTATCAGGGCGAGATCCCACAGCGTCTCACCGGTGCGCTCATCTCCGACCGATCCGGTTCGATTACCGCATATGCGCTCGATAGCCTCCAGGATCGTGGCACGCTCTTTGTGCAGCCCGGGGTGGAAGCGTATGAAGGCATGATCGTCGGCGAGCACTCGCGCGACAACGATCTCGACGTGAACGCCGTACGCGAAAAGAAGCTGACCAACATGCGCGCTTCGAGCGCCGATGATGCGATCCGCCTCGCGCCGCCTCGGCTACTGAACCTTGAACAGTCGATCGAGTTCATCGCCGACGACGAGCTAGTAGAAGTCACGCCGAAATCGCTGCGCCTGCGCAAGAAAATACTGCAAGCTAACAAGCGTCCGAAGCGCTACGCTGTGCCTACGGCGTAAATTCCGTCTTATATAAACTCGAGGCCCGTAATACGGGCCTCATCTCTTTTGCCTCGTCTCACATTTCTCAGCGTAGATCATTACGGCGCGCGAAATCTGCAACCAGAGCTGCAATCGAATCGGGAACTTCAAGCGTCGCAAAGTGTCCTGCGTCGAGAATGTGTATCTCTGCCGTAGGAGCCTCACGCAGATAAGCGATAGCACCCGGCACCGTAAAAAAGTTGTCGCGACTCCCCCATATCACTTCAACGGGTATATGAAGTGATTTCAGCAGTGTTTGCCACTCGGGATAGCGTGGCAGGTTGGAACCGTAATCAAACCATAGGTCAAGATGCGCGTCCACAACACCGGGACGCTGTTGCGAGATGATCGTCAGCAATTCATTGTCCGGGGTTATATTTGGCCCCAGGGTCCAATTGGATGCACTCGGGAAAGGCATATGTGCCGCTTCATCCGCGAATTGCTTGTCACTCGCTAAATCCCGATTGCGCCAATAGCTTCGGAGCTTGCCATTCGGGTCTTGGGCGAAGGGAAACCCGTCGAGATGGATCACACCATTTTGAACGATGATCGCGGAAACATGATCGGGTGCAGCCTGCATGAGCCGAAACCCGATTGGTGCTCCATAATCCTGCATATAAAGCGCGTATCGCTTGATGTTTCGGGCTGCGAGGAAATGCGCCACTGTCTCAGCAACATGGTCAAAGGTATATGGATACTCTTTATGGTTCGGAGCATCAGAGTACCCGTACGATGGATAATCCATCGCAATCACATGCAGTTGACCTGTAGCTGCCAGTTGCTCCATCACGGCTTGATACATGATGGAAGAAGTCGGACTGCCGTGCAGGAACACTAGAGTGGGCGCTTCGACCGGACCGCCTTCACGATAAAAGAGGCTAAGGCCGTCGACGGATTGCCATCCATAATGCAAGGCTGTCAGCTTGAGCTGGATACGGTTCTGCGAACTATCTGCTGGAACCGATGCGCTGTCCGCAGAACTCGCCTTGTCTACCTGTGCATTCGTATTGATTGCCAGAGCTGTCACCAGAATCCATAGCCCGATATTTCTCACAGTCTCTCCTCGGATTTTTGCTCCATAACATGTCTACTCGGTAGGAATGTAGACGCTGGTTGCATGCATTGGTAATCGTCATTTAGAAAGCGTGGCTTCGCATTTGCGCTCAACCGGTTTCATTTCACCACCCATCGGCATTCCCCTGCGCCAGGCAGCCATCAAGTCGCTTATTTCGATCTTCTGCTCGCTGAAAACCATTCAGCCGCTGTGTTACTGTTTGAAAAGAGCAGCCTTGCGTCTGGTACGCAAGGGTTGTTCGCATCGATTTCATGTCTTATCAGCCGAACCTGTTTTCGTCCAACGCACCAAACGGCTCGGCCGAACCCGCTCCCAAACCTGCGCCGCAATTACTCCCTGAGCAACATCGCACACCCACCTGGCTGCGCCGCGTCGATCTGTTTCTGCGCGTCATTGTACGGCTCTACCTTGGCCTGCTGGTGGTGGCGTTGCCCTGGACGCATCTATGGGACGAGAATCATCTGTTTAATCTGGTGCCGCAGATTGCGTGGCTTGCCGACAATGGCGTCGTGCGGGGTATCGTCTCCGGACTAGGCTTGCTTAACCTCTGGATCGCGATCAGTGATGCGATCGAATATCGTGAGCCGTAACGATGTCTGAAAAGGACCCGTCCCTGCTAGCAGCCGCGCCTCTAGCCTACGAAAACCCTCTATTTCTCAACAGCCCTGAAGGGCGTGTCATTCGCATCCTCTCGGAATATTCCGAACCGCTTGCCCGCTTCCGTCGGGAGCGCATTCAGGATACGGTGGTCTTCTTCGGCTCCGCGCGCTTTCGCGCTCTTGATGAAGCCAGCCACGAACTGGAGTTGCTCGAGAACACGGGTTCGCAACGACCGGCTCCCCAGGAAGAGCAGCCAGCGCGCCAGCCCGAGCTTGAAGAAGGCACAGCCAGCGAGCTCAAGCTGCGCCGCGCCGAGGCCGCCGTGGAGATGGCGAGATATTATGAGGACGCGCGCAGGCTTGCCTACCTGCTGACGGAGTGGAGCAAGACCCTCAAGTCGCGCCGGCATCGTTTTGTCGTCACCTCCGGCGGTGGACCCGGCATTATGGAAGCAGCCAACCGCGGCGCACACGAGGCTGGCGGCAAAACCATCGGGCTGAATATCAAGCTTCCGTTTGAGCAGGCTCCCAACCCCTACATCACTCCTTCGCTCAATTTCGAATTTCACTATTTCTTCATGCGCAAGTATTGGTTTGCGTACCTGGCAAAAGCACTCGTTGTCTTTCCCGGCGGATTCGGCACTCTGGATGAAATGTTTGAGCTGCTGACACTTGCGCAGACCCAGAAGCTGGCAAAAAGAATCACCGTTGTCGTTTATGGCTCCACGTACTGGCAGAGTGTTCTGAATCTGGATGTGCTGGTGGACAAGGGCGCCATCTCACCCCGCGATCGCGATCTCTTCCAGTTCGCCGACACTCCGGAAGAGGCCTTTGCCCTGCTGAGGGATGGCTTAACCCAAAACCATCTGACCGTCGAAACGCCTGCCGCGGCCGCAGACGATGATCATGCACTGCGCCCGGAAATAGCAAAGACGAGACGCTAAAGATTTTTTGGTACAAGCACGATAACTTATTACTTACTGTAAAGAAATTAGTTATCCTTCCCGAAGTTACTTGCATGCCTTTCGCCCGTTCGATATCTGAGAGAAATCGGCGTACCGCGTTATAAAAGCCAGTCCTAACATCCCACGTATATACTGTCCCCTCACACGCACAGGTTGACTCCAAAATAGCTGAGCAGGGAGGGTACTTATATGGAATGCGATGCAGTGATCCTGATCACCGTACAATCGGGTACAGCAAACGAAGAATTGAGGTAGAATTTGGGCTTCGCCGGAAATTGCCTCGGCAAGATGAGTCAAATACATAGAGTTGGGCTACATATAAGCTTCGAACCTCGTATCCTCACAAGATTTCCTCTTGAACACTTCTTCCTGCCGACTCACCCCACATGTCATTAGCAATCCGGGTACCTTCAGGAATTGACTTTCCTTTCTTATCTTCGTAATGCCGCGTTCATGGTGCAATCCGATACTTGCAGCAGGGAAAGGATGTATCGCGGAAACCTCGACACATGAATAGGTTGTGCGAGGCGCATGGAGGGGACATGACCGCATTACGGCGCATCTCGTATCAGTGGAAGGATCCTCAGGCCGGCGAAAACTACTCAACTGGCGTTTCCCTGCATAGCCAC
>DATHQH010000242.1:0-10554 GCA_035482895.1 Alloacidobacterium sp. | reverse complement strand
ACGGGCGTGCTGCGACGTTCTGCGGATATTGAGAACCGAACGGACGCTCCACTCATCATCGAGCAGGTCTCCGCTGCAACGTGGAATTTGCCCCGCGGCACCAATTATCGGCTGCGCTATCTCTCGGGCCGCTGGGCTGGGGAGTGGAATTTGCAGGAACAGTCCGTGCAGCCGGGCAAGACCGTCCTTGAGAGCCGCCGCGGCACGACCGGCGCGCAGAACAATCCCTGGTTTGCAATTGACTACAACGGAAACCTCGATGCCGAACATGGCAGCGTATGGTTCGGTGCGCTCGGCTGGAGCGGGTCCTGGCAGATTACTGTCGAGCAAGACCTGCTGCAGCAGGTGCGCATCAGCGGAGGGCCGAACAGCTTCGATTTCGGCTACCGGCTGCGGAAAGGCGAACACTTCGAGACGCCATACTTTTACGGCGGCTATTCGAGCGACGGCATCGGCGGCGCATCTCGCCTGCTGCACCGGTTTGAAATCGATTCCCTGCTGCCGGGCGCGCCGCGTCCGAAGCTGCGGCCCGTGCTCTACAACTCCTGGGAGGCCACCGGCTTCGATGTGAACGAGGCCGGGCAAATGGCACTTGCCGAGAAAGCCGCAGGCATCGGGGTAGAGCGTTTCGTCATGGATGATGGATGGTTCGGCCAACGTAAGGACGACCACGCGGGGCTGGGCGACTGGTACGTTAACCCGCAAAAATTTCCCAATGGATTGAAGCCCCTGATCGACAAGGTTCACTCGCTCGGGATGGATTTCGGCCTGTGGGTGGAACCTGAGATGGTCAATCCGGACAGCGATCTCTACCGCAAGCATCCAGACTGGGTATTGCATTTCACGGCACGGCCACGGACGGAAGCCCGTAATCAGCTGGTGCTGAATCTGGCGCGTCCAGATGTTCGTGCCTACGTCTACGGCTTTCTCGACAAGCTGTTGAGCGAAAACGACATTGCTTTTCTCAAATGGGACTACAACCGCAACTGGTCAGAGCCTGGCTGGCCCGCAGTGGCGCCGGAAGATCAGAAAAATGTGTATGTCGATTTCATTCGCAACTTCTACGGTATTCTCACGGAGTTACGCGCCAAACACCCAGGCGTGGAGATTGAAAGCTGCTCAGGCGGGGGCAGCCGCGTCGATCTGGGAGTCATGCATCTGACCGATGAGGTGTGGCCTTCGGACAACACCGATGCATATGACCGGCTGCTGATCCAGAATGGCTTCACCTACGCCTACACCCCCGGAGTGATGATGGCATGGGTGACTGATTCTCCGACGTGGGTAAACCAGCGCACACTCTCACTGGAATATCGCTTTCTCTCTTCCATGCAAGGCTCTCTGGGTATTGGCGCCAACCTGAACAAATGGACACCCGAAGACTTCGCCTCGGCGAAAAAGATGATCGCGCAATATAAGACGATCCGCGAAACGGTGCAGCGCGGCGCACTCTACCGGCTCATGACACCCGAGCATGACAGTGAGCAGTCCGTCACGGAGTCGGTTTCGCGCGATGGTGGTCAGGCAGTGGTCTTTGCTTTCCTCCACTCCAGCCGGGAACTCTACCCATTTCCGCGGATTTTTCTGCATGGGCTTGACGCAAATACCGTATACCGGCTCAGTGCGTTGGACGGCAAAGTGGCAATTGGCACTCCGACAGAAGCCAGCGGCGCTTACTGGATGAATCATGGTGTCGACGTGGAATTGCGAGGTGATTTTCAGGCTGCGGCGTTCACGCTGGCTCGAGTTACAGCTGCATCGGCGCAGCCATAACTCGCTTGTCTGTATAAGGAAGAAAAGGCGGACACCCAGCTCGGCGGTTCGCCTTTTCAGAAGGCTAAAGATAAGAGCGCGGAAAATTTAACTCTCGTTCTGATTGGAGGCGGCAGCGCAAAATGCATGCCGCGAACAGAAAAGGGAGCTCATGAGAGAGCTGAAAATAAGAATGGTCGGGACGGGCAGATTTGAACTGCCGACCCCTCGCACCCCAAGCGAGTGCTCTACCAGGCTGAGCCACGTCCCGACACAGGGGGTCTCACTCAGTGTACACGAGGTACGCTGTCTCTGTCCGTGATGCCAGCAGGGAGCTTAGAGCTTTTGCGAGCGCTGTACGTCGCGCACGCCAGGCACGCGCCGCAACCCTTGCACAAGCCGGTTCAAATGGCGCACATCCTCCGCATCGACTACAAATTCCACCGTGGCATCGTTGTTCGCCCCGGGCTTTGAATCAACGGAACGTATGTTGGTGTTGTCATCGCTGATCACGGCTGTCATCTCTTTCAACATGCCAGCCCGGTCATCGCAATACACCGTCAGCTTTACCGGATAGGTAAGGCGGCGTCCTGCCGCTTCGTCAGCTGGACGCGCCCACTCGACGGAGATGCGCCTGTCGGACTCGTACAAAAGGTTCTGGACATTCGGGCAGCTTCGCGCATGCACGGCGACGCCCTTTCCGCGCGTGACGTAGCCGATAATTTCCTCGCCGCGAATGGGATTACAACATCGCGCGCGGTAGACCAAAAGCTCATCCTGACCTTCTACCTGCAGCGAATCCGCTCCGCTCGCCATCGAGACGCGCTTGACGGTGTCGGCAACTCCAGCTACGGCTGCATCCGTTTCCGCCGTGTGCTGGCTGGTGACACCGGGCGCAAGACGGTTGAGCACCTGCCGCGCGGAATATTTCCCGAAGCCTACTGCAGCCAGCAGATCGTTCGGCGTCGCCAGACTGTATTCGCCGGCAATACGCTCATAGTCCGAATCGTCGAATTTCGACAACGAAACCTTGTACTTGCGTGCCTCGCGTTCCAGCAGCTTACGGCCAATCTCAATGGCCCGCTCGCGCTGATGCTCGTTCAGCCAGTGCTTGATCTTGTTGCGTGCACGCGAACTTTTGACGAACGTAAGCCAGTCTCGGCTTGGCGTATGGCCATTCTGCGTAACCACTTCGACGATATCGCCGTTGCGCAGCTTCGAGCGCAAGGGAGCCATGCGTCCATTGACCTTCGCTCCGATGCACGAGTGACCAACCTCCGTGTGAATCGCATACGCGAAGTCAAGCGGGCTGGCATCCTTGGGGAGAACGACCACTTTGCCTTTCGGGGTGAAGGTGTAAACCTCTTCCGGATACAGATCGATTTTGAGCGTCGAGAGAAATTCATTGGGATCGCTCATTTCGCGCTGCCACTCGACCAACTGCCGTACCCACGCCAGCCGCTGCTCGTCGCGTGCGCTCACGGGCGAGCCGCCTGCCTTGTATTTCCAATGCGCTGCAATACCTTCTTCGGCAATGCGATGCATCTCTTCGGTACGAATCTGCACCTCGAACTGGTGTCCGCCTTCGCCCATCACGGTTGTGTGCAGCGACTGATACAAATTCGGCCGGGGCATCGCGATGAAGTCTTTGATACGGCCCGGCACCGGACGCCAGATGCTGTGGATCAGACCGAAGACGGCGTAGCAGTCTTGTACGCTGGCCGTAATCACGCGCAGCGCCAGCAGATCGTATACCTGGTCGACGGTTGTGCGCGCCTTGACCAGCTTTTGGTTGACACTGAAGAGGCGTTTAATGCGCCACTCCACGCGTGCTTTGATGTTGTTCTCCCGCAGCTTTTCAAGCAGTAGAGCTTCCACGCCAACCAGAAACTGCTCGCCTTCGCTGCGCCGCTCTTCGACCGCGTCATGCACCTGCTGATAGGCGTAGGGATCGACAAACCGGAAGGCGAGATCTTCAAGCTCGCCGCGCACCTTGCCCATGCCAAGACGGTGGGCGAGCGGCGCATAGATATCGAGTGTTTCGCGTGCAATCAGCTGCTGTTTATCCTGCGGCAGATGTTCCAGCGTGCGCATGTTGTGCAGCCGGTCGGCCAGCTTGATCAGGACTACGCGCACATCGCTGACCATCGCCAGCAACATTTTGCGTACATTCTCCGCCTGCCGGTCTTCCTTGTTCGCAAATTGAATCTTGTCGATCTTGGTGACGCCTTCCACAATGTGCGCCACCTGTTCACCAAACCTGGCCGTGATGTCGGCCGTCGTCACCGGAGTGTCTTCGACTGCGTCGTGGAGCAGACCGGCGGCAATGGCCGTCGAATCGAGCTTCATCTCTGCTAAGACGATAGCAACCTCAAGCGGATGAAGCACATACGGCTCTCCGGAGGCACGCAGCTGCCCTTTGTGATGCTCCAGGCAGAACTCCCAGGCTTTGCGGATGATTTCGGTGTCGTCATTGGGACGATTGGCGTGGACGGTCGCCACCAGCTTCTCAAAGCGGGGCGCGAAGGGATCCAACACCGAGAGAGCTTTTGCGGGTTGCACAGACGCGCTTTGCGCGGTTGCCATAACTGATTATAGGCTTTGGCTGCAAATGCGGCACCTGCGGAATACAGCGTTACTCCATCCGCCACATTTTTATGCGATTGGATCACAAAAGAGAAGCATTTCTCCATGCGAAGATGAACATATGCCGGGTCGTAGCCCAGAGAAGCACGCAAAACGTAGCCGAAAGCTCCTCGAACACGCTTCACCATCCTTACAGGTAGAAATCGAAGGGCTGGCTGCTGTCATTTCGCGTCGCGCGGCCGATCGTCTTCGCGCTGGACATGTCTGGGTTTACCAGTCTGACGTTGAAAGGGTATTTGGGGAGCCTTCCGGTCTGATTCCAGTTGCCGATCAGCGCGGCATCCTGATGGGCACGGCTCTCTACAGCCCCGCCTCGCAGATTACCTTGAGACTGGTCTCCTCAGACCTGATCAACCAGGCACAATGGCTCGATTTGCTGGGGGTACGCCTCAAAGCTGCCATCGAGATGCGTCTTCCGATGCTCGGCACAGAGACCAGCGCCTGCCGTCTTGTCTTCAGTGAAGCGGATGCGTTGCCCGGCGTCATCGTAGATAAGTATGGCGATCTGGTCATTCTGCAGCTTCTTGCCAAGGCGCTTGATAACGATGAAACCCGCGCGCTGATCGTGAGCGTTCTCAAAGAGGGGCTTGCAGTTCAAACGATTATCGAACGGCCTGATCCTCGTATCCGCGAACTGGAGCAGCTCAGCGCACCCTCCACGGCTCCACTTTACGTCGCCGACGCCGGTGAGCCACTTCTCAGCACGGATTTTCAGCTGAACGGATTGCGTTTTCACTATGACGCCGGGGCTGGGCAAAAAACTGGTGCCTTCTTAGACCAGCGGGAAAACTATGCCGCCGCCGCGCGTTTTGCTCATGGCGAAGCGCTCGATGTCTGTACCTATCAGGGCGGCTTCGCGCTGCATCTGGCGCAGAGCTGCCCGCGCGTAACCGGAGTGGACATCTCACACGCAGCCCTGGAAGTGGCGGAGAAGAATCTCGCTGCAAATGCAGGGAAACTCAAGAAAGCAAATGTGGATTGGATGGAGGCAAACGCCTTCGACCTACTGCGCGACTGGAGCCTGTCGGGAGCTGAATATGACACCATTGTGCTCGACCCTCCAGCCTTCGCCAAATCGAAGCGGGCGGTGGAAGGCGCTCTTCGTGGCTATAAGGAACTGAACCTGCGCGCGCTTAAAATGCTGCGCTCAGGCGGGACACTGGTGACCTGCTCATGCTCGCATCACGTCTCCCTGGCTGATTTTCAGCAGGTCGTAGCAGCCGCTGCTGGAGATGCGGGACGACGGGTGCGTCTAATTGAGCGCCGTGGCGCAGCTGCAGACCATCCAGTGATTCTGACGATTCCGGAAACGGAATATCTGAAATGCCTGATCTGCAGCGTGGAATAACGGCGTTTGCGATGGCTGCGGGAAGAATCTCAGCGATTTCGTCTTGTCGACGCCGCTGAAAGATTCTTCCTCGATCCAAGTATGTTCATTACCTTGGGCATCTGCTTCAGTCTTTAGATTTGCAAATCACTTGATGTGCAAATCGATAACCAGTTGCTTCCTTGAGTTGAAGGAACTGATATTTTTCCGCTCGCTCTTTTTTCCCTGGTACTCAGCCCAAATCTGGTAATCGACCTCACTTGAAAGCTGGCCAAAGCGATAGCTGCCATCCTGAGTAGAGATGAAGCTCTTGATGTTATTTGTCTTCGAATCCTGCAGATAAACTACCGCGCTACTCAGCGGTGCGTCCTCGGCCCCGAATACCTTGCCTTCCACAGACCGAACCGCCGTGTTTTGTGCCACGGCTGCCACAGGAACCAGCAAGCAAACTACAAGCAAAGCAACGACCGCTGCCAGCCTGTCCTTGAAACTGGCACGGTTACAAAAAAACTGCATCATTCCTCTTCCTCTTCTTCCGGCTCTTCGTCTTCGTCCTCGTAGCCTTCTTCCACTTTCGAAAGCTCAAGAGGATCTGTGGCAACGATTTCAAACTCTGTTCCACATTCGTCGCAAACGATCACGTCGCCTTCTTCTACGTCTTCTTCGTCGAAATCGAGCACGCTCTCACATTCTGGGCAAATCGGCATAAGTCCCTCCAAACCAAATGGAGTAATAGGATGATTAGAACAAATCGCAAGATGCAACTTCGTTAGTTTTTAAGAGAAGCGCTTACACGTCAAGCCATTTACATGGAATTCAACCAATATTTCCGGAGCGGTTTTTTTATGACGACCCAATGCAAACGGTTCATTTTTGCGGCCGCCATCGTGGCGATTGCCTTTGCAGCAAGTGCGCATGCTTTCTCTGACGATACACCACGCGATCTGGATGCCATCGGAGCACCAACTCGTCCTGCTCCCGCAGATCCAGCCATTGCACATGCTCTACAGCAAATCTCCTCTCAGCAAATTCAACACACCATCGAAACATTAGTTGGCTTCCACACGCGCAACACCCTCTCCAGTATGGAAAAAGGATTGCCTGCCGGGCAGGGAGTGAGCGCTGCCGCTGACTGGATCGAATCCGAGTTCAAACGTTATTCAGCAGCCTGCAGCGGTTGCCTTGAGGTGAGACGCGATACTTTCACTGAAAGTCCACAAAGCCGCATTCCGCAACCCACCACAATTACTAATGTCTACGCGATTCTGCGCGGTTCGGATCCCTCGCAGGCGAAGCGAATGTATCTCGTCACCGGGCATTACGACTCGCGCAATACAGACGTTCAGGACACCCTTGGCTTTGCCCCAGGTGCCAATGACGACGCCTCAGGAGTGGCCGTGAGCCTAGAGTCGGCCCGCGTGCTCTCGAAGCTCAAACCGGCCTCCACGATCGTTTTTGTTGCCGTTGCAGGAGAGGAACAGGGGCTGAATGGCAGCCGCCACTTGGCGAAGCTGGCCAAATCCGAGGGTTGGCAGCTGGAAGGAGTGCTCAACAACGACATCGTTGGCGGCAATACCACCCCCGGCGACAAGCTTCAGGATAAGTTGGTGGTCCGGGTCTTTTCCGAGGCCATTCCAGCCTCTGCCACGCCGGAGCAGGCGAAACTCATTCAGGCCCTCGGCTATGAGAGTGATTCCCCGTCGCGCCAGCTGGCGCGGAGTGTTCTTGACGTGAGCGAAAGCTATGACATCGGTAATACGAAAAAGGTGATTTCCACACCCCACTTCCGCCCAGTGCTCGAATTTCGCCGCGACCGTTTCCTTCGCGGCGGCGATCACACATCGTTCAACGCGGAGGGCTTTCCTGCCGTGCGTTTCACCGAGTGGCGTGAAGACTTCAACCATCAGCACCAGAATGTCCGCACAGAGGATGGTGTTGAATATGGCGATCTGCTGAAATTTGTCGATTCCCAATACGTAGCCCGCGTCGCTGCGCTCAACACTGCAACCCTAGCCACTCTGGCGGATGCTCCCCCAGCGCCTGTAAATGTGCGCGTGGTCACAAGAAATCTTGATAACAATACAACGCTGGAATGGAGTCGTGGACAAGATGCCCCTGCCGGTACATCCTACGAGATTGTATGGCGCGAATTGGCTGCACCGGACTGGCAGCGTTTTACCCCCGTGAAAGACCAGAGGAGCACAGGCGAGTATTCAATCACGCTTCCCATTTCTAAAGATAACGTCATCTTCGGCGTGCGTGCCGTCGATCCACAGGGACATCGCAGCCCGGCAGTCGCGCCTTTGCCGGAACGGTAAAACGGCGCTCGGGCCTCATTTTCTGAGAGAATAAAACAGTCTGTATGCCACGAACTGCAGGAATCCTCAATTTCCCCGACTTCCGCGGTTTTACGCGCGGGTTGATCCTCTGGAATGTCGGCGCGTATTTTTTGCTGCTTTTGCTCCAACTGGCAGCGGCGCCGTTCGCAGAGGAGATTCTGCGTGTAGGGGCGCTTATCCCTGTACTTTTCCTGCACGGCTATCTGTGGCAGCTCATCACTTACTGCTTCATCCACCAAGGCGTCCTGGGAACAGCGCTGGAAATGCTCTCGCTTTGGTTTCTGGGCAGCTTTCTTGAGTCCAATCACGGACCACGCTGGCTGGCCGAGCTGTACTTCACGAGCGTCATCGGAGCCGGTCTGGCAGCCGTCGGTTTGAGCCTGTGGCTGGGTGTCGATAATGTGGCGATCGCCGGGTCGTTCGGCGGGATCTTCGGCCTGCTTGTCGCCTTTGGCGTGCTCTACGGCAATATGGAGTTTATGCTGTTTCCGCTGCCGATGACGATGAAGGCCAAGTACCTGGTCATTGTCTATATGCTGATCGCCGTTGCTATGGTGTTTTCGGCGAGCAGAGTCTATGCGCTGGCTCAGCTGGGTGGGGCGCTGGCAGGGTTTCTTTACATCAAGGCCGCGCCAAAACGGGGCTATGCCTTCGCTACCAGCGAACGATATTTCGGATTGCGCAATGACTACTATCGCTGGAAGCGTCGCCGCGCCGGAAAGAAATTTGAAGTCTATATGCGCAAGCAGAATCGCGACGTGCACTTTGACAAAGATGGTAGCTATACCGGGTCGGAGAAAGATCCTAAGGACCGCCGCTGGATGAATTGATGGATTGAGGCCCGGCTTCTTCCCCTGCGCACCAGGCAGCAGCCATCGCTGCTTTGATTCTGCAGAGTCGGTAGCATCTCATCTGCTCCGCGCCTTTTCCCTCTCCGTCTAACCGTGTATCGTGAGTATTTGCGACTCTTTGTGATGTTTGAAGAATGAGGTTTGAAAAAGTAGCGTGATTTCCAGAATTCGCCCCATACTCGCAGCCCTTGCGTTTTTTGCCCTGCTTTCAGCTTCCATATCGCTTCACGGCCAGGTGCAGGCCGCTGCTCCCATCACGGTTCTACCGCAATACCAGCAACGGTACGATATTTACGGCGGCTTCGCTTATTCGCACTTCAATCCAGGCATAGGCAAAGGGGTTCAGGCGATCAACCTTAAAGGCTGGACGGCCGATGCAACGGCATGGTTCAAGCAGCCTATTGGACTGGAATTCGCTGTGCGTGGCTACTATGGCACGATTATCGTGCCTCCAAACGCCTATGGGGTGACAACCTCGCCTATGTCGGAACACTTTTTCATGGTTGGGCCCAACTTCCGTCTACTTCGGAGAGAGAACTATACTCTAGGTCTCCATGCGCTCATCGGCGCGTCGTATGGCATCTTCGATAGCGGTTTCAGAGCTGCAGGCGTGCAGCCCTCCCAGGTAAGTATCTACAACAACAAAGTCGCGTTCGGCTCTGCGTGGGGCGGATGGGCCGACTACAATCTCAACCCGAAATGGTCCGTTCGTGGAACGGCCGACTGGCAGCCCACCCAATATGGCTTTACTAGGCAGAATGAATTCGCGGGAACCGTGGGTGTTGTCTACAAACTAGGGTCGATCAAGTAAGCATTCAGGCCAGCGATACAACGATCGCTGGCCATTCATTCTATCCTGGAGCCTGTTATGAACCGGCTCTAGTCCTTCCGCACTGTCCGGATATGCAATTCCTTCAGTTGGGCATCGCTCACTGGTGTCGGCGCATCGACCATCAGATCGATGGCCTTCGCCGTTTTGGGGAAAGCGATCACTTCGCGCAGGCTTGACGCCCCGGCCAAAATCATCACCAGACGATCCAGCCCGAGTGCGATGCCGCCATGCGGAGGCGTGCCATACTGCAACGCTTCCAGAAAGAATCCGAAGCGCGATTTCGCCTCTTCATCCGACATGCCCAACGCGCGGAAAATCTGCTGCTGCACATCCTGCCGGTGAATACGAATCGATCCGGAACCAAGCTCCAGGCCGTTCATCGCCAGATCGTAGTAGCGCGCGCGAACTGAGGCCGGGTCGGAAACAATGCGATCCATATCCTCTTCGTGCGGGGAAGTAAACGGGTGATGCGCGGGCATCCAGTGCCCAGTCTCAGGCTCATGCTCGAACATCGGGAAGTCTGTCACCCAGATCGGGCGAAATGCCGCCGAGCCGTCTACGAGCGCACCCGAGTCCCGCTCCTGCGAGCCAACGACTGCTTCCGTCACGGTAAACGCGCCGTGGCGGTCGGCATATTTCTTCGCCAGCTCCACCCGGAAATTTCCGGCCGCGGAATAGACGGCAATTTCACGTTCCGAGAGTCGCCCCTCGCTCTTAGTGTCGCTGGCTTGGATATGCGAAGCAGCATCTCCGGCAACGATAATGAGCAGGTCGCCATCTTCGCTTCCGGCCAGCTTGCGCACTTTG
>DATHQH010000241.1:0-23678 GCA_035482895.1 Alloacidobacterium sp. | reverse complement strand
AATATTCATCCGGAAGATGTAGAGGCGGTGCTCGATCGGCAAGCGGGAGTGCGCGGATCCGTTGTTGTGCCGGTGGCCCTGCCGAGCGGCATGGAGGCGATGGCCATTGTGCTTTTTCGAGGCACGGAAACGGAAGCGGCGATAGCTGTACGGCAAGCGAACGCCGAGCTTTCCGACTATCAGCGAGTCCGTTACTGGCGCATCTGGCCTGACTTGGATTTTCCGCGCACCTCGACGGGCAAGATTCAACGCGGGAAAATCGCGCAGTGGGCAGATGCGCATGGCCTGTCCGATGAAAGCACGACGGCGAACGAAGGCGATGCGTTGGTGGCGTTGATTTCGCATATTGCGCGCAGCAGAGCGACGAATGTGTCCGATGATGCGCGTCTGGATGAAGACTTCCACCTGGACAGCCTGGGGCGAGTGCAATTGCAAAGCGAACTGGAACAACGCATGGGTGTGACGCTCGACGATGCGACGCTAGCGCGCATCGCTACGCTGGGGGAGCTACGGCAACAACTTAGATTACCTGGCCATAACTCAGATGCTTCCGAGCAGAAGATAGCAGCCGTCGCTGCACCACTCCATCCGGAGAAACGCGATAAGACCATTTATCCACGCTGGCCGTGGTCGCTGCCGATGCAACTCGTCCGGGTTCTATTCATTGAATGCGTGATGCGCCCGCTGGTGTGGCTGCTTGCGGCACCGAGGGTTGAACGGGATGGAGCTATCGTATGGCCGGATGCGCCGATCCTCATTATCGGCAACCATGTGACCTCGTATGACGCGGCATTGATCTTATATGCCCTTCGCGGAAAGGTGCGCCGCCGTGCAGCGATTGCTATGTCTGCTGACATACTCGATGATTTTCGCCATGCGCGCGGACAGGGATCATGGTTTTTGAATGCGCTGGCTCCTGCTGCCTACTGGCTCATCACTGCTCTCTTCAATGTATTTCCATTACCGCGCAGCACAGGCTTTCGCGAGAGCTTCACGCACATGGGTAAAGCTCTGGATCGTGGATATAACATTCTGATTTTTCCTGAAGGACATCGCTCAGAAGGAGAATTACAGAGGTTTCGCTCGGGCATTGGGTTGCTGGTGCAGGAATCAGACGCGGACGTATTGCCTGTGGCGCTTCGCGGATTGGGCGAGTTGAAGCAGCGCGGACGAGGATGGTTCCGTTCGGGCAAATTGTCTATTCGTGTCGGCCAACCGCTGCAAATCGACAGGCAGCTGCCCGCCGACGAAATTACCTCCACGCTGGAGCATGCGCTGCGGAAATTGTTCGAACCGCTACCTCGCTGACTTGCCCAGCAAGACGTCTACGCCGCCGGTAAAGCTTCTTCCCGGCATGGGAACGCCGATAATTTCCTGATAGCCGGTGTTGCTCAGGTTCGACATTTGCAGATACGGGTGAATGTGCCCGCGCTCTCTGACGATGGCTGCATTCCACACGGGATATGCTTCGGCTTGATAGCGTTGTGTAATGCCAACGCGATTGTGTAACATGTATCCGCGGACAGGCTCGGCGATCCACTCAAACACCGCGTTGTTGACTGGATAGTTGAAGACATATTCCGATTGCAAGCCGTGCAGCGCCTGCTGCGCGCCGGACAAGAACGTCCATGCGAGCTTGAGTTGTTCTCCGCGCACCGGTTGCCAGGTCCATGCGCCCTCCACTCCGGCATATCGGAGATTTGTGAGATTGCTGGCCTGCCAGGGACTGTTTGCATTGGGGCGAACGTAGTCGATGGTATCGTGCTGCCGCGAGTAGAAACCGGTGAATGAGAGATAGGATGTCGATCCTACAAACCAGTCGGCTCCTGCTTCATAGTTCCATCCCGATTCCGGTTTGAGGTTAGGGTTTCCAATCGTGGATGGATCGCTGTAGTAGAGATCAGTATAAGTAGGCAGGCGAAAGCCGTATCCCAGTGAGGCGCGAGCTTTCACGCTGCTGCCAAGCCAATAACTTCCAGCCAGTGCCGGACTGGTGACGTGATATCCGCCGCTGATGATTTCCTGCCGCAAGCCCGCGGTAAGCGATACATTCCGCCATTGCATATCTGCGTCGAGATAGCCTGCACCCCAGTTGCGAGCGTGCCTGCCAAGGTTGTTGCTTTGGATGGCGTCGCCGTCGCCTTCCAGTCCATAGAAGATGGAGCTTTTTGCGCCGAGATGTTCGCTTCTGCGCAATGCACCCTGCCAGCTTTGATCGATATGCTGGTTCGCGTAGAACGCAGGATCGTCGCGCAGGAGAATGAAATTATCGGAGTGCCGTCGATACCCAAAAGCCGCATCGGTCTTTTCGCCAAGCCCCTGCCGAATTGAAGCAAACCACCCTTTCGTTCGCTCCCAGGAATTGTAGTTGCCGTAGAACTGGTCGGCTCCGAATGCGCGATCGCTGCCTGCAAGAAGGATATCGCTCTCGCCCGATGGGGTCTTCCAGCGTGTCTCCGAACTTCCGTTTTCATTGCGGTAGTCGCGATTGGGAATGAATCCGCTGGAGAAGTTTCGTTCACCGGAAACCAGCTCCGACCACTTCTTGCCAATGATCGATCCGGTGATGGCCTGATCGTTTTCGCCAAAGCTGCCTACAGCTGTGCGGAGACGTAGAGCGGTCGTCTCAGGTGCGGCTGTGGTGAAGTCGACAACCCCGCCCATCGCGTCTGAACCATAGAGAGTAGAGCCGGACCCGTGCAGCACTTCTATGGAACTCATCGCATCCATGGGAACGGGCAGATCAAGATTGTGATGCGCGGTTTGTGCGTCATTGATGCGCAGGCCGTTGATGAGAACAAGCGTCTGCTCGAAAGAGGTGCCTCGCATGGAAATGTCTGCCTGCGCTCCCCCCGCGCCACGTTGCTCAATATACGTTGACGAATCCGTTCGAAGACGGTCTTCAATGGTTTGAAATGCGCGCGGATGCTCCTGCATGTCCATGACCACGACAGAGCGACTGGATTCACCCAGAGTAACGGCATTCGGACTACCGACAACCACGACTGTGGAACTGATAGCAGGGGGTAACTGAGGACTTTGCTGCGCGACACATGAGGTAACAAAACCAACGACCAACAGAGCAGAAAAACGTTTGCACTTCATTTCACCAGGGCCTGTTATGAACTAGTGTCAAGATACATGATGCCGCGATGTGTCTGCCTGTATGTTAGGGCGCGACACGCAGGACGATATTTGATAGCTTGGGGGCACAGATGAGCGTAGATATTCATCATCTTGAGCTGTTGATGCTGGTGCTGCTGCTCTTTGTGATCGGCCTCTCCGTTCTGGCGCGACGCATTCAGCAGCCGTATCCCATTGTCTTTGTGCTGGGCGGACTTGTGCTCAGCTTTCTTCCACCCGTTCCTGCGATCGCCCTGCATCCGGACTTTGTATTTCTTGTCGTTTTACCCCCTCTGCTTTTTGCCGCGGCTCACAACTCTTCATGGCGTGATCTCCGCGAAAATATGAGCAGCATTCTGCTGCTGGCCTTTGGGCTGGTCGCTTTCACGGTCATTGGCGTCGGATTTGCCGCGCATTTCTTTTTCTCGCAGCTGACATGGAAAACAGGGCTTGTGCTCGGTGCAGTGGTTTCGACAACCGATTCCATTGCGGCAACCAGTATCGCCCGCAAACTAGGACTTCCATCTCGCATTGTTGACATCCTTGAAGGTGAGAGCCTGATCAATGATGCGAGTGGATTGCTGGCTCTCAGTTTTACGGTGGGCATCATCATTTCGGGCCACGCGCCTCACTTTCGAGCTGCCTTGGGACAGTTGCTCTATCTCACGGTTGGAGGTTGGGCGATTGGATTGGCTCTGGCCTGGGTACATTCCCGGCTGATATCCAGGGTCGAAGCCTCCACCATCGAAATGACAATGGAGCTTGTCACGCCTTATATCGTCTACCTGACTGCGGAGCGGCTACATACTTCCGGAGTGATGGCGGTTGTCGTTTGCGGAGTCTATCTGGGTCACCGGCAAGGTCAATTGCTCTCGCTCGGCGCGCGCCTGGAGTCGCCTGCCATCTGGAATACTGTTGACTTCATCCTGAACGGCGTCGTGTTCATTCTGCTCGGGCTTCAGATTTCTTCGGTGCTGGCAGGGATCGAAGGGCTTGGACTCGGCCAGCTGATGGCCGGTGGGCTGATGGTAAGCATGATCGTGATCTTGCTGCGCTTTCTCTGGGTTTATCCCGGCGCATGGATGTCGCACAAGATACAAAGCATTTTGTTGCACAAGAGCCGTGCCCCTCTCAATCCAAAACAAGTTTTCATCTTAGGGTGGGGTGGGATGCGAGGGCTCATCGCTCTGGTGGCTGCTGTATCGTTGCCGGAAACGCTCAAAGACGGTAGTCCTTTCCCGGCGCGCAATATCATCATCTTCTTCACATACTGCGTGATCCTCGTCACTCTTGTAATTCAGGGGCTCACGTTTCCCTTCGTTATCCGAAAGCTGGGACTGGCACAGAAGGAGGCGTCTATTGATCCGGAGGAACAGCTTGCGCGCAAGCTAATGGCCCGAAACGCAATTGCATATCTTGAGGGAGAAAAGCAAAAATCCCCGCCGGAAAAAGAGATCTACGACGCTGTGGAAAAGATGTATCGCCGGAAACTTGCGCTTATCAGCAGTCCGAACGAAGAAACCAAGGAAGAATCCATCGCACAAGCAAGACGTTATCTCGATATTGCGCGGGCGGCACGGAACGTCGAGCGCCACACAGCGGGAGAGCTCCTGGAATCGAACCGGATTAACGACACCGTCTATCAGGAGCTGATTATGGATATTGATCTTCAGGATGCACGCTTTTCCGGGTCCCGATCTTCCTGATCCGAAATTATGCGGATGGACTCTCCGAAATTTCGCTCGAACTTCGAGTTTTTCACGCCATCACTGCCGGGAGATTTCGCTTACCCGATCTGGGCTCGATTCAAGGTTCCCGCTTTCGCAATCTCGCGTAAAGAGTTACAGTAGCCGTCATATCCACTATGACGGCTACGACTGTAACAAACCCTTCAACTTCCGCGGTGCAGACCCGGCTCATCTCCCTTGATGTGCTCCGCGGCATCACCATCGCTTTTATGATCCTGGTAAATAACAATGGTGACGAGCGCCATGCTTACTGGCCGCTGAAACACGCACAGTGGAATGGCTGGACGCCGACGGATCTGGTCTTCCCTACGTTTCTCTTTGTTGCTGGCCTTTCGCTGGTCTTCTCATTCGAGTCGCGACTCGCCAAGGGCGCATCCAAAGTATCCCTATTCTTGCATGCACTGCGCCGCTCGATCATTTTGTTTGCATTAGGGCTCGTCGTAAACGGCTTTCCGTTCTTTCACTGGCAGACTCTGCGTATCTATGGCGTATTGCAGCGCTTCGCCGTCTGCCTGCTGATCGTCAGTGCATTGCATCTGTGGAAGCGCGGGGCAAAGAGCAAAATCGTGGTTCTTATCGCCGCGCTGATTGGTTACTGGATCATTATGCGCTGGATCCCGGTGCCGGGATATGGGCTCCCGACTCGCGATATTCCGTTGCTGGACAAGGATGCGAACTGGGTCGCCTATATCGACCGGCATATTTTTCCGGGCAGGCTGTATGAAGGTACACGCGACCCTGAAGGACTGCTAAGCAATCTACCAGCGTTGGGAACAGCCTTGCTGGGCATGTTGGCGGCCCTGTGGTTGCGCACAAAGAGAAGCAATTATGCAAAGTTCCTGGGCCTGCTTGGCGGCGCGATTGCGGGACTGCTGCTGGGAAAGATCTGGGGACACTGGTTTCCGATCAATAAAAAACTCTGGACCAGTTCTTATGTATTGTTTGCCGCTGGATGGTCGCTGCTGGGTTTGTCTATTTGTTATTGGCTCATTGAGATCAAACAGTGGAAGCGCGGCTGGACCTTTCCGTGGCTTGTGTTTGGCTCGAATGCCATCGCAGCCTATGTGTTCTCGGAGTTGCTCTCTCCGCTAGTGGGAGATGTGTTATTCGGCCACCGGTCGTTGGGGTCGATTATCTATGCGCACGTCTTCGCGCATGTTCCGGATCGGGCGTTAGGGTCCCTGCTCTATTCTCTCTGCTATGTCGCTGTATGCTTTATTCCCGTTCTGATTCTTTACAGGAAGAAGATATTCATCAAAATTTGATCGCTGCACTCACGCTATGGAAGCAGCTTTCTGCACTCCCGCGCGATCTGCACTTCTTCTTCGCTCGGCATGACGCGGACCGCTGCTCTTCCTGCCTCCGATGAGATCACAGCGGAGGATGAGGCGTTCCGCTCTGCATCCAGAGCGATACCGAGAAAACTGAGACGGCGGCACACATCGGCGCGTACAGCAGAGCTGTGCTCGCCAATACCGCCGGTAAAAACCAGCAGATCGAGGCCATCTAACACTGCGGCATAGGATGCAACCGTCTTAGCGATTGACCGGCAAAAGATTTCGATGGCAAGCTGCGCATTGTGATCGCCTGCATCCGAAGCCGTCTGCAGCTTGCGCATATCATTCGTACCGCCAAGCGCTTTCAGTCCGGCATTGTGGTTGAGCAGCAATTCGAGCGCATCCGCGTTGAGCTTTTCGTTACGCATGAGGAAGATCGGAACGCCAGGATCAAGTTCGCCGGTACGCGTGCCCATTGGAATGCCGCCGGTAGGCGTCAGGCCCATGCTCGTGTCAACGGATTGGCCGTCGGCGAGTGCCACGAGGCTTGCACCGCTGCCCAGATGGGCTGCGACCGTCTTCGGCGGCAGCTCTTTGCCGAGCGCGTGAATAATCGACGCATAGGACAAGCCATGAAATCCGTAGCGTCGCACGCCATCTGCGAAATACTTTTCGGGAATCGCAAACCGGTAGGCAGCTTCCGGCATGGTTTGGTGAAATGCCGTATCGAAGCAGGCAAATTGCGGCACCTGCGGATAGAGCTTCTCGGTATGACGAACCAGCTCTACCGCGGGTGGAATATGCAACGGCGCAAAGTGCACCGATTTCTGCAGCGTTGAAAACACCGCATCCGTAATGAGCTGATGTTTGACGAGATGCGGGCCTCCATGCACAATGCGGTGTCCGACTGCGACTGGCGCTTCATACTTGAAAGCTGTCAGCTGTTTCGTAATATGGCTCAGCGCCTCTTTCTGTGATGTGAAGCGGTGTGTTTCCCTTGAGAGAACACTTCCCTGCTCGTCTACAATTTCCAGCGTTCCGCTGTCGCTCCCGATCGCATCCGCGTTGCCGCGCACCAGCGCATGCTCATCCCCGCTCTTTGCAACAAACAGTCCGAACTTGAGTGAAGATGAGCCGCTGTTGATGACCAGAATCGGCCTCATACGTTGTCGCCGCCCGTGTCCTGGCTGGTCGCGCCTTTTGCTACTCCACCCCAGCTCCAGTTGCGAACCTCCGGCAGATCTTCGCCGTATTGCGAGACGTAGAGCTTGTGGCGCTGCCGCGTCTCTGTGAATTTCTGCGTTGCTGTATCCGTTATCTGGCGAAGCCGGGGCACACGCCGCACGGCGTCGAGCGCGAGTGTATAGCGATCCATGTCATTCAGCACACACATATCGAAAGGCGTGGTCGTGGTGCCTTCTTCCTTGAAACCGCGCACGTGAATGTTGTCGTGGTTCTTTCTCCTGTAGGTCAGTCGATGAATCAGCGTCGGATATCCGTGAAAGGCGAAGATCACCGGCTTGTCGGTAGTAAACAAGCGGTCAAAATCTTCGTCGGGCAGCCCATGCGGATGCTCCGAGACTGGCTGCAGTGTCATCAGGTCCACAACATTCACCACGCGGATCTTCAGGTCGGGCACGTGTTCGCGAAGCAGAGAAACGGCAGCCAGCGTTTCAAGCGTCGGCACGTCCCCGGCACAGGCCATCACCACGTCAGGGCTTCCGTCGTCATTGCTGGCCCAATCCCATTTGCCCAGTCCGGCCGTGCAGTGGCGGATCGCCTCGCTCATCGTCGTCCAGACGGGCGCGGGCTGTTTACCGGAAATGATCAGGTTCACATAATTACGGCTGCGCAGGCAGTGGCTTCCGACGGAGAGCAGAGTATTCGCATCCGGTGGCAGATAGATGCGCACAACGTCGGCTTTTTTATTCGCAACGTGATCGATGAAGCCGGGGTCCTGGTGGCTGAATCCATTATGGTCCTGCCGCCACACGTGTGAGCTCAGCAGGTAGTTCAGCGATGCAATCGGCTTACGCCAGGATATATCCCGCGTCACCTTCAGCCATTTCGCGTGCTGGTTGAACATGGAATCAATGATGTGAATAAAGGCTTCGTAGCAGGAGAAAAATCCGTGGCGGCCTGTGAGCAGGTAGCCTTCGAGCCATCCCTGGCACATGTGCTCGCTCAGGATCTCCATGACGCGGCCATCGGGTTCGAGGTTTTCGTCTACCGGAAGAGTCTCGGCGATCCAGCGCTTTTCAGACGCTTCATAGACCGCATCGAGACGGTTTGACGCCGTCTCATCCGGGCCGAAAATGCGGAAATTCTTGTTCTTGAGGTTCGCCTTCATCACGTCGCGAAGGAAAAAGCCCAGCACGCGCGTTGCTTCCGCCTGCGTGCCGCCCGGCTCAGTGATCTTTACCTCGTAATCGGCAAAATCAGGCAGCTCCAGCGGCTGCATCAGCAAGCCGCCATTCGCATGGGCATTCATCCCCATGCGCAACCTGCCTTTCGGGGCAATCTCGGCAAACTCGTCGCGGAAACGGCCTTTTTCGTCAAACAACTCTTGCGGCTTGTAGCTTGCCATCCAGTCTTCGAGCAGCTTCAGATGTCCCGGATTGCCGTGGACGGTTGAGAACGGAACCTGATGCGCGCGCCAGGTTCCTTCCACTGGTTTCCCATCCACTTCTTTGGGACCGGTCCAGCCTTTCGGCGTACTCATGACGATCATCGGCCATGCCGGGCGCGTGGCGTCGTTCGTATCGCGCGCTTTTTTCTGGATCGCGCGAATTTCCGCATAGACCTTATCCAACAACGCAGCCATTTGCTGATGCATGACTGTAGGGTCGCTGCCCTCGATGAAATGAGGTTTGTAGCCATACCCTCGCATCAGGGCTTCCAGTTCGCTCTGCGGGATGCGCGCCAGGACGGTAGGATTGGCAATCTTGTAGCCGTTCAAATGCAGGATCGGCAGTACGGCGCCATCGGTAATGGGATTAAGAAATTTGTTCGAGTGCCAGCTGGTGGCGCAGGGGCCGGTCTCTGCCTCACCATCGCCGACAATGCATGCAACTACCAGATCCGGATTATCGAGAGCTGCGCCGTATGCATGCAGCAGTGAGTAACCGAGCTCGCCGCCTTCATGAATCGATCCCGGTGTTTCCGGAGCGACGTGGCTGGGAATGCCGTAGGGCCATGAGAACTGACGGAAGAGGCGCAGGATACCGTCTTTGCTCTGCTCTATATGTGGATAAATCTCGGTATAGGAGGCCTCAAGATAAGTGTTCGCCACGATACCAGGACCGCCGTGTCCCGGACCGATGATGTAAATCATATTGACGTTGTTTTTTGTGATGATGCGATTCAGGTGCACATAGAGAAAGTTGAGTCCGGGCGTTGTCCCCCAGTGTCCCAGCAGCCGGGGCTTAATGTCATCCATCGACAATGGACGGTCAAGCAGCGGATTCTCTTTCAGATAAATCTGTCCGACTGACAAGTAATTGGCAGCACGCCAATAGGCGTTCATCTTGTTTAGAAGCTCTGGTGAAAGGGGCTCGCTCACGGGGGTGCATCCTCCTTGGGGGCTGATGGATGGCGAGCGGTCAGTGAAAACAGCTGACCGCGAGAACGCATGAAAACGTTAACCTGCCAACATACGACGCAAAGATGAAAAGCACAATAAAACGGGATTCGGCGGCAAAACCGGGCCAAGGTAGTTGGATGCACGATTTTCGCCAGCGGGACCGATACGCCATTTTGGCGGCTATTCCTTAGTTCTGGCCTGTTTTGAACTCGATCCGGAGCGGGCAGACTTGTACTTCGCAGTCACGCGAACGGAGTATTTCCACAGAATAACCAGCTACATAAAATTTTTTTATTTGTAACATTCGGCGGTCCGGGCCGATACTGGTTTTCTCTTTGGGCGCCATCTGTTGTGCGGTATTCTCATGCGAAACATCATGATTTCTGCCCCACTTTTTAAGAGCAGTATTCTCAGCTTCCTGGGTCAATAGATCACGTCAAGAAAAGCGGCATTTGCCCTACTGACGACAGCGCATCGAAGTGTTTCCTGCACCAACTTTATGAGGCCATGCGTATGCTTGCTAAAAGAAGCTCCAGCCATGTCGTATTCTGCTTTCTCCTCAGCGTCCTGCTGCTTTCAGGAACTGTTGCCCGCTCACAGCAGACTCTCGGAACCATTAGCGGTACTGTCAGCGACACCTCCGGCGCTTTGCTGGCCGACACGACCGTCACGGCGGTTGAAGACCAGACGAAACTGACGCGCGTTGCGAAAACGAACGCGGACGGAGGCTATCAGTTCGTAAACCTGCCGATCGGCACCTACACGATCACCTTCACGCATGACGGTTTTGAAACCCAGAGGAACCCCTCGATTTTGGTACAGGCCGATCGCACGGTTTCCCTCAATGCCACTCTCAAAATCGGGGCAATCAGCACGTCCGTCACCGTGCAGGAGACGCCGCTGCTGAACGCCGTCGACACTACAAACGGCTATGTACTCGACAAGTCGCAGATCGATGCGATTCCCTTGCCCACCGGGAGCTTTACCGGTCTGGCCATTCTTGCTCCCGGCGTAAACGCGGAAGTATCCGGCGGCACGGGAGCCAATAGCGGTCTGGGCAATTCCCCTATCTGGGCGAATGGGCAGCGCGACACTTCCAACAGCTTCTTTCTGAATGGCGTCGACAGCAGTAATCTGTTTAACGGCAAGAGCACCAGCCAGGTGACATCTTCCCGCGTTACGCTCAATACCGGCGCCGGCAATCCGGCGGCAGGCGGAGTGATACAAAGCAGCGCCTCCGTCTATCTGGCGATTGGACAGGCCCTTCCAACTCCGGCCCCGGAGACGATTCAGGAGCTACGAGTCAATACATCGATGTATGACGCGCAGCAGGGAGCCACAAGTGGCGCGCATATCGACATGAGCACTATTTCGGGAACCAATTCCTACCACGGCACGGCTTATTTCCATCGCGGAACCGACTGGCTCAATGCCGCTCCATTCTTCTTCAAGCAGGACGAGGATATTCCGGAAGACGAGAAAGTGCCGCAACTGCATCGCTATACGGCTGGGGGCGGAGTCGGCGGACCCATCCTCAAGGACAAGCTATTCGCCTACCTCGCCTATCAGCACGTGCATGTAGGCGATCAGGAGATTGGCATATCCCGATTCACGGTTCCGAACGGGCTTACGGACGACCGCAGCCCGGCAGCACTGGCAACCATTGCCAACTGCAACTTTGTGGCCGCCACCCCCGCCAACCCCGATCCCTGCAATGGTTATGCCTCAGCTAATCCAAGCGACCCGAACTATGTAAATCCGACGACTATCAGCCCTGTTGCGCTCTTCCTGATGCAATACAAGCTGCCGAATGGCCAATTTATGGTGCCTTCGGCAACGCCCGGCGTCGCCCCAACCTTCAATACGCCGGATAACGTATCGATTCCCGGCACAGCGTATTTCTCCGCCGATCAGGCCGTGGCGAACCTCGACTGGAACGCGAGCAAGAAGGATACGCTGGCGCTGAAATACTACTACCAGCATGACCCCACCATCGCGCCCTTCGCTTATTCAAATGTCCCTGGATTCGCGCAGCATATGGATACAGGCAGCCATGTGTTTTCAGTGAACAATACCACCTTTCTGAAGGACACACTGAGCGTGACATCGGTACTGGGATTTATGCGCGCAAAGGCATACGGCCAGAACCAGCAGCTATTCAGCGCGCAGGATGCCGGCATCAACACATTCGGATCGAGCTATTTTCCTGGAATCACGATTATCGATCCCTTTGGAAACACCTCACCGAACAATCCCGACGGCATCTATAACCCTTTAATGAATATCGGACCTGGCTCTGAGACGCAGGCTCCTTTCACCGGCATGTTCCAGAACCGCATCATGCCCTCGGCAAATGCCATCTGGATACTCGGCAGGCACACCGTTACCTTTGGCGGCAGCTATGCGTATACACAATTGAACATTCGCAATGAGCGCCCGGGCAAAGGCATGATCGCCACGGCCAACTTTGCCGGTTTCCTGCAGGGCAACCTTGCATATCAGAATGATGACTTCACCACAACCACGCTCATGATGGGTAACGCCAATCGCTATTACCGCGCTAACCAGGTCGGAACCTATGTTCAGGACAAGTTTCAGATTCTGCCGAATCTGAGCCTTACCGCCGGTGTGCGCTATGACTGGAATGGCGGACTGACGGAAAAATACGGCCGCATCTACAACTTCGACGCATCGCTCTACTCCTATAACGAAGCGGCCGATCAAATTCAGTCGAACGGCTTCATCATCGCCGGCAACAACAGCCTGTTCCCGACAAAGGGAGTCAGTAATACGACACTTACCGGACGCCAGTGGGGTATCGGTCCACGCCTTGGACTGGCATTCGCCCCAAAACAAAACGACAACAAGGTAGTAATTCGCGCGGGCGCTGGTATCTATTACGATCGCGGTGAATTGTTCACCTATCTCTCGCCTGGTTATGCGGCAGGTGAAGTCACCGGCGGGCCTTTCGGTGTGACCCAGGCGCCTCCATTTGTCAGCTCGATCCAATGCCCCGGCGCGCCTTCGTTTATCTCGCCATGCACGGGAGACATCTCGCTGTCGAATCCGTGGGGCACCACTCCGGGCACTCCTCCCACCGGCAACCCCGCCGACATCAGCAACTACCTGCCGAACGCGGCGGCCATTACCGATGGCGCTCCTCTCTTTGCTGTCGGCACATACAACCGCACAAACAAGCTTCCCTATTCGATCAATTACACGCTGGATTTCCAATGGCAGCCGTTTAACGACCTCGCCATTGATATTGGATACATCGGCAACCTTGGCCGTCATCAAGTGATCCCCGTCCCTTTCAACCAGGCGCAGATCGCCAGCCCCGGCAATGTGATCCACGGCCAGGAGTACAGCTACGGCTATACGGTGCAGACTACGGCGTGCGATTACTACTCATGCTCCCCGGCAAATCTTCCGAACGGACAGCCATTTTTATCGACTTACGAGGGCGGCAACATCGACCTTCGCGTCCCATACCTTGGCTACTCGTCCGAGTCGGTGACGTATCGAGCGGCTGGCGTCGCTGCCTACAACGCTCTGCAAACTCATGTGGAGAAGCGACTAACCCGCGGACTGCAGGTGGGCTTCTCCTATACGTATTCGCACGCTACGGACGAACAGAGCGCACTCGGCCTTTTTTACAACGGCAACAACCCGCTGAATCTGCGTGACGGTTACGGCTCGGCGGACTTCGATCGCACGCATGTGATCAACTTCAACTATCTTTACCAATTCCCGAAATTCGTTGCCGGAAATTCGCTGAGAGCCAAAGTGGCCAACGATTGGGCACTACAGGGAATTACGGTAATTCAAAGCGGCCAGCCCTATAGCGTCATCGACTACTCCGGTGCCGTCGGCAGCATTTTCTACGGAACGTCGAACGGCATTACGAATCCTGTCGTGCCGCTCGCGCCAGGCTGCGATGCGCACCGCGCCTATACCGGCACATCCGGCGCCTTCGGCAAGCCTGCCTTGAATGCCAGCTGCTTTACCCTGCCGCTGATGCAGCCCGGGGACCTGGGAGGAGCAGTTCCGGCAGACGATTACTTTGAGACCAACTTCACGACGGGCCAGCGCAATATCTTCCGGCAGGCTTATCAGAGACGCGCGGACATCTCTCTGGTCAAGTCCGTAAATATTACAGAAACGGTCCACGCGCGCTATAGCTTCGACGTTTTCAACGTCACCAATACGACCAGCTTCGATATTCCAAGCGACAACGTCACTCAGAACGAGGGCTTCAATGATTTCCCTGTACTGGGAACGACACCGGCCCCCTCGCCCGCTTCCTGCGCAGCAGGGAATCCACCCAGTGGGACATTCTTCAACTGCCCGACTGGACTCGGCTATACGCGCGGCGCCATCGGAAGTCCGCGCCAGATTCAAATGTCACTGCAGGTAGTCTTCTAAGTTGAGTGGTGAGGCTTTGAATACCGGGGTCATCATACGGCTTCAGCCGCAATCGGCACGACGAAAGTCGTGTGCCCCTTCAAAGATCGAATTTCCAGGAAAGTTCGCGCTACGGGCGTTTGTTCTTGCTCTGCGCCACAACCACAACCGGCCGCCGCAATGGCACCATCGCCGAGCCTTGCTGGAAACCTTGCTGCATGCGGCTGAGCATTTCACTGCGCACATAGTCGACGAAACCCTGCATCTGGCGGTTCATCTCCTCCATACGCTCTCTCATCTGAAGGATGATAGCAATGCCCGCGATATTTACCCCCAGGTCGCGTGCGAGGTTCAGGATGAACTCAAGCCGCTCCAGATCTTCATCGGTGTAGAGACGTGTGTTGCCTTCCGTCCGCGACGGCTTCAGCAGTCCCTCGCGCTCATAAAGACGTAACGTCTGCGGATGGATGCCATACATTTCGGCCACTGCCGAGATCATGTATGCGCCTTTCGATCTGCGTTTCGTTGGCATGGGTTTACTGCGCGAACCAACGCGCAACTCCATTCTGTACTTGGACTGAGCCGAACCTGATCACCCTGGGCAACAATCCGCGCAACTGTCCTCCGGCTATTGTGTACGGCACGAATGCTTTTATACAGTACCCATTTTGGTGCTCGATCTCGATCAGTAACGCATCGGAAAACCCTTCGTCAGAGGTTTTCGCCAGGGTGACATTGGCTGCCGTTGCCGCTGCAATAATCTCTTTTTTGTCAGCCCGCTCCACGAATTGGTTCTGTAATAGCTGAAGCAGCATAGCTGGCTCGGGCGGCAAATCCTTTCGTGGAACCGTTTCGTTCACCAACTCCCGCTGCTGGTCCAGCGAGAATCCGAACGGACCGAATTCCCCGTACTTGCGCAGCATCCGCCGCGCATAGTTCACCGCGGCATTCAAAAGTTCATTCGCGTCGTCGCGACTTTGCCTCTCGTTATCCACCGCGGGCTTTAGACCTTCACCTTCGTCCACATTTCCTCGCGTGGATCGTCCGGATTCAGCTTAGCAAGCTCTCGCAAAATCTCTTTGGAGCGCTCGTCCTTAATTTGCGGCACCGTAATTTCAACGGTCACAATCTGATCGCCGCGCGTTCCTTCGCGTGTGGCCGAAGGAACACCGCGCTCACGCATGCGCAGCTTCTGGCCGGACTGTGTCGCAGGAGGAATCTTCAATTGCGCGCGACCATCGATGGTCGGTACTTCAATTTTCGCGCCCAGCGCCGCTTCCGGAACAGTCACCGCCACAGTGATGTGAATGTCATCTCCCTGGCGCGTAAAGACAGGATTCGTACCTGCGCGGATGATGAGGAACAGGTCGCCCGGCGCGCCTCCATTCGTGCCCGCATTTCCCTTGCCCGCCAGACGGATGCGCTGCCCCTCTCGCGTTCCCGGTTTGATGCGGAAGTCGATGTGCTCTGTCCGCGCAACTGTGCCGTCTCCATGACAGGTGGGGCAGGCATTTTGTACTTTGCCGGAGCCACCGCAGCGCGGGCATTGGATATTGAACTTCATCCGTCCGCCCATCTGTGTAACCTGCCCCGTACCATTGCACTCAGGACAGGTATGTGCGCCCCCCGTCGTGGCTTTCCCTTTGCAGGTCGGGCAAATCTCGCGCCGGTGAATTTCCAGGCGTGTGGTGCCGCCTCGGATCGCGGTCCAGAAATCGACCGTTACCTGATATTCGAGATCTGTGCCGGCTTCGGGTCCGTGCTGCTGCTGCTGGCGACCGCCCTGCGAGAAAATGCCGGAGAAAATATCGCGAAATCCACCCCAGTTACCGGAATGCGCGCTACCGCCGCCACCGGCTTGCGCACCTGAAGATGCAAAGTCGTTGAAGTCGAATCCTCCAAAATCAAACGGGACTTCCTGCGCACCGCCCCTGCCGGCGCCATGCGGCGCACGCGCTGCCGCTTCTGCTGCGGCTGGGTCAATCTGGTCCGAGTAGAAGCCGAACTGATCGTAGATTTTGCGCTTCTTCTCGTCGCTTAGAATGTCATTCGCTTCGGAGATTTCCTTGAACTTCTCCTCGGCCTTCTTGTCCCCCGGATTTACATCGGGATGGTATTTGCGGGCCGCCTTGCGAAATGCCTTGCGGATCTCGTCCGCAGTTGCCGTTTTTTTGACGCCCAGCAGAGCGTAATAATCTTTGTTTTGTGTTGGAGGCATTGCCTTTAACTCGCCGCCCTTGGGTTAGGTTTGTAGGAGCACGGCTTCAGCCGCGCGATAAACGTTTAGCCCGCCGAGGGAGACGACGGAACTGGTCTCCCCTCTTTGTCTTTCTTTATCGTACAAGGCTGAAGAAATACTAGCCAATCTCACTCAAGATAGATGCGCGTACCCTCTAAAAGAATCATCCATACAAAGGCCCAAGAAAACCTAAATAAATCATTTTTTTTACAAACAGTTACAGACATCGGACCGTTCAAATTGCGCCCTCTCTAGAAAACTCTACCCCACAGGAGTGACCAGATACTGCTCCAGCTTTCCGTCGGGCATCGTGTAAGTCGTGACGCGAAGACGCTGCGGGCTGTCGCCGAACGTAACCGCAAAGACGCGGAAGGTCATGCCGCCGCGCAATTCCTCCGTTACCTGGTGAAAGGATGATGGCGCTCCGAGCGGTTTCAAGCTGGACGAAAAATCGTCTAATGCCTGCTGGTTGAAGTAGGCATTGACGTTATCGGTAAAGAGTGTCCGGTCGATCTGGCCTTGCTGCAACCCTTTGAAGATAGCCAGTGCCTGCGTTTCCGCCTGTACCGGGGATTGCGTGACGATGCCGAGGACGATCGGCGTCAGCTGGCGGCCAATCGCGCCGGCTGCCGGCGCAGCATCCTGATTCGTGAGCACGACAATCGCAGCCTTGTCGTCGGGGAAAACAATGTTCTCGGAGACGAACCCGGAGACTTCGCCCGAGTGCTCGAGGGCTGCATGGCCGGAGCGCGGAGTGGTGAAAACGCCGAGTCCATATCCGGTGTCGGTTCCGTCTTTCAACTTGACCGATGTAAACATCTGTTTGTAGGACTCGGCGGCAAGCAGGGAGCGGTTCATGACGCTGATGTTCCACAGCGCGAGGTCATGCGCAGCCATGGCGAGCTCGCCCGCAGCGAACATCCAGCCGACACCCTCTTTGGGGGCAGGGCGCAATGGGCCAAGCGCGTAGCGGATATATCCGCCGGCGTCCGTGTCGCCGAGACGGGCAACATCTGTGTTAGAAACTGATTTCATCTCGAGCGGAGTAAAAACGTTCTGTTGCAGAAAGTTCATGAGCGGCTGTCCGCTGAGCTTTTCAACAATCAGCCCGGCGATGACGAAGTTGGTATTCGAATATTGCCACTTAGTACCGGGGTCGAAGTCGAGCGGCTTCTTCGCCCAGACGTCGAGAATGTGCTGCGCGGTCGTTGCTTCGCGCATGGGCGGCATCAGGTAATCTTCCGGCCAGTAATCCTGATAGCCAGAGGTATGCGAGAGCAGCATACGGATCGTGACCTCCTCGCCGCGGGTCAGGCCGGGAATATATTTCGAGACGGGATCGTCGATCGAAAGCTTGCCCTGCTGCTGCAATAACAGGATCGCAGCGGCGGTGAACTGCTTCGAGATCGAACCGATGGAGTAGCGCATCTGCGGGGTGGCGAGCGTAGGCGGCTCGAGCCGGGCCTTGCCATAGGCCTGCGTGTAAACGATCTGGCCTTTCTGTACGATCGCGATGGAAGCGGATGGCACCCCCGTATCGGCAAGAACTTTCGTGGCGACGGCGTCGATCTTACCGCGCACATCGGCGGGTAGGGTGTCGACCGGCTGCATAAAGCTGCTGGTAGCCTGCGCATCCAGGAATGGAGCGGGCGCAAGGGTAAACAAGGAGAGAACCACGGCAAAAAAGTAGCGGCGCATTGTGCCTCAAAGAGTAGCAAATGCGCGGCCCTTTGCGACAGATGGGTTGAGCCGGTGGAGTGATATGCTGCGAGCAACTCACCCTTCAGGAGCATGAATGACAACGCGGCGCGATTTTCTTTCCCGGAGTGCCATGACAGTCGCAGGCCTGGGCACAATGGCCTCGGCACAGGTTCCGGTCCAGACCGCCGAAAGTGTAAAGCAGCTGCAGCCGCCGAAAAAACCCGTCATCGTGACGCGCCATACCGGAGACAACTCCATCGAAGAAGCCTACAAAATGCTGCTCGATGGCACGGACACCCTGGAAGCCTGCCACCACATCTGCGTTGCGCGCGAGAACGACGCCAACGATCACAGCGTCGGTTACGGCGGCCTGCCCAATGAAGACGGCGTGGTCGAGCTCGACGCCTGTTGCATGCACGGGCCCACACGGGCCGCAGGTTCCGTCGGAGCAATTCAGAACATCCGACACGCTTGCCTCGTCTCGCGCCTGGTTATGGAGCGCACCGGCCACGTCATGTTGGTAGGCGAAGGCGCAGAGCACTTCGCCGTAGCGCATGGCCTCAAGCGCGAAGACATGCTCACCGACGAGGCGCGCAGAATGTGGCTTCTCTGGAAAGAAAGCCGCTCCAGCCAGAACTTCTGGGGCCCTCCCATGTCCAGTCCCGATGGGAAGGCACCGAATCCGGCGCCTACCTTAAAACCGCAGAGCGCCATTCCGCGTCATCCCGGCCCGGAGTGGGCCGATGAGATTCGCACCCGTTCCCAGCAGCTTATGGGCATGGCCATCGATCTCGGCATACCCGAAGACAAGCGCTCCCTCGCCATCGAACAGGTACTGTGGCCCACCACCGGAACCATCCACGTTTCGGCCCTCAACACAAAGGGCGAAATCTCCGGGGCGACCACCACCTCTGGGCAGGCGTGGAAGATTCCCGGCAGGCTGGGCGATTCGCCCATCATCGGCGCTGGCTGCTACACCGATCAGGACGTGGGCTCAGCAGGCGCCACCGGCTCGGGCGAAGAAAATATTAAGGTCGCAGGAGCGCACACTATCATCGATTGCATGCGCCAGGGTATGAGCCCTAAAGAAGCAGGCCTCGAAGCGTTGCGGCGCATCGTTCGCAACTACAACGGCGACATGAACAAGATCCGCTATCTGGACATGATCTACTACATTGTGCGTAAAGACGGAGCCTACGCAGGCTGCTCGCTCTGGAGCACGACAGCCGGGGGCACACCAAAGGTCTTCACTGTGCACGACGGAGAACAGCACGTGGAGAACTGCACTTTCCTACTCGACGGGACAACCACCAACTAAAACCTGCTGCATCGTGCAGGAAAGACAGGAGCGGCCGCTCCGGCGCTCCCCTCTTTTATCTATTCTGCTAAAAAAGAAAGAGCTATGAAGAAAATCCTCGCTGGCTATCTGCGGTTCCGTAAAGATGTCTTTCCCCAGTGGAAAAATCATTTCCATCTGCTTGCGGATCTCCAGGCTCCCGACGTGCTGTTTATTACCTGCGCCGACTCGCGGGTAGATCCGAACCTGATTTTGCAGGCGGCCCCTGGGGACTTATTTATCTGCCGCAATGTGGGGAACGTGGTTCCACCGGTGGGCCAGACGCCCGGCGGTGTTTCAGCAACGGTGGAGTACGCGGTCAAAGTGCTTCAAGTGCAGCATGTAATCATTTGCGGTCATTCCGATTGCGGAGCCGTCAAGGCCGTGCTCGATAAGAAAGATATGAGCAAGCTGCCACTTACAAATACGTGGCTCAAATACGTGGAAGCGGCATGGAAGTATCGTAATCCCAGCGATCCCATGGGCGATCATGCAGCGCAGCATACCGCGCTTATTCACGCCAATGTGATTGCGCAGTTGCACAATCTGAAAACCCACCCCGAAGTGGCATCCGCGCTGGCAAAGCGAATGCTCCAAGTCCACGGCTGGTACTACGACATCCTGACAGGCGCGATTCAGTCGTACGACCAGGAGAGCAGGCGATTTGTGCCACTGGAAGAACTGACCTTCGCTTAAACCCGTCTTTCGCGTTGGGAGAAGATTTTCATTGCCCGTTGGGAGTGAGTCGTGAAGTCAGAATCGTCCATCTGGTCCATGAACCGTCGTACATTCTGCAAACAACTCAGCGCCGCCGCGCTTCTTGCGGCAAACACCGGTGCTTTCGGGCTTTCGTCGGATGCCGGCTTCCCCGCTCCGCACTCTGCTCCCAGGAATCGCGAGCCGCTCGCGCCGAACGCCTTCAACCTGCTTCCGCTCGGATCCATTCGCCCAACAGGCTGGTTGCGCGCGCAGCTTCTGGTTCAGGCCAATGGCCTCGGCGGTCATCTCGATGAAACCTGGGCCGACGTCGGACCCAACTCCGGCTGGCTCGGCGGAACAGGCGAGTCCTGGGAGCGCGGCCCTTATTTTCTCGACGGCCTCGTGCCGCTCGCGTATCAACTCGACAATGCGCGCCTCAAAGCCAAGGCGCAGAAGTACATTGACTGGACTCTCAATCACCAACAGCCCAACGGCATGATCGGTCCGCACTCGAACGACGACTGGTGGCCGCGTATGGTGATGCTCAAAGTCCTCACGCAGTATCAGGAAGCCACTGGCGACCCTCGCGTCATCCCCGTCATGCAGCGATATTTCGCCTATCAGCTCTCTCAGCTACCCACGCGCCCCCTGCGCGACTGGGGCAAATTCCGCTGGCATGACGAAGTCCTGAGCGTGCTCTGGCTTTACAACCGTACCGACGACCCCAACCTCATTGATCTCGCAAAGCTACTCCACCAGCAGGGATACGACTGGCAGAAAGAATTCGCCAACTTTCAGTACACCGACCGCATCACGCCCGAGTTCATCAAGCTCAACGAACACAACGGCCTCGGCGACACTGCACTCGCCACGCACGGCGTCAACAACGCCATGGGCCTTAAAGCCTCGCCCGTCTGGGCTCTCGTGAGCGGTAAAGACGAAGACCGTCAGGCGCTTCTGCGCCAGCTCTCTGCACTCGACCGCTACCACGGCCTGCCCAACGGCATCTTTTCCGCCGACGAGCACCTCGCCGGACGAAACCCATCGCAAGGGACTGAGCTGTGCACCGTCGTCGAAACCATGTTCTCGCTCGAAATTGCGTTGGCCGTGATGGGCACACCCGAACTCGGAGACCGCCTCGAACGCATTGCCTACAACTGCCTGCCCGGCACATTCACCGACGACATGTGGGCACATCAGTACAACCAGCAGCCCAATCAGGTGCAGTGCAGCCTGAACCACAAGCCATGGACCACCGACGGTCCCGAGTCTAATCTCTACGGCCTTGAACCAAACTTTGGCTGCTGCACCGCAAACTTCCATCAAGGCTGGCCGAAACTTACATCCAGCCTCTGGATGTCCTCCAACGATGACGGCCTCGTCGCCGCGGTGTATGCACCGAACGAAGTCCGAACCATCCTTCGCAACACGGCCATCCACATCACCGAAGAAACGGATTACCCATTTCGCGATGCAGTTCGCATCGCAGTCCATCCAGAAAAGCCGCTCGCCTTTCCGCTGCAGCTTCGCATCCCGGCATGGGCAAAGAATGCCGGCATCCGCGTCAACGGCCAGTCACAACCGCAACCCCAACCCGGCAGCTTCGCCCGCATCGAGCGTACTTGGAAATCCGGCGATACCGTTGAACTCGTGCTACCGCTCGAAGCCCACGCCACGCGAGGCTTCAACAACTCCATCGCCTTCGAACGCGGCCCGCTCGTCTTCTCCTATCCGATCGGTGAAGACTGGCTCAAGCTGCGCGACCGCGGCATGACCGCCGACTGGCAGGTCTATCCCACGACCCAATGGAACTACGGAATAAGTCCCAACTCCATCAAGGTGACAGAATCATCGGTCGCAGAAGGTCCGTTCACGCTCAAGGGATCACCCATCAAGCTCGAAGTAAAGGGGCGCAAACTTCCTGCATGGGTTGCGGAAGACGGCGTAGCCAACCCCGTCCCGCAAAGCCCGGTGGCCAGCGACCAGCCGGAAGAAACAGTAACACTCGTTCCCTATGCCGCCGCGAAGCTCCGCATCACAGCGTTCCCAGAACTAAAAAACGAAGTCGAAAACCTGCCCTGAGCTTGTCGAAGGGGAGCTACTTTATCTATATCTCGACGACCGCAAAGCACTCACCCCTTCACCACTTCGAACGGCCGCATCATCTCATTGTCCTCGTGCTCCAGAATGTGGCAATGCCACACGTACCGCCCCGCATAGCCATTGAACGGAACAATAATCCGCGTCACCATATTCGGATCGGCCCTCACCGTATCCTTCCAGCCCAGCTCATTCGGATCAGGCTTCACCACCGGCCCGGTAAACCGCAACTCGCCCTTTGCCTGAAATTGAAACGCGTCAAAGCGCCGTCGGTCCAGAATCTGAAATCGCACCAGGTGCAAGTGAATCGGATGCGAGTCATCCGTCAAATTCACCAGCTCCCATATCTCCGTCGAATCCAGCACCGGCTTCTCCGTGATCGGAGCATGCCAGGGCGTGTTGTTCAGCAGCATCCCCATCGACCGCTGAATATCATTCATCCGCTCATCCAGCGTCAGCCGCCGCGTCTTCACAGCAGTCGATTCCGCGATTCGCTCAAACTCGTGCAGCTTCTCCGGAACCACTCCGCGCTCACCCGCAGCCGTCTTGCCCACGCGAAACTGAAGGATCGTAAAGCTGTCGCTCACAAGGTTCACGCGCTCACCGGCCATCGCGCTGAAGTCGATCAGCAGATCCGCGCGCTCCGCCGGAGCCATCGTCACCCGCTTCAGCTTCACCGGAGCAGTCAACAATCCCTGGTCCGATCCAATCTGATAGAACTCCGCTCCATTCGCCAGAGAAAGGCGGAAGAAGCGCCCGTTCGATCCATTCATCACGCGGAAGCGATATAGTCGCGGCTCCACATCGCAATACGGCAGCAGCTTACCATTCGCCAGAATCGCATTGCCGAAAACCTCCGGTACCCAGACCTCGACAGGCTTCTCCGAGACCGGATACTCCAGCTGCCCATCCGTCTTCAGCATGCGGTCGCAGATCAGCAGTGGAATCTCATACTTCCCGCCCGGCAGCGCATATACGTCCTCGCGCGGATCGCGAATGATGAACATTCCCATCATCCCCGCATAGGTATTGAGCCGGTTAATCCCCATCGTGTGGTCGTGATAGAACAGCTGCGCCGCATGCTGCGACGAAGGGTAATAGCACGTCTGCGACTTCCCCGGCACCACCCACTGCTCCGGATATCCATCGCTCTCCGGAGGCGTGCGACCGCCATGCAGATGCACCACCCCGCGCACCTCGGGCACATCCTTGCCCGCTCCATGCAGCGAATGATCGATGGGCAGAAAATGCTTCGCCGGAAGCTCGTTCGCCCACTCGACAATCATCCCCTTTGCACTTTGCGTTTCTATCGTCGGCCCGGGAAAGCTTCCGCCCAGCGTCCACATCTTCGTCGGCGGCAGATCGCGATGCACCTTTACCATCGCCTCACGCATGGCAATCCGGTAATACGGGATCTGCTCCTTGCTGTCATCGGGATTCGTCCGCGTCCCCGTCGCCCGGGCAATCG
>DATHQH010000240.1:0-11993 GCA_035482895.1 Alloacidobacterium sp. | reverse complement strand
ATAAATCTGAGCGGTGAATGAACGATCTGTCGCAGCAGAAATTTCAGGATCTCAAGCCGTTCCTTGTGGCGAACATTATAGGCGCGCAGGGCAGTGACGGAAGCGATGGAGAAGCTGACGCCAAGGTTCAGCACAAAGGTCATGCTGAGTCCGGCGATGGCTGCGTAGAACCAGTGATGGCCAAAGGCGCTTGACCCGAAGCGGGCAGCGGCGAGGGCAAGCGTTCCGGTGCTCAAAGTCACGTGGCGGACGTCGAGCGGGAGACCGAAGAAGCGAGCGAACTCCGGGAAGAAGCCCATCATGTATCCGAGCAGGATGCTGGTGCTCCAGGCGGCGATGTTGTTCTCAAACCATTGGGCAAGGCGCTGCATGCGGCGCGCACCAATTTTCTGGCCGAGAGGATGCTGGGCAATGGCGGCGGGGATGCGATTGTAGACAGCGAAATTCTCGCACCATCCACCAAGGACGGCGGCGAGCCAAAGAAGCACACCGGTGATGGCGGCGTCGATGGCTGTGCCCGAGGTAAATGGGTGCAGCGTTTCGTAAACATGCATCGCGCTCTTTTGGGGCAGGTAGGAGTGCAGAAACATTCTGCGCCACAGCTGTTCAAAGGCAATCGCGCCAAGGCAGACCGCGACTACATTGCCAATGGCGGCGGCAAGCTGCGTGCGGCTGATGCGCGCGGCGAAGTCGGCGATCTTGCTCCAGCGGGAGACGCCGCGGTTTTCACGCACAATGCCGGCGAGGGCGGCGCCGGTCATCGAAGGCTGCTTGGTGGCGAGTGCGAGACCGAAGACCTGCATCAGGAGAAAGCTGACGGCGTAATTGGTGCCGATGAGGAAGCCTTCGATGAAGAGCGGCCAGCCGCGTTCAATAGTTCTTAACTTGAAGGCGGCGGTAAAGACGGTAAGCAAGCCGCCGCCGAATGCGGCAAGCCACATCTGCCAGTATTCTTTGCGCGTATTGGCGATGTAATGTTCGCCGCTATGTCCGGTGCGCTCGACGGTCTTGCGGGCAAGCAGGTTGAGGTTTTGGCGGATGAGCGGGCCGAGTTGCGTATCTTCGAGGCGTCCGGCGACGAGCGTATTCAAGAGCTGGCGCGCGGGGTGCAGTGTCGATGCGGAGCTTTGGGCGAGCGTGGAGGCGAGCAGCTCCATGCGGTCGAGCGACGCGTCCATGCTGCTGAGATCGAAGACGAGGGCGGTGCTGACGCCGGTGTCTTCCATATGCAGCTGTACCTGGAGTAGCTCGCGGCGGCAGGTGTGAACGGCTTCGAGCCAACGTTGCAGCGCCTGCGGATCGTCGTTCCGCAGGGTGGATTGCAGGAAGGTTTCCGTTGCAAAAACGAGTTGATAGAACGGCGACTCCTCGACATTGTGGGTGCTGCCGCGTCGCCGCACGGCAGCGGTCACGCCGCGTCCGGCCACACGTGTCGCAAGCAGGCCCAGGGACTGGCGGACGTCGTCGCCGATGTGCGAGACAGCGGTGGGGTTGTCTTTGGGCCAGAGAATGCGGGTGAGGCGTCCAAATGTGGGGTTGTCAAGGTTGAGGAATCGCCCGACAATTTTTTGCGAAGAAAAGACCGCGGTGAAGAGGCGCGCGGTATCGGATTCTTCACGCGCAGAGGGCAGAAGACGCTGGAAGAGACGGCGGATGGCCTCGTGCAGCAAGGCGTAGGTGGAGGGCAGACCCGTATCGGCAAAGAGAGGGACCGAGTCAAGCTCGGAGAGCAGGGCCTGCCAGGTGAGATCGAAGCTGGCGCGCAGTTGTTTGTCCTGTTCGAGAAGGCGAATCCAGCGCAGCAGCGACACGATGAAGGCGCGGTCGGTAGGGCGGGTCCAGATATAGGCAAGGAGGCTGCCTGCACGCCGGCTACGCGTGCTTAGTGTCGTAGCATCGCAAAAAGCCTCCGTGCGCTGGCGGAGACCGATATCGGGTGTGGTGAATGTGGAGCGCTGCCGTCTTTGCCGCCAGAGCCGCCGGATTTTTCGCAGGAAAGCCATGGTTCACCAGAATAGTAGCGTTTTTGGAGAAACAGTATGACTGCGGTTGGCGCAAAGAGCGCCAGGCCCCGGCTCGCGATGACCATTCTAATCCCGGGAGTTTAACGTTGAACCCGTTGGGTACAATTGCAGGTAAATCCCCGCATCTTTTTCAACTTTTCGGACGTTGATCTCCGAAACGTTTCCCTTCGGCTTCTCACTACTCCAGTGAACCGGCTCGGAGGCCGCTGTGTCCGTAGGTGAATTTAAATCACGGACAGCCGATACAAGGTTCAGGTTTGGTTTTCAGGTTTGTACTTCGCTTGGGGGAGAGGAGCTACAAGCCTGAAAGATGCAGGCGCTTATGGTTCGCGCGAAGCAAGTCTGCGCGCCCTGGCGCCTGCTGAATTCAAATGATCCGTACTCCTCGCGACTACCTTTCAACCATTTCTCTCGTCTATCCCATCAGTTACGCGCGGCAGCCTAAGTCCGATTCGGCTTGCTGCAAAATTCTTCAGGTTCATGTTGACATCCGACCCAAGCGGTGCCATTCTTGGGTCGGATGCCTTCCCAAATTAATCCCGACGACCGCGTCGCTCTGCTGCAGGGCACGCTAGACCTGCTCATTCTGAAAACTCTCCTGCTCGGCCCCCGTCACGGACAGGGCGTAGCACGTTCCATACTCCGCCAGTCGGAAGAAGCGATCTTTGTCGATCATGGTTCGCTTTATCTCGCACTGCAGCGCCTTGAAGACAGGAAATGGATCAGCGCCAAATGGGGCGTGAGCGAGAACAATCGCAAGGCACGTTTCTATTCGCTGACAGCTAAGGGGCGCCAGCAGCTTACAGAAAAGACGAACGAATGGCAGCGGCTTACGCGGGCTATGGGATTGATTCTCAATGGAGGACCGAGCAGCGAGGAGGTCTAGGTAATGTTCAGGCGTAGACGGAATCCAGACGATTTTGCAGAAGAGATCAAATCGCACCTCGAACTCGAAGCGGATGAGTTGCGGAGTGAAGGCTTGAGCGAAGAGGAAGCGCGTCGCAAGGCGAAAGTCGAGTTTGGCAACGTGCAGGCGGCTCAGGAACGCTTCTATCTCAGAAGCCGCATCGTTTGGTTCGACAATCTGCTTCGCGATATCCAGTTCGCGGTTCGTCAGTTTGCAAGAAAACCGGGCTTTGCCTGTGTTGCACTTCTCGTTCTTGCTCTTGGCATGGGTACAAGCGTCGCCATCTTTGCTTTTGTCGATGCCGCGCTGCTTAAACCGTTGCCGTACGCGCATCCGGACCGGATCATGTCGGTCAGCGAAAGCGATACCGAGTTACCAGGCTGGCCGCTTTCGTATCCTGACTTTCTTGAGTGGCAGGCGCTGAACAAGTCTTTCAGCTCCCTCGATATTTTCACGGGGAGCGGCTACCTTCTGCGCACAAGCGCAGGCGCGGAGCCGGTGAATGGCGAGCGGGTAAGCGGCGGATTTTTTCGAACTCTTGGAGTGCAACCAATCCTCGGACGTGACTTCAACCCGGGAGAGGATCATCCGGGCGGTCCGAATGTAACGCTCCTGAGTTACGGGGCATGGGTCCATCGATTCGGCGCGCAACCGGACGTAATCGGGCGAACCGTTGACCTGGATAATCAGCCTTATACGATCATCGGCGTGCTGCCGCATTCGTTTACATTTGCATTGAGCGGCAACGCCGAGTTTTGGGTTCCAATTAATACGCTGAGCCCTCATGAGCATTCACGGACTTTCTATAGCTTTTTTGGCATTGGAAGGCTGCGTGATGGGATCACGGCTCAGTCGGCACAGAGCGAAATCAGGACGATCTCTCAACGATTGCAACGGCAATACGCAATCACCGGGCATGACCTGAATGCCGGTGTCACTCCTTTATCAGAAGTTGTTGTTGGAGATGTGCGGCCGATTTTGCTGACCCTGCTCAGCGGAGCCGGCCTGCTGTTGCTGATTGCATGCATCAATGTGAGTAGCCTTGTTTTGGTGCGCGCTGAAAGCCGCAGGCGCGAAATTGCGGTTCGTGGAGCGCTTGGCGCAACGCCTTCACGCCTGGCGAAGCAATTCGTAACCGAAGGACTTGTGCTTGCTGTACTTGGCGGCGGGGGCGGGGTGCTTGTTGCCGCGTCCCTCATAAGGCTTCTCGCTCGACTGGTTCCCAGGAATATGGCTTCAGGCATGCCGTTCCTCGACGGTGTCGGGCTGAACGCGCACACCGCAGGATTCGCTGCCGCAATCGTATTGCTGGCCGGACTGCTGCTGTCAGTGACACCGATGCTGCGGCTTTCATTTCGGCAGGTAGGCGCGGGATTGCACGACGGAGAGCGCGGGACCGCCAGCCAGTTGTGGCGGAGGCTGGGAGCAAATCTGGTTGTCGTTGAACTTGCGATCGCAGTCATACTTCTAGCGGGCGCCGGGTTGCTGGGACGGAGTTTATATCGTCTTCTACACGTACCACTGGGATTTGAGACAAGCCACCTTGCAACAGTGGAAGTCGCCGTACCTGGCACTGTTTATGAGACAAGGGCGCAGATTGTCGAACTCTATCGTGAAGTTGTACGTCGCGCCACAAGCTTGCCCGGTGTTGAATCGGCGGGACTCACCAGCAGGCTTCCGGTCCAATGTGATTGCAACACGGACGGAATCAGAATTGTGGGAAGGCCATATCACGGCGAACACAACGAAGTGAACGAGCGTCACATAGGTGTGAATTATTTGCCCACGCTCAAGGCGACCTTGATAAAAGGACGATTTTTTACGGAAGCAGACGATGCGTCGAGGCCCGGAGTTGCCGTGATCAATCAGGGGCTTGCGCGAAAGTACTTTCCCGGTCAGGACCCCATCGGCCAGAGCATCGCCGATGATGAGGGCGGACTCCCATCCGTCTGGCAGATTGTGGGCGTAGTCGACGACGTTCGTGAAGGGCCGCTCGATGCCGACATTGCGCCGGCGGAGTATTTTCCCATGAATCAAATAGGCGAACACTCCTTCACTCTGGTCGTGCGTACATCGCAGGACGCGAGCGCACTTCTGCCCGAGTTAGTGAGTACGCTGCATCAGGTCAACCCGAACCTGGGTGTATCCAATGAAAGCACCATGATCGAGAAGATCGACACCACTCAAGCCGCAGTGCTGCACCGTTTCTCCGCATGGCTGGTAGGCGGATTCGCGGCGATGGCGCTGATCCTGGGTGTTGTGGGACTCTATGGCGTTATTTCCTATTCGGTGAGCCAGAGAACACGCGAGATCGGTGTGCGCATGGCGCTTGGAGCGCAGCGCAGCTCTGTATACGGCCTCGTCACTCGGCAGGCGACATGGCTGACTTTGGCTGGATTGAGTATCGGACTGGTGTGCTCTGTGGGGACATCTATGCTCATGCGCAATCTATTGTTCGGCGTTCAGGCGTGGGACGCAGCGACACTGGTTTTTGTCTCTGTCTTGCTCGGCCTGGCGTCGCAGGCAGCAATCTTTCTGCCTGCACGTCGCGCGGCGTCGGTAAATCCGGTCGAAGCTCTTCGCGCCGAATAGCTATTTGTCGATACCGCCTAGAATAGGAATCGCACTACTATCGGGATATTTTCGCTATTTATAGGGATGAGATGAAAAAAGATTCTGTGACGAATTTCCTTCTGCTGGTCATTGCGATTGCCCTGATCGCTATCGCCGCCAAACCATATTTAAGGCCGGAGGCGGCGCACGCGCAATCCGCGGCTCCTTATCCGTTTTATTTTGAACCCGGCACGCAGATGTTGCGTGATCCAGACGGTAGCCGCCAGGTTTGGGGAAGAGTGGTGGTGGACATGAGAACCGGGAAAGTCTGGGGTTTTCCAACCACCACCCCGGATACCTACCCGGTAAACGCCGTGGAGACCAAGCCGCAGGTCTCCCATCCCTTCTTGCTGGGAAGGTTTGCCTTTGAGGACGTTGGACAATAGATAAAGATAAATAGGTAGATAAAGATAAATAGGTAAAATCAAGGAGATTTCCCATCCCGTCTCCTGAACGCCCTGGCATCTGCCCGAGGCCAGCGCAGGGCGTTTTCGACCCGCCGCGACGGCCCGGATTTGCAAACTAATCGGCCGCAGAGCGCCTTCCCGCCTTGACACAATCCATCCGCTACTGAAAAGCTAGGGATCAAGGACCCTTCCGGCATGTCTGACCTGTATTTACGCGCCTGAAACATAGGCTGCGGCGTCACAGGTGGGCAGGATACGGGGCCCGTGTTCCTGGAGGAAATCGCAGCCGTCTTTCTAAAGAAGACGTTGGCGCTGTCCAAATCCCTTCCGCGGATACAAACTATTGACTCATTGGGTAGCGCGCAAGGCTACGCAATGAAAAGGATTGCACGTTGAACTCAATTTTCCTGCTGGCCGCTGCTATCCCTCCGGGCGTGGTTTCGTTTCTGCCCTTCGTTGCCATTATCGCGGTCTTTTACCTGTTACTGATCCGCCCCAACCAGAATAAGCAGAAGCAGTGGCAGCAGATGCTTGCCAGTTTGAAGCCGGGCGACAAGGTCACGACGACAGGCGGGATTCGCGGGGTGATTCTTTCGATTAAAGAGGACGCGATTCAGTTGCGCGTGCCCCCGGACAACATCAAGCTGGAAGTGATAAAGAGCGCTATCTCTTCCGTAACAACCGACGAGGCCTCGAAGTAGCGCCTGCTCTCGATTTGAAATCCCATGCGTAAGAATCTCACTCAAAAAACTATTCTGATTGTTGCGGTGCTGATCGTCTTCGTCTTCGGCATCTTTGGTATTCCCAGAGGTGTAAGCGGAACGGCGCTAAGGCAGGCAATTTTGCAGCGCATTAACCTTGGCCTGGATTTGAAAGGCGGCACGCACCTGATTCTGCAGGTGATGGTGGACGAGGCCGTTACGGCCGCAACCACCAGTGATGCGGCGCATATTCAGGGCGACCTTCAGCAGAACGGCATTACCGTTGGCTCGGTTGTGCCGGATTCGACGCGTCCTGGATCCATTGTGATTGCCGGTGCTCCGGCGGACCGCTCCGGCGATATCAGAAGCGTTCTGAGCCAGCGTTACGGCAATCAGTACGACATCACATCCGGCCCGAACAACACCTTTACTCTCACGATGAAGCCGAGCGCGGTGGCCGATCTGAAGAAGCGCACGCTCGAGCAGGCGATCGAAGTCATCCGTACGCGCGTAGACACGCTGGGTGTGAGCGAGCCGGTGATTCAGGAGTACAACCTGGGCAGCAACCAGATTCTGGTAGAGCTGCCGGGCGTGGACGATCCGGCGCGCGTGAAAGATGTGATTCAGTCAACGGCGCGGCTTGAGATTCACGAAGTACAGGGCGGTCCGTGGCCGGATGAGCAGGCTGCATTGCAGGCTCTGGGCGGCGCGGTTCCGTACGATTCAGTGTTGCTGCACACCGCTCCGGGAGCATCTGCGCCCGGCAGTGGCGACGCGGTCTATCAGATTCGACGCGCGGCAGAAGTGGGCGGCACGGACATTCGCGATGCCCAGGCCAGCCGCAATCAAAACACGAACGAACCGGAAGTGGTTTTCTACCTGACGACCGCAGCTGGCAATCATTTTGCGGATTTCACGGGCGCGAACAAGGGCAAACAGCTTAGCGTGGTGCTCGACAACAAGATTCGCGAAGTAGCTACCATCCGCGACCAGATTCGCGATCAGGGAACGATTTCCGGCGGCGGCATCAATGAACAGCAAGCCAAGGATCTGTCGATGCTGCTGCGCACGGGTGCTCTGCCGGCATCGATTCACTACCTGCAGGAGAGCACGGTCGGTCCATCACTGGGCGCGGATTCGATTCGGCAGGGTGTGATGGCCTCGATTGTCGGCATGCTGGCTGTGATGGTCTTCATGCTGGTTTACTATCGCGGCGCAGGTATCAATGCCGATCTGGCGCTCTTTCTGAACCTGGTCATCCTGCTGGGCTTTATGGGCTTTACCGGATCGGTGCTCACGCTGCCGGGTATTGCGGGCGTGATTCTGACGATTGGTATGGGCGTCGATTCAAATGTGCTGATCTTTGAGCGCATTCGCGAAGAGCTGCGCGCGGGCAAGTCCCCGGCGGCGGCGGTTGATCAGGGCTTCGCCCATGCGTGGACGACGATTATCGACACGCACGTGACGACGATCGTGTCGGCGGCCATTCTCTTCATTTTTGGAACGGGGCCGGTGCGCGGTTTTGCCGTGACATTGAGCTTCGGGTTGTTCGCCAACCTGTTTACGGCGGTGTTTGTCTCGCGTGTGATCTTCGACGCGAACCTGAACCGGAAGCAGCGCGGCGAGGCGTTGTCGATTTAGGAATAACGTGCGGCGATGGCGCCGGGCATAGAAAAAGCAGATCCTTCGCTCTGCTCCAGGGTGGCAAATCGAGCAGGGTGCGAAGGCAGGTAGAAGAAATTTTAGGAGCAGGCGGAATTCCGTGGAACTGTTTCATGGCGTAAATATCGATTGGTTGGGGAAGAAGTGGTATTTCCTCGGCTTCTCGCTGATTTTCAGTGTGGCGGGCGTGCTCTCGCTGCTTTTCTGGCACGGGTTGCCGCAGGATGTGGATTTTCGCGGCGGCACTGTGGTGCGGGTCAAGTTTGATCAGCAGCCGAATGTCGATCGCATTCGCGCGGCCGCAGACAGAGCCGGCCTTAAAGATGTGCGCATCCAGAGCATTACGGGAAGCCAGGCGGCGAGCAACGAGGTCATCATCTCGCTGGCGGAGAGCCAGACGAGTGAAGCGGCTCTGGACCAGGGCCGAGCGACCATTCTGCAGACGCTGGAGGCCAACTACGCGCACAACAGCGCGGCGGGTCCGGGAAAGCTTGACCTGGATAACGCGGGTCAGAATGCGCTGGCAGATTGGCTGACACAGAGGGACCCTGAGCATCTGGGCGCGGGCGACGCATCGCAACAGCACTATATACAGCAGGCGGCGGCCATTGTGGGCTATCGCAATGAGCGTGGCGGCCTGGTCGATTCCATCGAGAGTCTGTCCAGTGTGACCACTCCGGCGGTGCTGGCGGAGTTGAAGCAGAATACCTATCTCTCCGGTTTCACGATCCGCAATGTCGAAATCGTAGGTCCGCAGGTCGGTGCGCAGCTGAAGAAGCAGGCGCTGCTGGCGACGCTGTACTCGCTGGTCGGTATGCTGGTCTATCTCTGGTTCCGCTTTGAGCTGATCTATGGCGTCGCGGCCGTAGTTGCAGTCTTCCACGATACGCTGATCACGATAGGCGCCTTCAGCCTGACCAACAAAGAGATCTCTCTGACGGTCATCGCGGCGATCCTGACGCTGGTCGGTTATTCGATGAACGACACGATCGTCGTCTTTGACCGTATTCGGGAAAACCTGCGCATGACACGGCGTGAGCCGCTGGCTGACGTTGTAAACCGAAGCATCAATCAGACGCTGAGCCGGACGGTTCTGACCTCGGGGCTTACTTTCCTGACGGTGCTCTCGTTGTATGTCTTCGGCGGTGAAGTGCTTCATGGCTTTTCTTTCGCGCTGGTCATCGGCATTCTGATCGGAACCTATTCATCGATTGCCGTTGCGGCACCGATGTTGGTGGCATATCAGGATTGGCGGCAGAAGCGCGGGAGGGCTGCTGCTTTGCCCGCCGCGAAAAAAGCGAGGGTGTAGCGTTTCCAGACGTAAGCCGAGTGTGATATAGCTTTTTCACTCGGCTTTTTTCAATTTCATCGACCCGCTCTAAAAAAAGCCGGGCAACCGGGAACAATTAAACACCCTTCTGGTGTCTATAGGTGGTAACAAGTTCTTCTTGGAAGAGGTAGGCCCATGTTTGAAGATGCCCTGATGGAGTCAGGCGGCAAGATCAAGACCAAAAGCAAATACTTCACCATTATCGGGTTTGTGTTGAACGGCTCGATTCTTGCTGCAATGATCCTGGTCCCGCTGATTTATCCAGAAGCGCTGCCCAAGGCTGCCATGGCGACCCTGCTGGTCGCGCCGCCGCCGCCACCCCCGCCGCCGCCGCCGCCCCCGCCGCAGGCGCCCGTGCATGTACAGAAGGTTGTTTCTGAGATGCTGAACAATCAGCTGACTGCGCCGACGAAGATTCCCAAAGAGATCAAGATGGTCAAGGAAGAGGCCGCGCCCAGCGCCGCCGGCGTTGCCGGAATGGAAGGCATGGGCGGTGGTGCAGCCGGCGGCGTTCTTGGCGGTGTTCTTGGCGGCATTGGCAACGGTCCGGCCCCGGTGGTGAAGGCTGCCGCGCCGAAGAAGATCGCCGTGTCGTCGGGTGTCATGCAAGGCAACCTGCTGGTGAAGACCATGCCGCAATATCCGGCCATCGCCAAAGCAGCCCGCATTCAGGGAACCGTTGTGTTGCAGGCAACAATTTCCAAGACTGGCACCATCGAAAATCTTCACGTCATCAGTGGTCCGCCAATGCTTCAGCAGGCAGCCATGGATGCAGTAAGGTCCTGGCGTTATAAGCCCTACTTGCTCAACGGTGAGCCGGTGGAGGTGGAAACCCAGGTCAACGTGGTCTTCAACCTCGGAGGTTGATGCCCGTCATTCATCATCCGGCCTCTCCGGCAGAGAATAAAGCTGGAGAGGTAAACCGCAGGTAGCCACGCATCATCATTTGCGCAGGTTTTTTCGTAAAGAAGAAAACTCCTCAGGAGGAAAGATTCAAGTGATTCTCGCTCATCTTACACAAGCAGTTGTTCACCCAGCTTCCCTGGCCTTTTTCCAGGAGCAGACAGTCGGTTTCAGCCCGCTCGACCTCTGGAACAATATGGGCAATCTCGCCAAAGGCGTGGTTATCATCCTGTTCATCATGTCGATCTGGTCGCTGGCTGTGATCATTGACCGTTGGCTCTATTTCAGCGCAGCCCGCAAGCAGTCGCGTGAGTTCGCTCCGCGCGTGGCCGGCGCCTTGAAGGAAGGCAAGCTGGACGAGGCGATCAAGGTCGCCGACCGGAACAAGAAGTCGCACCTGGCCGAGGTTGTCACCGCCGGTCTGCAGGAGTTTCGTAACTTCGGCAGCGGTGGCGCAGTGACCGAGGACCAGATCGAGTCTTCGAAGCGCGCACTCGAGCGGTCTGAAGCCATTGTCCACGCGAAGCTGAAGCGCGGTCTGGGCGGTCTGGCCACGATCGGATCCACGGCTCCGTTTATCGGACTGTTCGGAACGGTCGTCGGTATCTTGAACGCATTCCGTCAGATCGCAACGCAAAAGACCTCGGGCATCGGTGCAGTCGCCGGCGGTATTTCCGAAGCGCTGGTTACCACCGCTTTCGGTCTGCTGGTTGCCATCCCGGCCGTTATGACGTTCAACTACTTCACCAATAAGGTGGAGGCATTCGACGTCGAAATGGACAACTCCTCGAGCGAACTGATCGATTATTTCCTCAAGCAGGGCAACCGCCGCTAAGCGGCGCTTGCGCATTCAATAGCGGGAATCCTGCGCTTGGATAGGGGCGGCTTGAACACCGCCCTTATCCAGCGACCTTCAGACAGGCAAGACCCGCGGCGATAGAGGATAGAGGAAGTCCGATCTGAAATCCGGCCTGGGGCCCGATTCAGGGAGCATAGGAATGGCATTAGCTAAAAGAGACGAAGGCAAAAAGGTCAACTCCAATATCAACGTCACGCCGATGGTGGACGTCATGCTGGTGCTGCTGATCATCTTCATGGTCATCACGCCCATGCTCCAAAATAAGGTGAACGTGCAGCTGGCGCAGACGGACAACCCGACGGCGATGCCGGATGCAGATCACGAAGACGCGGTGGTAGTAGCTGTCACACGCGACAGCCAGATATTTCTAGGGCAGGACCGGGTTTCGCTCGCGGACCTGGGCGCAAAAGTCGGCGATATGCTCCAGAATAAAACGAACAAACAGGTATTCTTCCGTGCGGATGCGCGCGCGCATTATGGCACGGTGATGGACGCGATTGATGCAGTGCGTACCACGGGTGTAGAGCAGGTCGGCTTGCTGACCGAGCAGCGTCAGGGCGCGGAAAATCATCAGCCGCCACCTCCTG
>DATHQH010000239.1:0-6514 GCA_035482895.1 Alloacidobacterium sp. | reverse complement strand
AAAGCAATCTCTTCTATTTTCTTAGGTTTGTAAAGAAAGTCCCCCAAAACCGTATCCTGGGATCAGATTAGATGGCCTTCATAAATCTCGCCGTAATTGCGCCAGGCTGTGTGATCGCTGCACCTATGACGACGGCAAAGGCCCCGAGATCGAAGGCGCGGCGCAGATCCTCCGGCTCTCGAACATGGCCTTCCACGATCACTGGAACGCGCAAGGATTCGACGAGCTGCTGCACCAGAGACCAGTTCACGGAGTGCTGCCCTTCAGTCTCCAGCGTATATCCAAACATGGTGGTCGCCACCGCGTCCGCTCCTCCCTGCTCGGCAGCGAGAGCTTCTTCAAACGTAGCAATATCAGCGACAACCGGCTTACCGAGCTCGCTCTGGATGCGCGGAATGATCTGCAGCCATGATTCCGCTGAGGCGGGACGCCGGGCACTGCAATCCACGCCAATGATATCGGCCCCGGCCTCCGCGATAGTTTTGGCGGAGGCGAAGTCCGGAGTGATGTACAGTTCGTTATTCTCGTACCGCTTGAGGATTCCAATCATCGGCAGATCCGTTTCCGGGCGTAGAGCCGCGACGCAGTCTTTTCCGCTGAGCCGGAGACCGCCTGCCCCGCCGCGTATTGCAGAGAGCGCCATACGGCGCAGTGTATCGACATGGTCGAGCGGATCGCCGGGCAGTGCCTGGCAGGAGACAATCAGTTTGTTTTTTAAGCTAGCCGGAAATATCGCAGTTGTTGTCATATATACCTGCTGGGTTGTGGAAGCATGTTAAACGATTGAGTTCGGCATTTACGCAATCTGTATCGCCGGTGCTCCCCCCGTAAAACAAACTTTCCCATAGTAGTCGAATTAGGATCCCATCCAGGTAGATACACCGAGGAGTGAAGGGTGCCGAAGAGCCGTGCGCGCAACGAATCAGCGTTTCATCCATTAGACAAAAATGGATTTATTCCACTTTACTTCCAGATCCAACGGGCACTGATGGAGAAGATCCAGTCCGGCGAACTCTCCGAAGGCGATCCTCTGGCCTCTGAAGAGGAGCTGTCCCGCTACTACCAGGTGAGTCGCATGACGGCGCGGCAGGCACTGCACGGGCTGAAGACGAGCGGCTATGCATTCAGCGAGAAGGGACGGGGCACGTTTGTTACCCGTCCAAAGCTGGAGAAGAACATCATGCACCTGCAGGGCTTCACCGAAGACATGCGGCAGCGCGGCATGAAACCGAGTTCGAAGCTACTGGAACAAACGGTTGTCATTCCGACGGAAGTTCTCATGCAGCGCCTGAAGCTGGATGGCAATGACAGGGTCGTGCATCTGCGCCGTCTTCGTATTGCCGACGGCATCCCGATGGCGATTGAGGATTCCCACATTCCGCTGAAGCAATTTCCCGGTCTGGACCGCATCGACTTTGCCAAGCATTCTCTCTACCAGACGCTGCGCGAACGCTACGGAGTCCGTGTCGGTTATGCAGACGAGATCATCGAAGCGCTTCCGGCAACGAAAGAAGAATCGGAGCTGCTGACTATCCCGCGCAAATCCAGTGTGCTTTCCATTACCCGGGTGATCATGACGACGCAGGAGACCCCGGTGGAAGCAGCTTGCTCGCGCTATCGCGGGGACCGCTATCGCGCCTCGATTCGCGTTCCGATGACTGCCATCGAATAGGCGCTATTACCAGTAAAGACCACGTGCGCGGTGAAGATCCACGTCAAAAATCTAATAGCCCGGGGTGCAAGTGGTTTGCTCACTCCGCAAGAAGAATGAAACCTCGATGCGTACGCCATGTGACGGCCCGGACACAGGATCATCAAAAGCCTTTTTTCTTCACGAACCCAGACTGCAAACGCTCGCCGAAGTGCGGATTATTTACGGACGGCATAATGCAGCTTGACCACGCCGTCTGGGAACTTCCTAGAGGAGATTAGTTTTAGCGGCACGTTGCGACGACCGGGCGCAATCAACGGAATGCCTTCACCTATAAACGTGGGAATCACGTGAATCATGAACTCGTCAATCTCCCCTTCATCGAGAAACGACGCAATGATGCCAGCGCCACCCATCATCCAGATGTCTTTTCCCCTTTGCTTCCGCAGGCGGCTTGTGAACGCTTTGACTGGTTCGCTCACAAACTCCACGCCTGCCGGAGCCGCTGCCGGGTGTGGACCGCGTGTGAAGACATAATTCTTAACTCTTGCATCGAACGCTGATCCGGGCACACCTTTCTTTTGAAAGTCCAGCGCCATATCGCATGTCTTCCTGCCCCATAGGATCGTGTCGATGGACTTATAGAACACACCAATGCTGTAGTCGCCCTTCAGACGCGGGCGGTCAAGCCAGTCGACGGAGCCGTCGGCCCGGGCAATGAAGCCGTCGGCACTGGTGGCGATGTAGACAATGATTTTGCGCTTACGGACCATGGCGGCACTGGCAATAGTCAAAATCCTAATCCAGGAGCCTTAGGATTTCCATCAGGTGGACTCAGACGAAGGCGGCTCGCCCCGCACATCCCCCGTCGCGTGCCCTTGAGAAATCCAGACTCTCACCACGGACTACCTACCAGGTGCGCGCGTTATGGGGCGGGCGCCACCACTGATCTTTGCATAGGCAACGCAGCCGCAGCGCCCGCGCTCGCAGCCTACTCGCAGAGGAAGCAGCGATACACAGCATGTGCGAAATAGGCCGCCGCATCGCTATATTTTGTCCGGAAGTAAAATCCTCCGAGAACTTTTTATCAGTCCACAGCTCGCCACTCATTTTGCCCATTCTGCTGCTAACATATGGATGAAAGTGCAGGGGTCGTTTTGACCATTCTCGGTGGTCCCGGGTCCGTCTTCAGGCGCGAGAGCATAGGCGTTTGAAGAAAGTTCTGCGTATTGTGCTAGAATCGCGCTTCTGGCACTCCTAAAAGCTTCAGCTTTGTCTTTCGCTCTCTAGCCTAACTGCCGTCATGGCACGGTGAAGGAAGTCGGGAATCGATGCTTGCAAAGTGTCTTAGGTGCGTTACGTTGTCTGCCAAGAGTTGGCTCTTGCTTTGGATGTTTTTCGCCTGGCATGTCAGCTTCGCAGCCGGGCCGCGATCTACACCGAGCATCTTCGCTCCGGCATCGACGCCCGCACATTCAATCTACGAATTGTCGCTCTTCGTCCTGTCGATTACCGGGATGATTTTCGTCGTCGTCGCCGGACTGCTTGCCTATGTGATCTTTCGCTATCGACAGCGTGGCGAGGACGATACCAGTGAGCCGGCACAGATCTATGGATCGACGCAGGTGGAGTTGGCCTGGACTGTCATTCCCGTACTGATTGTCGTGGTTCTTTTTCTGACCACGGCACGCATGATCTTCGCGATTCAGGATGCACCCAAGCCGAAAGCCGCCCTCTCTGTGACCGTCGTCGGCCATCAGTACTGGTGGGAATTCAATTATCCGACGCTTGGTATTCACGCCGTGGATGAATTGCATGTGCCGCTGAGCAATCCGCAGTCGCCCACACCCACTTTCCTCACGTTGTTATCTGCGGATGTGATGCACAGCTTCTGGGTACCGCAACTGGCGGGAAAGATCGATCTGATCCCCAACAATGTTAACCAGCTTTGGATTGATCCGCAGCATCCGGGCATGTATGTCGGGCAATGTGCGCAATTCTGCGGCGTGGAACACGCAAAAATGCTGCTGCGCGTCTACGTCCAGACACCTGAAGATTTCGCAGCATGGGTCAAGAACCAACAGCAGCAGGCGGTAATGGATGAGAAGGTTGCCACGGGTCGTCATGTTTTTGAGACACAGGCATGCATGAATTGCCACACCATTGTGGGAACGGCAGCGACAGGTCGGTTCGGCCCTGACCTGACACACTTGATGAGCCGCGACACGCTGGCCTCCGGCGCAATGGACAACACCAGGGAGAATCTTCGCGAGTGGATCAGGCACCCGGACACCTTCAAAGAAGGTTCCCTGATGCCCGCGATGCAGTTAAACGACCAGCAGCTCGATCAGGTTACGGCATACCTGTCGACTCTTCGCTAGCTTTATTAGGAGCGCAACGGATTATGGCAGATTCAACCTATCCGCTTCCCGGCTCGCTGGAGACGACTCCCCGGCGATGGTCACAGGCGGCCATCCTGGAGTGGCTGAATAGCTGGGTGGTGACGGTCGATCACAAAAAGCTCGGCATTCTCTACATGGTTTACTCCATCTTCTTTCTCCTGGTCGGTGGAGCAGAAGCCATTGCCCTCCGCATCCAGTTGATACAGCCAAACCTGCACGTCCTCTCGCCGCAGGTCTTCAACCGGCTCTTCACCATGCATGGAACGACGATGGTGTTCCTGGTGGGCATGACCTATATCTTTGGATTCGCGAACTATCTGGTCCCCTTGATGATCGGCGCTCGCGATATGGCCTTTCCCCGGCTCAACGCGTTCAGCTTCTGGATGACTTTCTTTGGCGGTCTGTTCCTCTATTACAGCTTCATCGGCGGGGGCGGACTTTATGGCGCGGGCAATGCACCAGATACGATGTGGTGGGCCTATGCGCCTCTCACCCAACGCGCATTCTCGCCGGGTCACGGCCCCGATTATTGGGCACTCTCATTGATCGTCACCGGCTTCGGCACCATCGGAGCTTCCGTAAATGTGATCGCTACGGCATTCTGCATGCGCTGCAAAGGCATGACCCTGATGCGGCTGCCGTTACTCGTCTGGGTGATGGTGGTCGCCTCGGGCCTGGCTCTCATCACGATTACCCCGCTGACCGCCGCCCAGATCATGCTCCTGATCGATCGCTATCTCGGTGGACATTTTTTTGACACGCAGGCAGGCGGCTCGGCAGTGATTTGGGCGCACTTCTTCTGGATCTTTGGGCATCCGGAGGTATATGTGCTGGTATTGCCCGCATTCGCCATCGCCAATGAAGTTATCCCCGTCTTCTCACGTAAGGCGATCTTTGGCTACCCGGCCATGGTTTCCGCTTCTGTAGGCATTGCATTCGTGAGTCTTGGCGTATGGGCTCACCACATGTTCACCATTGGAATGACCTCGGTGGGCAATGCGTTCTTCGTTCTTTCCACCATGTTGGTAGGCATTCCGACGGGGATCAAGATCTTCAACTGGCTGGCCACCATGTGGGGCGGCAAGATTCGCTTCGCCACGCCCATGCTTTTCTGCACCGCGTTCCTCTGTCAGTTCCTCCTTGCCGGTCTTACCGGCATCATGCTGGCGGTGGCGCCCTGGAACTGGCAGTTACATAATTCCTATTTTGTGATTGCGCATTTTCACTACATTCTTGTAGGGGCAATCGTCTTCTGTATTTTTGCGGGCATCTACTACTGGTATCCCAAAGTGACCGGGCGCATGCTCAGCGAAAAGCTGGGCAAGTGGCATTTCTGGCTCTTCCTCATAGGCTTCCACATCACCTTCGATATCATGCACATTCCCGGTCTGCTGGGGATGCCGCGATCCATCTATACCTACGAGGCAGATCGCGGCTGGGGAACACTGAACATGATTGTTTCCATCGGTGGACTGATTCAAGCAGTTGCCGTGCTGATTTTTGCGGTAAATCTTATCTGGTCTTATTTCAAAGGAAAGCCTGCGGGAAACGATCCGTGGGATGCGTGGACGCTTGAGTGGTCCATACCCTCCCCGCCGCCGGTTTACAACTTTGCGACTGACCCGGAAGTGAGCAGCCGTCGTCCCTTATGGGACTTGAAACATCCGGACGACCCGGATTGGAAGTACGAGTGAGGCTCTGACGCGATGAGCACTGTAGCAGTCACACATTCAGGAGCGGGACAGCCGTGGGTGCAGCCCTCAAAGGGTCGCGTCGCGATGTTCTGCGTCATTATTGCCGAGTCGGCCATCTTCACTATTTTTGTAGTGGCTTATATCTACAACATTGGCAAGAGCACTTACGGTCCCCTGCCGCAACAGGTGCTTGAAGTGCCGCTCTTCAACAGCATCTGCCTGCTTTCGAGCAGCCTTACGATCTGGCTCTCTGAGCGCGCGATTGAGCATGGCCAGATACGAAAGTTCGGCCTGTGGTGGGCGCTGACTTTCGTGTTAGGCGCCATCTTCCTCGTCGGAACAGGCGTGGAGTGGCACAAGCTGATCTACGAGGACGGGCTGACCATCAGCACCAATCTCTTCGGCACCACGTTCTACTCGCTGGTCGGCCTGCATGCTTCGCACGTGATTATCGGTTTGAGCGCCTTGCTGCTGGTGCTCATTCTCACCATCACCGGCCACGTGCGCCAAGAACACGCCGAACGCATTCAGATCCTGGCGTTGTACTGGCACTTTGTCGATGGTGTCTGGATCATTGTCTTCACCGTCGTTTACGTCATCGGTCGTTAGAGAGAAACATTATGGAAGCGCACGGTCATTCCGATCCTTCGAGCTCGCACGGCGAGACCATACATCTGCCGGCGCCGACTGCATGGCCTATTGTTCTGGCCTTTGGCATCACGCTCATACTTTTCGGCGTCGTGACGAATGCCGCCATCAGCATTCTC
>DATHQH010000238.1:0-6875 GCA_035482895.1 Alloacidobacterium sp. | reverse complement strand
GATTACTTCACCCAGCGTCTGAACGCTTCAGCGAACTTTGTCCAGGAGGCAATCCGTGCCCGCGCAGAGCTCGTTTGATTACGCGGTGATTCGCGTTGTTCCCCGCGTCGAGCGCGAGGAATTCGTGAACGCCGGGGTGATTGTCTTCTGCCTGGAGCGGAATTTTCTCGCCGCCCGGGTGCATGTCGATGACGAGCGGCTCAAGGCGCTCTGGCCAGAAATCGATGTAGATCTGGTGCAGCAACATCTTGAGGCGTTTCCCAGAATCAGCGCCGGCGACCCTTCCGCCGGGCCGATTGCCAGACTCAGCCTGCGCGAGCGTTTTCACTGGCTGGTTTCCCCGCGCAGCACGATCATCCAGGTGTCGCCTGTGCACACGGGCATCTGCGAAAGCCCGGAGCAGGCGCTGGACCGGCTCTTTGAACGATTGGCCGCGCGGGAGCTGCAGGAAAAGGCAGATCCTTCGCTCCGCTCAGGATGACAAGTTCTTGCCCGCTTCGGCAAGTTTGTAACTGGCTCCAATGCCGTACTGCTTTGAGGCTTAAACCGATGGATATTGAAAATCGTCAGACAACTGTGATGCAAAAACGAATCCTTGCTTTCTCTGCCATTCTTCTGATCACCGCGCCAATCGCACGGACCCAGAAAAACGTACCTCACGGGTCGAAAGCCACGGTTGTGCATGTAGCGAATCTCTACGTGCAGGCGGACGAATCAGCTGACAAGGTGAGCTCCGTGACACCGGGGCGCGAGCTGATCGTCGCTGAGCACAGCGGCAAATGGCTGCGCGTCTTTGCCAACACCGATGTGGAAGTGGTGAATGAAGCAGATGTGCCAGTTTTCGGCAACGAGACGAATGCTCAGCCGATTTCGGGCTGGATACTCGATAAAGGCGTCGTGACGGCCGAGACGCCGAAGGGCGATGAAATTCTATTTGGTGAGGCGGTGAGCACAGAAATTCAGGCCAGTCAGCCGCATCCGCCGCCCGATGCAGCCCAGAGCGCGCGGCGGCTCTATCGCATGGTCGTCGATCTCTTCCCGCAGTCGCCGCGCGCGGCAGAAGCCATGTGGCGCGCTGCCGATATCCGCTGGCAGCTGCAAAAATCTGATTCTTTCTCGCGGCCCTCGGCACATGAAAAAGAGAATTACCTGCGCGAACAGATGGACGAGACCGAGATGAAGAAGATCCAGAAGCTCTATCCGCATACGAAATGGGCGGACCTTGCCGCCTTCGACATGATCGACAATAAGATTTGCGGCGACTGGCAGGGATCGGAGAAGTGTCCGGAAAAAGAGGCCGGGTTTTTTACAAAATACGCCGATGAGCATCCGGAATCACCGAAAGCTGCGCAGGCCCTCTATCAGGCCGCGTGGCGCGAAGCCTCCGCTGGAGACATGTACCAGTCAGATAACGATGACAAGCACGCAGACGAATCGCGTGCACATGCCAAAGACCTGGCGACACGGTTGGAGACGAAGTATGCCGAGAGTGAGTATGCGGCGCGCGCGGCAGGTCTGATATACAAGATGGAGCAGCAGATTCCAATCTACGGCAGCGACCGGGAGTAGGACTTGTCGTCCAGACAATCGCGCTTCGCGCCAGTTGCTCTGAAACGATTGTGCATCAGGATTGAGTTATTGACATGCATCACTGCAGTCCCGCCGTTTCGCGCTTCCACGCTCCGGTCGGGAGGACAAAATTTGAACGAGATCAGGATTCGCCGGAGGCTTTTTGAACGATTACATTATTTCTGTAGTGCTTGGCGTTGTGGAGGGTTTGACGGAATTTCTGCCGGTTAGCTCGACGGCTCACTTGCGCATCAGCGAAGCACTGCTGCGTATCAACCTCACCGATCCATACTGGAAGATGTATACCATCGTCATCCAGCTGGGTGCCATTCTGGCGCTGATGCTGGTCTTTACCGGGCGCATTATCGAATTTCTGCGCACCTTCCCTGAGGGTGAGGAGCATGACCGCACCGTCTGGAACCATCCGCTGACGCTGACGATGGTGGCGTTTGTCTGCACCGCGGGGCCGGCCTTCCTGCTGACAAAGACGATCGGCAAGCATCTGGAGAGCCTGAAGGTCATGGCCTGGTCGTTGCTGATTGGCGGCGTGGTGATGTGGGTCGTGGATGCATGGAGTTCACGCAGCGAACCAACGACCAAGCATGTCGAGCAAATGTCTCTCGGACAGGCGATCTGGATTGGCTTGTGCCAGGTATTATCAGCTGTTTTTCCAGGCACATCGCGTTCGATGTCGACCATTGCCGCCGGGCAGATTGTGGGTATGTCCCGTCCAGCCGCGCTCGAATTCAGTTTTCTCGTATCCATTCCGACCATGATTGCGGCCACAGGCTACGATCTGCTTAAGACGCTTCATCCAAAGCATGTGGAAGGAGCGGACGCCATTGCGCCGCTGGTGATGACAGGACACGGCTGGATCGTGCTTACGATTGGATTTGTCGTCTCCTTCATTGTGGCGCTGGGCGTCGTGGAGTGGTTCCTGCAATGGGTGCGCAAGAACGGATTTGCACCCTTTGCCATCTACCGGATCATTTTGGGCATTCTGTTGCTGGTATTTGGCGCAAGACTGGCTGGTTCATAGACTTAGCGAACAGGGGCGGACTTAAGCCCGTCCCATGCTCTTACACTACCCTCCCTGTTCCTGATTGGGTTCCTCCGCGCTTTTTCTCGGAAACAGATGCCGGCTTCTGGGATAATGGAACTGCTCTGGGGGTTCGGAACGGTGTGGCCGTGTATTTCGGCAATGCCTACTTGTGCCTCAAATGAAACCCCTCAAACTGGTTCTCACGCCAACGCGCAACCGTCGCCTGAATGAGCTGATTGGGCTCCTGGTGCTGGTTGTTGCTGGCCTCCTTCTTCTCTCTCTCGCTTCCTACCATCCAACCGACCCGTCGTTCAATACGGTTTCGGGTACGGCTGCCCGTCCGGAGAACTGGATCGGGATCATCGGTGCCTGCATAAGCGACCTGCTGCTGCAACTGGAAGGCGTAGCAGCCTTTTGCATCCCTTTGCTGCTGGCCGTCCTGGGCTGGACCTGGATGCGATCCTTGCCCGCAGGCTCCCCGGGGGCCAAGGCGGTGGGCGCAATGCTCACCCTTCTCTTCGTTCCGGCAATTTTTGGATTGCTCCCAGGGCACCTGCACTTTTCAGGCAGCCTGCCCATTGAGGGACTAACGGGCCGCCTCGTGGTCGATTCGCTGGTGCACTATCTGAATTTTCCCGGCGCCTGCATCTTCACGATCGCCATGGTTGCGGTAGCAATCTACCTTTCAACCACCTTCAGCTTCAACACAGCCCGTGAATGGCTCTCCATTCGCTTTGCCTTTGTGCTTGCGTGGCGCGACCGCTGGGCGAACTGGCGGCAATCCCGCGCCCGCGCCCGTGAACAGAAGAAAATGGCGCGCGCTGAAGCCGAACGTGAGAAAGAACTCCTCAGGGCTCGCAAGGTAACGGCCAAGCAGGAAAAGCTTCACTTCAAACAGCAGCCCGATGCTGCGGAGGAAGAGGAAGCGGTTCCGGCACACCGTCAGGGAGGATTTGCCGAGCTACTTTCCGAACCTGTTCCGCAGAAGAGCGTTTGGGAGCAGATGCCGCGCGCCACAGTGCCCGATCCTGAACCCGAGCCGGAGCCGCCACCGAGTATCGCCGTCAAGGAGCGCGCAGATGCTGAAGTGCACAAGGTAACCGTGGCTCCCAAATCGCATAACGGCTTCCGTCTGCCTCCAAGCACCCTGCTGCACCGCAGCGAAGAGTCGCAGGTCGTCCGTGAAGAAGAATTGCGCACCGAGGCGCAGGTACTGGTAGAAAAATGCGCCGAGTTTGACGTGACCGGGCAGGTGGTGCAGATCAATCCCGGTCCGGTGGTTACAACCTTTGAGTTTCGGCCTGAGGCCGGTGTGAAGTACAGCCGCGTCACCGGACTCTCTGAGGACCTGTGCCTTGCGATGCGCGCCGAGAGCATTCTCATCGAGCGCATGGCGGGCAAGAGCACGGTCGGTATCCAGGTGCCGAATCATACACGTGAGACCATCTGGCTGCGCGATGTGATCGAGGCAGAGAACTTCGGCCACTCGAAGAGCAGGCTGACGCTGGCCATGGGCAAGGACATCAACGGGCGCATCGTCACTGCCGATCTGGCGACGATGCCGCACGTTCTGATCGCAGGTTCAACAGGCAGCGGTAAATCGGTTGCGATCAACGCGATGATCATGTCGGTGCTTTACAAGGCAACGCCTGAGCAGGTGCGCATGATCCTTGTCGATCCAAAGCGTGTCGAGCTCGGCATGTACGAAGGCATTCCGCATCTGTTTACGCCGATCATTACCGAACCGAAGCTGGCCGCCAACGCACTGCGCAACGCCGTCCGTGAGATGGAGCGCCGACTGAAGCTGCTGGCCTCGCGCAGCGTGCGCAATATCGACCAGTACAACAAGCTCTTTGAGAATGGCACGCCAAGCCTCTTCGACGATCAGGAAGAGGAAAAGCCGCTGCCGTATATCGTCATCATCATCGACGAGCTGGCCGATCTGATGATGCTGGACAAGGCGAACGTCGAAGAATCCGTTACGCGGCTGGCGCAGATGGCGCGCGCGGTTGGCATTCACCTGGTGCTGGCAACGCAGCGGCCTTCGGTCGATGTCATTACCGGCCTCATCAAGGCCAACGTGCCGACGCGCATGTCGTTCCGATTGGCGACGAAGGTTGATTCGCGCACGATTCTCGATTCGAACGGCGCGGAATCACTGCTCGGACGCGGCGATATGCTCTTTCTTCCGCCGGGAACATCGCGGCTGCAACGGGTCCACGCACCGTTCGTTACAGAAAAGGAAATCGCGGCAGTTACAGATTTCTGGAAGAAGCAGGGAGACGCCGAATACGTACAGGGCTTCCTTGAATCGCCGAAGGATGACAAGGGCCGCGAGCTCGATATGAGCGCCGACGGCGACGATGCCGACGACGAACTCTTCGAAGATGCGGTTCGGCTGGTGATGGAGTTCGGCAAGGCCTCTACTTCCCTGCTGCAGCGCCGTCTGCGCATCGGTTACGGACGCGCTGCGCACCTGATCGATATGATGGAGCGCGATGGCATTGTCGGTCCCGCTGAAGGCTCCAAGCCGCGCGAGATTCTTAAACCACCGGATTGGCTGAACGAGGTCGAGCAGGCGATACGTTAGAGAAAATCAGACAGAGCGCCGTTATGGTCGCATTTGTTTTGCCGTTCGTAGCGCAACGCCACCCAGCACTGCAACAACACAAACAAGAGCGACCCATAAGAGTGCCGGATGTCTTTCCGTGAATGGACGCTCATCGGGACGAGGCACGAATCGCGCATTCACCTGCTCCGCGCCAAGCGTTGCTTCCGCTGCCTCTTTGTCCGGCTGGAAGAGGCTGGCGTAATCATAGTGTGGCGCACGGAGCGCTGCATCTCCGTAATAGAGCGAGTAATTTCCTCCGGGTGCGGCGTTGAAGCAGAGATTTCGTCTCGCCATCTGCAGCCGCACAGCCTTCAATGCAAGCGGGACATCATCGCCATTATCAATGGTCACAGTCCATGTGGAAGACGCTTGTGAGCCTGACTTTCCGATTTCGATGGCGAGCTGTTCATCATCGATACGGCGGCCTGTGTGCATCCCGTGCACCCGTCGAATTTCTCCGTCAAATCGCGCGCCTTGCTCTGACGTTTTACGGCCCGGCGTCGAGGTAACTGCAATGCTCACGCTGCGGCTGAAGTTTGACGCACCGTTCGCGAGGACAAATTCGATCCTTTCTACCGGAACGTTCGCAGGCACAGTAAACTCGACGACAGAGCTGCGTCCCTGCTGCAAAATCTGGCTTGATTCTGCGAGCGTCAGGTATTGGGCGGGCTCAAGAGGTTCGCGCTCGACTGAAAGCCCTGCCACGTCTTCCCGCCTGACCGGGCTGCCGATTTTAAAGTGCAGGTAGCGAAAATCAGAAACTGGCAGATGCAGGAGCATACTGCGGCCTAACTTTTGATTTGTCAGGTCGAAGACCGTGTAGGAACCAAGCTCCGTTGCGCTGCTTCCGTCCTGTGCCTGGCTGCCGGAGACGTCCACCGTGGCGATGAAGCCCCTTCCCTGTAGATCGAGCTCAACTGTGCTGTAATTGCCTTCCGGCATCTCGGCGTCGAAAACGACGTTGCCATTGCGGCTGCCGAGATTGAGCGGCTCGACGTGGCTTTGTCCTGTAGCGGTGGGAGCGGCAATGCGCAAAGCATACGGCGTTTCCTGCGCATCGCGATAAAGACGCAGATCGGCCAGATCGGCGGACGCATGCGCAAACGCAGTCACATCCAAAGCAACACAGGTCTGCTTTGGTTGCGTTTGTATGCCTGTGATCGGACGCTCGTAGCGGAAATAGCGCTGCTCGGGCTGCGCGATGAACAGAAGTAGCAGCGGCGCTAAAAGCCGGGCGTTCATGCAACGCCCTTCCCCTGCCTGCGTAGATTCAGCCAATCGCGCTGATAAGCAAAGCTGACAGTAAGCAGCAGGGCCCCGAGACCGAGGAAGCTGAGAATGCGATACCCTTCGCTCAGCTGGCTCGTATCCACGAGAAACACCTTGCCAATGCTGCCAGCGAGCAGAATCAGAGCCTGCCAACGCAGGAATGCTGACTTCTTCCAGAACCCAACGGTAAGCAAAGCCCCACCGAAAATCATGGACCACGCTGAGTAGGTAAATTGCGTATACATCCGGCGCTCTCTGAACTCACTCCATTGCAGGTTCGCGGAAATATGCGACCACCAATAGGAATGGATTTCCAGGCAGACGGCGATCATGATCAGCACATTGACGGCGATGATCGATCCACCTGCGATATAGGGCCACGCA
>DATHQH010000237.1:0-16881 GCA_035482895.1 Alloacidobacterium sp. | reverse complement strand
AGGCATTAAATGATCGGTAATCACTAATTTCACCTCTTTGGCGAAATCGGGATTTGCAAGCAAGTGGAGTGCTTGTTGGGCATCCGTGGCCATCGAAACGCTATTCCCTGCATGGGTAAGTATTGCTTTCCGTGTCGCTGCCTGCACGGGATTGTCATCAACCAAAAGAATCGCCGCTATTGACATAAAACGTTTTCTGGGGAGAGCTTCACTTCCACGATTTGATGTGTCAGCGGCGAGGCTGGTTGCCCGATCCACTAAGCCATAATTTTTGCCAAATCTCCGGCTTTTCACAATTGCGGAAGATTCGCTGTTTACCCATCACCTGAAAGTCGCCTACTTATCTGTCGACGCAGGGATGGTTATGTTTGACCGGAAATAATCAAGGCTGAGCTTGAGGCCGGTTTCGAGGTCGATTTTCGGGTCCCATCCAAGCAATTGTTTGGCACGAGTGATGTCTGGTTGACGCTGCATCGGATCATCGATGGGCAACGACTTAAACACAATCTTGCTCTTTGAACCGGTGACACGAAGCACCGCTTGCGCGCAATCAAGAATAGTCCACTCGTTCGGATTCCCGATATTTACCGGGAGGTGCACGTCTGAGCGCGACAAACGAAGAAAGCCGTCAATTTCATCGGAGACATAGCAGAAACTACGTGTCTGGCTTCCCGAACCATATACGGTCAGATCGTGTCCCTGCAGCGCCTGCACCATAAAGTTGGAAATGACCCGTCCGTCGTTGGCCTGCAGGCGTGGTCCGTAAGTATTGAAGATGCGGACGAGCCGTGTATCGACCTTCCGGTAGCGGTAATAAGCCATGACCAGAGATTCCGAAAATCGCTTGGCCTCGTCGTAAACAGACCGCGGGCCGATTGGATTGACATTTCCCCAGTAGTCTTCTCGTTGCGGATGGACGGCCGGGTCGCCATAGCACTCGGATGTGGAGGCATGAAGAAACTTAGCCTGATATCGATGCGCAACGTCGAGCGCATTTCTAGTGCCAGAGGAGCCAACTTCAAGTGTCTCAATTCCCAGGCGAGTGTAGTCCTCGGGGCTGGCCGGGGAAGCGAAATTGAAAACGTAGTCCACTTTTCCGAAATCAAAAGGACGGCAGATATCGTGTTCATGAAACTCAAAGCGCGGTTCCGACCGCAGATGCTTCAGATTCTCATGTGTGCCCGTGCACAAATTATCGACACCTATAACGGAACACCCATCTGCCAAGAGTGCATCCGTCAGATGAGAGCCTAAAAATCCTGCTGCGCCTGTAATGAGTGTTCGCATCGTTGGCAGTCTGTCTCGAAAAAGCTGGGATGAGGCACACGCTTTCTCGCATTCATGCCAGCGCGAACCTTGGGTTTAAGAGCTATGGTAAACCATGAACGCAGCGAAGCTGTTGGAATAGAGCATCTGTATGGCTATATTCATAAGCGATTCCGCGTTCCAGTAAGGCGAAAAACTGGACTCATGTATCATCCGAATTTCCGGAGAATCCTTTAAATGACTCGTGCAGGCAGGCTCTTTTTGTGGTCGTCGTGTTTCATCTCATCCTTGCTGTACGCGCAGAGCTTTACGATCAAAGAAGCATTAAGCGCCCCCTTCAGTTCGCAATTGACTGCCGCGCCTGGCAAGGAAGCCTTCGGCTGGGTTACGAACCTGGAGGGGCGGCGCAATCTCTGGGTTGCGACGAAGAGTAGTGACGGTGAGTCCTATAGCGCAAGCCAGATAACGAAGTTTACTGAGGACGACGGTGTCGAAATTGGAGATATCTCGTGGACGCCGGATGCTGAGTCAATTGTTTACGTGCGTGGCGGAGATTTCGAATTTCCGGAGAGGCCTGCCCCAAATCCCGCGTTGCTTTCTGGGGGCGTGGACCAGCAAATCTGGATCATTTCATCGCATGGTGGCGAACCGCGCAGGCTGGCAGAGGGACGTGCTCCCGCAGTGTCGCCAACCGGAGACACACTTGCCTACCTGCTGAAAGATCAAATCTGGACAATTTCGTGGAAGGATGCCAGCGCAAAGCCGGAGCAGATATTGCATACACGAGGCAATCCGTCGTCGCTGCTCTGGTCGCCGGATGGTAAAGCGCTCGCGTTTGTCAGCGACCGTGGAGATCATAGTTTTATCGGAGTGTACTCACCGGAGACGAAGATACTCCGATATCTCGATCCTGGAACAGACCACGATGGCTATCCTGCCTGGTCCCCGGATAGTAAGAGCGTGGCCTTTGTACGCATTCCTTACAGTAAACGCGATGTTCTCTTTGGCCCAAAGCGGACCGGGCTGCCATGGTCGATTCGCGTAGCAGATATGGAGAGCGGTAAGGGGCGTGAGATATGGCGCGCAAGGGAAGGACAAGGCAGTGTCTTTCACCAGGTGCAAGGCAAGAGCCAACTCATTTGGGCTGACAATGCCTCAGTCATCTTTCCGTGGGAGGGTGATGGCTGGTTGCATTTATATTCCGTTGGAAGCGGCGAAGCCAGGAAACTGACTCCGGGCGAATTTGAAATCGACAGTGTTGCAAGTAGCCTGGACGGCAAGAATATTGTCTTTTCCTCTAACCAGAACGATATTGACCGCAGGCATGTCTGGGAGATGGAGTTTGCAACCCGTCGTATGGTCGAACTGACACACGGTGAAGGAATCGAGACGGCTCCGGTGTTTTCCAGCGATGGCAAGACTGTCGCTGTCTTGCGCTCGGATGCTCGCGTACCGATCCGCCCCGCAGTGATTCGCGCCAGCGGTGAGTTGCAGGATCTTGCACACCAGGCGCTTCCGTCAGCATTTCCATCCGCAAGTTTTGTCTTGCCACAGCAAGTGATCTTGTCTTCAGCCGATGGAATGCGCATTCACGGACAGCTCTTTCTGCCAAAGACTGTCACCGACGGTCATCGTCATCCCGCCTTAGTCTTCTTTCATGGCGGATCGAGGCGCCAGATGATGCTCGGCTGGCACCCGATGGAGTATTACTCAAACGCCTACGGAATGAACCAATATCTTGCGAGCTTGGGATACATTGTGTTGTCGGTGAATTATCGCAGCGGCATTGGGTATGGAGAAGAATTTCGCGAAGCGCTGAATTATGGGGCAACCGGCGCAAGCGAGTTCAACGATGTGCTCGGAGCAGGTTTGTATTTACGCAGCCGCCCCGATGTGGATGCAGCGCGCATCGGTGTCTGGGGAGGCAGCTACGGAGGCTACCTTACAGCGCTTGCACTCGCGCGGGCCTCTGACATGTTCGCTGCTGGAGCCGACATGCATGGCGTGCACGACTGGAATCTGGAATTTGGCAACGGGCTCCCAGCGTACGATCCATCCGCCGATCCGGAAGCAGCCCGCACCGCCTGGAATTCATCTCCGCTGTCGTCCGTCAGCACATGGCGCTCGCCGGTGTTGCTCATCCAGGGAGACGACGATCGCAATGTCGTATTTTCGCAGACGGTACAGTTGGCTGAGGCTCTTCGCAAGCAAAAAGTGGATGTAGAGGAGCTCATTTTTCCGGATGAGATACACGACTTTTTATTGCATCGGGACTGGATTGCTGCGTATTCGGCCAGTGCCAATTTCTTTGAACGACATCTGAAATCGTCCGAGCCAGTCTTGGGTGAACCAAAGTAAAGGATGCGATAGATTGCTCGGGGATCTGAACATGCCTGCTTTTACCAAGATCTATGCGTGGATATCAGCCTTGGGCGACCGACACGGACTCGCCACCTGCTCAACGCCGTCAATTCAGACGAGCGTAGGGCACTTCTTCTCTGGACGTTCGCAATGAAAACGCGTACATTGCGTTAGAGAGTTGGGTCCGTAGACATTCCTTGAGACCACATTTTCGGTAACCAACTTCAGTTTGGACATTGGCCTTGCGGCTAGCGCATGCGCTGGTTGGATTCGCAGGCGTTGTCGGCGGTTATTTTTGAGGGAAGGGATGTAACAGAGCAACGTGAACCTGACAATTATCGACTGGCTCATCATGCTTCTGTATTTCGCTTTTGTGCTGGGTATTGGCTTCGCACTCAAGCGATTTATGAAGACGAGCAAAGATTTCTTCCAGGCCGGGCGCTCACTGCCAGCCTGGATTTGCGGGCTGGCTTTCATCTCTGCCAACCTGGGCGCGCAGGAAGTGATTGGCATGGGTGCTTCAGGCGCGAAATATGGTATTGCTACGAGCCATTTTTATTGGATCGGCGCCATTCCTGCGATGATCTTTGTCGGCGTCTTCATGATGCCTTTTTATTACGGATCAAAGGCGCGCTCGGTGCCTGAATTTTTGCGCCTGCGCTTTGATGAAAAGACCCGAGCTTATAACGCATGCTCATTTGCCGTAATGACCGTATTTTCTTCCGGCATCTCTATGTACGCCATGGCGCGGCTCATCCAGACGCTGCATATCTTCGATTCGCTGTTTCTCAAGTTTGGTCTACCTTTAGGCTGGATCTTCCACCTCGCCATTGTCATTTCGGCAGCCATCGTTCTTGGCTATATTTTCCTTGGCGGCCTCACCAGCGCCATCTACAACGAGGTGTTGCAGTTTTTCCTGATTGTTGCGGGATTTTTGCCGCTGGTTTGGATCGGCTTAAAGAATGTCGGAGGATGGAGCGGTCTGAAAGCTGCTTTGCCAGTGGCCTACACGCATTCGTGGCGCGGCATGACCAACGCTCAAAATAATCCGTTGGGCGTGGAGTGGTTCGGGCTGTCGATGGGGCTCGCATTCGTCCTTTCTTTCGGTTACTGGTGCACGGACTTTCTTGTGATCCAGACGGCGATGGCATCGGATTCGGAAGAGTCTGCACGGCGCGTCCCATTGATTGCGGCTGTTCCGAAGATGTTCTTTCCATTTCTGGTGATTCTGCCCGGTCTGATCGCTGTTGCTACGCCTGCAATAACACAACATGCCATGATGCAGTCGGCTCCGGCGCTGAATGCCTCCGCGGCGACGACAAATGATCTATCCGATCCAGCAAAATACAGCAGAGGGTTGATTCCACCCAAGGTGAATCCCGTCACCGGCAGGGTCATGACTGACGAGCGCGGCACTCCGCTGCTCGATTATGACCTTGCTATTCCCAATATGTTGTTGCACTTCTTTCCCACGGGAATTCTCGGGCTGGGATTAACGGCATTGCTGGCGAGTTTCATGTCCGGTATGGCGGGAAATGTGACGGCTTTCAATACCGTCTGGACCTATGATCTCTATCAGTCTTACATCCATAAAAATGCAAGCGATTCGCACTATTTGAAAATGGGTCGATGGGCGACGGTCGGCGGAATTTTGCTGTCAATGGCGACGGCATATGCGGCGACATCGTTCAACAACATCATGGATACGCTGCAGCTTGTGTTTTCATTCGTGAATGCGCCTCTGTTTGCAACTTTCCTGCTTGGCATGTTCTGGAAGCGAACCACTGGGCATGCAGCTTTTACTGGCCTGGTGAGTGGCACCGTGGCAGCGGTTGTGCATCATGGACTTACATTGCCCGCCGACGCGCGCCCTGGTATCCACGGTGGGTGGATTACAGTTTTGCACTCGTATCCGAGCCAAATGGCACAGAATTTCTGGACAGCGATCTGGGCATTCTCTACCAACTTCATTTTGACGGTCATTATCAGCCTCATGACGAAACCACGCGAGGAGAGTGAACTTGTAGGACTGGTGTATTCACTAACGCCCAAACCGGTCGAGCATCATATGGCTTGGTATGCGCGTCCTAAAATAATTGCTGTTGGCCTGATTGCGATGCTTATCGCACTGAACCTGATCTTCCGTTAACGAACAGAGGGGTGAACGAGAATGAATCTTGATCTGCGAATTCCCATGGGATTGATGTTCCTGATCGTGGGCGCAATGATGGCCCTCTTTGGATTATTCACACGAGGCAGCGCCATCTATGAACGCTCGGCGGGTATGAATATTAACCTTATCTGGGGTGCGGTGATGCTGGTTTTCGGGCTGGCAATGTTTTTACTCGGGCGTACGAGCGACAGGCGCGCAGCAGGCAAACCAATTGAGGGAACAAACCGACCACTTGGTGGCCGTGGTATGGGGCATTGATCCCTGCAATTCCGCAATGAGTATCCACCACTTCAACAACATGAAATCTGTCGAACGTATCAATTTCACAGTCTGAATAGATGCCGGATATGGTCCGTGTTTCAGTTTGAATTGGAAGATAGAAAATGCCCGTTCTTTTATGCTCCCAAAATGTTCAAGCCGCTACACTAGCTATAGATGAAGCATCGCACGATTGAGCATTATGAGCTGGTTCGGCGGCTGGGAGCGGGCGGCAGCGGGATCGTTTACCTAGCCAACGATACGCTGCTGATGCGGCCGGTAGTTCTCAAGATCCTGAAGCGTGGCGCATTGACCTTGGAGCAAATGCGGACGACCGTGCTGCGCGAGGCTCGCATGGCCTCCGCCATTGAGCACCCAAACGTCTGCGCCATCTACGAAGTTGGCGAAGAGGGTGAAGAAGCTTACATCGTCATGCAGTATGTGCCGGGGCAGTCTCTGGACAAGATCATTTCCAAGGGACCGGCAAGCATACAGCTTGTGCTTTCCGTCGGTATTCAAATTGCTGATGGCCTGAGCGCGGCACATGGCCTGGGTATTTTCCACCGTGATTTGAAACCGGCGAATGCAATTCTGACCGACGGCGGACTGGTGAAGATCCTGGATTTCGGCCTCGCGCGACGCTTGAATCCAGAGGAAGCGGAGTTCGATCCTTCGAAATCGTCGCGGCGTAAAGCCGGGCCTGTTGCGGCAACTTATACAGCGCGTGGTGGGACGATCGCCTATATGGCCCCTGAGCAATTCGTGACCGGGCAGAGCAGCGTGCAAAGCGATATCTGGGCGCTCGGCGTAATCGTGTATGAACTGGTCAGCGGACGTCATCCTTTTGCACGCCCTGATGCCGATGAGTTTCAAAGCATTCGAGCCATTCAGTTTGTCGATCCGCCACCTCTTAACCAATGCTGTCCAGATGTGCCGCCCGAGCTTAGCTCGGTGATTCTGCGCTGTCTCGAAAAGAATCCTGCTGAGCGCTATGCGAGCGCCGCCGATGTCCGCGAAGCGTTGAAGACCATTATGAAGGCATTGCAGATCGAAACGGGCATCATTCCCGGTGAAGCAGCAGCGCATTTGCCTGTTTCTGCGCCCGGGGATGAGAAGCGGACAACCGGTCTGCTGTCCATGCTGGCCGAGCGTTTTCGTGAGTCGGCGGATACGCAGGCAAAGCAGAATACGATTGTCGTATTGCCCTTTAAGAATTTCGGCCCATCGGAAGTAGCAGCTCTCTACGGATTCGCTTTAGCCGATGCCATCGCCGCAAGAATTTCGCGCATGTCATCTCTCGTCGTCAGACCGACGAGCGCTCTCATGCATCTTCCGCTTGCGCAGCTTGATCCGCTTGAAGTTGGCCAGAAGCTGCTGGTGCGGTGGGTGCTCACTGGAAATTTTATTCGTTCGGAAAAAGGTTTTGATCTGAACTGGCAACTGCTCGACGTTTCCCGGCAAAGCGTTAGTGGCGGAGGAGCAATCAGCGTGCTTTCGTTCGATCTGGTTGCGGTGCAGACGGAAATCTGCAATGAGGTATTTGCATCGCTGCAGGGAATTGGTCAGATTACGCAGACCAATGAACGCAGCGGAGCGCCGCGTACCACCCTCACAGAAAAGATTTCCGAAGAATATCTGCAGGCACGGGCCATGCTCTCGTCTTTTATGCAGCGCACCGGCAGCAAGGTAGATCTTGATCGTGCACGTGAACTCTTCGACCGCGTTGTGCAGAGCAATTCAGCGTTCGCTCCTGCATGGAGCGGCCTGGGCATTACGCATTTGCAATATGTGCGCCACGGATTCGGCGGTCATATGCACGTGATGGCTGCGCGACGCGCCCTTGATCAGGCGCTTGATCTCGACCCGGGTTCTGTGGAGGCGAATCTTTACCGCGTGTACATGTTGCTCTCACGGGGTGAAAAAGAGAGTGCGCGGCATGGCATCGAACACTTATTGCGTACAGCTTCCAACGACTGGAACGTGCATATGGTCGCAGGTATTACATTGCGACTGGACGGCGTTTATGAAGAGGCGCTCGACCAATTCAATCAGTCGCTTAAGTTGAACCCGTCAAATGCGCCGGTGATCTACAACCATCGCGCGCGCGTTTATCAATATCAAAATCAGCTTGAATTGGCGGGCGAAGAGCTGGAAAAAGGCCTGACCCTTGAACCCAGACATCCACTACTGCGCACTTCGGTTGCGTATCAACACATGCGCCTGGGAGATTTGCGGCAGGCAATTGAGATGCTTGAAGCTGTTATTCGTGACGACGACAGCATGCGCATTGCTTACCCGACGCTTGCCATGTGCTACGTGCAGGAGGGAGATCGCGTGCGTGCCAATTCCCTCATCACGGAAGACTCCATTTCTGCAGCCGAGGCCGACAGCGAAATGGCCTATCGTCTCGCGACCTACTTCGCTGTCGAAGGCGATGAAAGCGAAGCCCTGCACTGGCTCCGACGCGCAATCTATCTGGGGAATGAAAACTATCCCTGGTTTGCGAAAAATCCAGCGTGGAACCACCTGCGCGGACACTCAGATTTTGAGCGAATCCTTGAAGATCTGAAGAAAAGCCATCGTCGCAACCAGAAAACATGGAAGCGACTTCTGCAACTGGTGCCGAAAGTCCCGCAGGAATGAAGGTCCATCGCAGAACTGGCTACGGGGCGTTCGGCAAAAACTCTGAGTGCTCCTATTGAAACATCACGAACGACTGTTTTTTAGCATAGATTCCTTAAGAAGTCGTTTCGGCGCGCTGTTCCGCCAGGCTGCGGCCAGAGCTGGCTGTAAAGCCTTCTTCGTGGCCTTTTTCAGATGCACATGGGTTGCGCCATTCTTGCCCCAGTATCCTGGAACTGGCGTAAAAACTTCGGGTGCTTCTCGCACAAACTTATCCTGATCAAGCGGCGAGAGTTTCACCATTCCATAGGTCGTATCCGGATAAGACAGCGTGGCGAATATCTTGCCAGCCACGCGGAAGTCCGGGTGATTCATGTGTTCGGCCTCCACGGTCTCCGGAAAGCTGAGCGTAAGGCGGCGAAAGTCGTTGGCGGTCATGGCAGCCTCACTGTGGTTTCTGCAGTTCTTCCATAGGAACGTCTTTGATATGCGTTCCAATCCACCATTGGAATCCGAAAGGATCTTCTACCCCCGCCATGCGGTCGCCGTAGAACTGGTCGGCCGGTTCTCGGATGCTTTTTGCGCCTGCAGATAAGGCTTGGTGATAAACAGAATCGCAGTCCTCAACATAAAACATAATGCTTACGGCTGAACCACCAAGATGCTTTGGGCTGTAGATTTCTTTCTCGGGATGTTCATCCGCAAGCATGATGACTGAGTCGCCAAGCTGTATCTCGGCGTGGCCGATACGCCCGTCGGGCTGAGGCATGCGCATGCGCTCGGTTGCACCGAACGCCTTTTTGTAGAAGTCGAGAGCTTCTACGGCTCCCCGTATATGAAGATAAGGCTGGATGCTGTGATAACCATCGGGAATTGCTTTGACCTGGGTCATAGGTGTCTCCTCCAAACGCAACCATTCTCGTTGATTCGCCCTTAAACAGGATTGTAAAAATTTGACCCGTTAACTCATAGGCACATGATTCAAATGCGGCGTGGCTGCGGCCAGATAGGCAGAGGGCGTCATACCAGAGAAAGACTGGAAGTCATGAATGAAATGGGCCTGATCGTAGTAGCCGCAATCCAACGCGACTCGCGTCCACTCTACTCGATGTGCGCCGTGAACCGTGGTGAGGGCCTGCTGAAAGCGTCGTACACGGCAGAAAGCTTTAGGGGTGAGCCCTACCTGCCGGCGAAAAAGCTCGATAAATCGACGTGGACTGAGGCCAATCTTCTCCGTAAGCGCGGCGACGGTACCGATGTGGGGAGCGCGGCAAACATGACGGAGCGCATAAGCAACTGCCGGATGCCATTCCAATGGCCGTGCAAGCTGCGCAAGCAAGTCTTGTTCGAGGATGCGAAACATAGCCGGAATAGTGGGTGCAGCCAGCATGCGCTCGCGGAGTTCGCTTGCACGAAAGCGCCAGAGATCCTCAAGCGCAATCGACGCATTTTCCATCTCATCCGCCGGCGCGCGAAAGAAAGGAAAAGCACCGCCCGCTCTGAACTGAATGCCGATTACTCGCTCTTGGCCTATTGTGTCGATTACGAAGTAACTGGACCGGGCACCGGAGACGACAGCGTGCCCATAGGTGTCAAACAGGCTCACATCTTCAGGGTTGTAAATGCGGATCGGATTGTCGTGCAGATTGAAAACGATTGTTGCTTCGCCATTCGGCATGAGCCGTTCATGGGTGTGTGTACCTTCCGATATGCCCTCCCAGTACCAGAAACACTGCACGAACTGCGCCAATGGCGGAGGCGGTGTATAGCGAAGCGATATCATAACCGTTTATCGGTAAAAGTGTACGCCCACCATGATGCAATAAAAAAGGGAGCGCATGCGCTCCCTTTTTGTCAGAAGATAGAGCTAATTGCGGGTCGGCATCATGTCCATTGGCTCCGTTAGGCTGAAGGTCACAATGGAACCTTTCGGCACTTCCGCCATTTCCGGGTGCTGCATCAGCATGTGCACAGTGATCACGCCTGCGCCAACCAGTGAGCCAACGACCGCACCGTGAACTCCGGCAATTTTTGCGCCAACAATAGCGCCTGTTCCGGCCCCGGCCCCGTATTCAATGGCGTCTTTCTTCAGGTGCGATGCTGGTTGGATGCCGCCTTCGCTGTCTGTACGAGTATTAGGGGCTTTCGATTCCACGACCTGACCGTAAAGATGATAGGCAGTGCCATCGGGAAGGATGACTACATCGGGACGCAGTCGCAACGTAGCCGACGGCCCAAAGTGATGGCCTTGCGTCACGCTCACCACACGCCCGCGAAGTTCTGATCCGGCAGGAATAATGATGCGTCCATTCTTGTAGACATCCGTAGCGACCTGCGCCTTGAAGGCAGTACCTGCGCTCGTCTCTTTGGTAGAGAGCGTGTCCAGCAGGCGGGCCCTGATATTTGTGCCCTCGGCCAGTTCGTTGTTCGGCGATGGCACATAGCCTACGATGTCTTCATCAGGATTGTAGGGCCGCGTTTCGAGAGTCGCACCAGGTGCAGGCGCGGGTGGGTTCGCAGATGTCGGCGACACAGACGTTACGATGCCGTAATCAGGATTCGTCGCTGGGGATGCGGCAGGAGTTGTTGCCGGTGAAACGGCTGCCGGAGCCGACGCAGGGAGCGTGGCCGGAACCGAAGGAGACGGCTTTGCCGCAGGTGCAGGAGTTGGCTCATCCTGGCTGACGACGATTGTGTCGTCTGCCGGTGGACTGGAAACTCCCTGGTTAGGGCTCTGGGCAGCCTGCTGTGCCAAGCCTGCAGGCACCAGCAGTAGCGTGCTGGCAAACGCAATCAGGGCGAGAGAATTTCCAGTCTTTCTCATACTTCACTCCATCAGTCGAAAATCTTTAGGTATTTCTGGACCAAATTTCTTTCTCGATTCGCCGAGAAAGGCATAAGGCCATCACCTGCGCTGTTTGCTTATGGAGTTAAACCCATAAAGAACGAAACAGTCGCGTCTATTCCTTAGCCTAGACGAGATAGATGTTGTGCGGCTACAAGGAGATGGTGCGCGAACCAGAACAGGCAATAGAAAACCATCGTGGGACCACGAGATGCAAAGGAGAGCGATAGGCAGAAGTGATCGCTAAAAGAGATGAATCACTGGTGAATCGTTCGCGCTGCAAGCAGGAATACCCACGTCTTTGTTATCCTTTCCAAGGATATTCCCTGCAGATTTTCTCAGGAAGGTTATTTCATCGCATGTCGGACTTTGTAGATACCATAGGCGGCTTTGCCGGTGAGCCGATTCGTGTGGACCGACGTCCAAAACTCAAAGACCGGTTAAGACATCAGATTTCGAGGGACGAAATGACAGAGATTGCAGCAATTCATGCGCGCGAAATTCTTGATTCGCGCGGAAACCCGACAGTAGAAGCCGACGTAGTGCTTGCGGACGGCTCAGTGGGCCGGGCTGCGGTACCAAGCGGTGCTTCTACGGGTGAGCACGAGGCGGTAGAGCTGCGCGATGGAGATAAGAGCCACTACCTCGGCAAGGGAGTATTGCAGGCGGTTGAGAACGTCGAAAGCATTCTCGCCCCTGAGCTTACCGGCATGGATGCGGCCAACCAGCGCCTGCTCGATGCGACGATGATTTCGCTCGATGGCACACCCAACAAAAGCCGTCTGGGTGCGAATGCGATTCTTGCTGTTTCGATGGCCGCAGCACGCGCCTCTGCCACGGCACTCAAAGTACCGCTTTACCGGTATCTGGGCGGAGTCAATGCATCTGTACTGCCAACGCCGATGATGAATATTCTCAACGGCGGCGCGCATGCAGACAACAACGTGGACTTTCAGGAGTTCATGGTTATGCCGGTGGGCGCTGAGCGTTTTTCGGATGCGTTGCGCTGTGGTGCTGAAATCTTCCACACCCTGAAGGGCGTACTCAAAAAGAAGGGTTACAACACGGCGGTTGGCGATGAGGGTGGATTTGCCCCTTCACTCAAATCAAATACCGAAGCGGTGGAAGTGATCCTGGAAGCGATTGAACTGGCCGGGTATAAAGCTGGTGAAGATGTGGCGATTGCGCTCGATCCGGCAGCCAGCGAGTTCTACGACAAAGAATCAGGAAAGTACATCTTTAAGAAGTCCGACAAAAGCGAGAAGAGCAGCGAAGAGATGGCACGCTTCTGGGAAAGCTGGACGCGGCAGTATCCAATCGTCTCGATCGAAGACGGACTTGCCGAAGACGATTGGCAGGGCTGGAAGTATCTGACCGAGTTGGTCGGCGATCATGTGCAGCTTGTTGGTGACGATCTTTTTGTCACCAATACGGAGCGTCTGCAGCGCGGGATTGAAGAGGGCGTTGCAAACTCGATCCTCATCAAGGTGAACCAGATCGGAACCATCAGTGAGACGCTGGAAGCGATCGCGCTGGGTCGCCGCTACGGTTATACCTCCATAATCTCCCACCGCAGCGGAGAGACGGAAGATACCTTCATTGCCGACCTTGCTGTGGGAACGGGCGTTGGTCAGATCAAGACCGGTTCGGCTTCACGTACTGACCGCATCGCGAAATACAATCAGCTTCTGCGAATCGAGGAAGAACTTGGGCAAGCAGCTGAATTTCTTGGCCTCGAAGCGGTAAACTTTGGTGAATAAGTAAATCGACAGAAAAAGACGCGCGGACGAAACAGGAATCCGCGCGTTTTTGCTTTGCCATCCATTTCAGGAGTAAATTATGCGAATTCTTCAAACAGCTGCATGCGCAGCCGTATTTACTGTTTCGGCGTTTGCACAGCAGGCAGCTACACCACCTGCCTCTAAGCCGACAGCGCCTGCAACTCAACAGGGGGCTGCTGAGCCAGCAATCAAGCCGCCTGCGAACCCAATTACACCGGCGCAGATAAAGGAGATGCAGGAACTCACGGGAGCATCGACAACCAAGAAGCGCATCGTCGCCAATGCCATCCAGTTTTATCGGAGTCAATTTCCTCCATATATCCCTCAGGATGTCATCGATGATCTGGAAAAAAGCCTCCAGAACGCCGATCTCGAATCCCATGCCGCGGAGATTTATCCGAAATATCTTTCGACCGAAGATGCGGCAAAGGTCATCGATTTCTATAAGTCGCCTGCAGGCCAGCATTTAGTTACTGCCCAGCCCTACATGATGACGGAGATGCAGCGCTCGGCGGTACAAATTGCCCAGCAGACGGCGAAGGACGTAATTGAACGCCATAAGCCGGAGATCGAAGCAGCGCAGCAGAAATACATGCAGCAGCAACAACAGCAGAAGCCAACGCTCAATACGCCGCAGTCACAGCCACAGCCACAGCGATAGCCATAGCTGCCTAACTCTATAAACATTCGCTATAGGAGAACGAGTTGTCGATTCACAAAAGGCCGCTGGTCCTTACGATTTTGGACGGATGGGGCTATCGCCCTCAGATTGAAAATAATGCGATTGCCCTGGCCCGCAAGCCAACGTACGACAAGCTACTTGCCGACTATCCGAATACACTGCTCCACGCCTCGGATCATTTTGTTGGCCTCCCTGACGGGCAGATGGGCAATAGCGAAGTCGGCCATCTAAACATTGGCGCAGGCCGCATCGTTCAGATGGATATCACTCGCATCGATTCCCTGATCGCAAGCGGTGACTTTTTCACTCATTCTGTGATCACGGATGCGATGAAGCGGGCGCGCGATGGAAACCGGCAACTCCATTTGTTTGGTCTGGTTTCCGATGGTGGTGTGCACTCTCACCAGGCGCATCTTTATGCATTGTTGAAGGCCGCAAAACTGCACGGTTTAGAGCGCGTCTTCGTCCATGCTTTCATGGACGGCCGCGACACTTCGCCGACCAACGGCGCCGGATACCTGGCGGCGTTAGAACAAAAGATGCGCGAGTTCAACGTCGGCAAAATTGCCTCAGTTTCCGGGCGCTACTACGCAATGGATCGCGACCGCCGATGGGAGCGTGAAAAGAAGGCCTTCGATGCCATGGTGAAAGGGCGGCCAGAAGGCGGCGCATATCAGGATCCGGTTGCGCGTATTAAAGAGCTCTACAACAACGGAATCACGGACGAGTTCATTGTGCCGTTTGTTGTGACGGATGAGCATGACCATCCTAATGCCGTTATTCGCGATGAGGATGTTTGCATCATGTTCAACTACCGCGCTGACCGCGCGCGGCAGATTACACGCGTTCTTGGACGCAACAGCAACTTCACCAAAGAAGACGGTCGTGAGCTCATTAACGCCGGGGAACTGGACGAGACGATTCCGCGCAATGAAGTGCCGAAGAACCTGCACTACGTCTGTATGACGCAGTATGACAAGCACTTCACATTGCCCATGATCATTCTGCCGGAGTCGATGGAGAACCTGCTAGCCAACCTGCTGGCACAGGCAAATCTTCGAAATCTCCGTGTTGCCGAAACAGAAAAGTATGCTCACGTAACGTACTTCTTCAATGGCGGCATTGAGACGCCGTTTCCGGGCGAAGATCGTGTGCTCGTACCCTCGCAGAAGGTAGCGACCTATGATCTTGCTCCGGAGATGAGTGCCGCCGGTATTGCAGACGCGGTCGTAAAGGCGGTGGAAGATACAGCGTTCGACCTGGTAGTCGTTAACTTTGCGAATGCTGACATGGTCGGACATTCCGGGAAGCTGGAGCCGACAATCAAGGGAGTCGAAACCGTAGACACTTGTCTCGGCCGCATCTACCAGGCCATCCGCCAGCGTGGAGGATCATTGCTGATCACGGCCGATCACGGCAATGCCGAAATGATGGTCGATCCTGTCAACGGTGGGCCTCATACTGCGCATACAACTAATCCTGTGCCGTTCATTCTGGTCAGCGAAGACGCGAAGAATTACTCGCTTCGGCCCAGCGGTTCACTGCGCGACATCTCGCCAACGGTCCTGGGCATGTTGGGCATCGAGCAGCCCGAACAGATCACCGGTGATGACCTGCGACAACGCATCGGCTAGATGTATCCGGTAAAAAGGCCCTCGCATCGAGGGCCTTTTCCATTGCAGCATAGTTCTAATTAGAATATTTTTTTGTTTGGATACCAGGTAACCTGTAATGTGATCGTGGTATCTGTCTGCAGGCCAGATTTATAGACAGGTGCCTTCCATCGCTCGTACTGTACCCAGCCATTTAGCTCGATGTCCTTGTGAATGCGCTTAATCACATCGATCGTATAAAGGTTCTGTGTGGTTCCGCCGGTTAAGAATTCTTGGGAAGCCTTGGAGTTACGGTAGTTGAATTGGATTTGTTCTTGCGGCGACAGATGATAGGTCAGCCATGCCTGACCGCCTTTCGACTGACGTCCGAGCCAACTGCCCATGATGAAGCCCTTGTTGGTATAACCCTGTCGCTGAACGTTTTCGTTGTAGAAAAAATTTGGGCCGCCCGTGCTGACGGCATCGGTACTGCCACCTTCGACACGCAGGTCGAGCTTTTCCATGCCGGGGAAATGCGATAAATAAAGGCCCGGCATGTACGCCGCTCGCCGCGGCGCGCTCACTGGACTGACGTCGTCATGCGCAAGCGAATCCGTGTATAAAGTGAGCCATTTCCGCAAAAATGGCAGGCGATAGGAAAAGTCAAAAAAACCGAAGCGGGCGCCGGGGTCGTCACGCGAGTTTTTCTCCGCGACGGAGACGTTTTGGACACTGAAGAAGCTTCTCAGGAAGGTGTGAAGGGTGATGGGAACATGACCTTTGCCGCCCCAGATTACGGTTCGCGAGAATCCGAATTCGAGATTCTCGGTCGGCTTAAAGCTGATTTTTTCAGCGTGAACCCACGGTGAGTTGGGATAAGTATGTCCTTTCAGGCTGCCGATCAGAAAATAGTATCGGAATGGCCCTGTCAGCCGTGAAAGCCCGGGGATGCGAAGCGGTTCCGTGCGATCAATCTGAAACGCATAGATATTTTCGGCATTCGTGCTCCAGGCGAAGCTGCTGCCCTGATTCGGCGCCCACCAATGATCGTTTTTCCCGAATGAGATCTGATGATTCAAGATGTTATAGGAAAGATTTGCCTCCATCACTCTAAACGTATTGGTAGTCGCAATCGGGCCAAGTGGGATTGTGTCCTGCCTGGGATTCGATGCGATTGGAATGTTAAAATCGAGTCCCGAAAGATAGGCGAACAATTCCTCTGAATACCCCGCAGCGCTGGGCGCATGCTGATATTCGCCTCGGAAGTAAAGCGCAAACCGTCCGGCCGAGCTACGCGCGCT
>DATHQH010000236.1:0-8618 GCA_035482895.1 Alloacidobacterium sp. | reverse complement strand
TTCCAACGGTAATCGCGCTTCAGCGTCGTTCCCAGCGGCAGGGCAGTGCCTTGCTTGGTGTAGTTGTAGATCGCATCGCCTTCCGTGATGATCCCAACCAGGCCCAGCAACGCATCGTTATATTGATTCGTGAAGATCTGGCTGACAGCCGGATATCCATACGCTGCCGGATCGAACGGGCCACCATTCCCTGCAACCGTTGAACCATTCGAGAGCCATCCCTGGTTCATCTGGCCATCGGGAAACGAGTTCGCTGTGCTTGATCGCTGGTCGTCAATAAAGCGAATGTTTACGCCAAACTGCAGACTGTGGTCATGCTTTGTCCAGGAAAGGTCATCGACCAGGTTTTGTACCGGAATAATATCTGCTGTGCTACGTGAAAAGGACTCTGGCTGAGTCACTGCGGCCAGGTATATCTGCGGCTGATTGGAGATACCCGCGTTGTCTACGCCCTGCCTCGTGAATCCGTAACGAAGGGAGTTGACGATGCTCGGTGTGATGACCGCCGTATACCCAGCCGCAAACCCCTTACTGTTCGTCAATGTGGACATGGCCGGCGGCTGTCCAGGGAAGGCGGGAGGCGTAGGCTCATCGTCGTTCTGCAGATTGCCGCGCCAGAAAATGCTGTGATTGCCACTGTGCGTGATGTTCCAGTCGAAACGGGCAATATACGTGTTGTAGCTGCGGTGCAGCGTATACGGGAAACGATAGCCAGCCGTATTCAGCGTATCGCCCTGTGTCGGATCGTTGGCTTGCGGATACTGCGAAAAGATCTGCTGAATATTCTTGTTTACGCCGATACCTTGCGGGTCCATGCCCTGGATTTGCCCCGGCGTGAGATTGAAGACCGAACCGCCTGCCGTTTGATACTGAATATTGCCTGCGGTGAAACTGGGCAGCGGCACCACGCCCGCATTCACGCTCTGCCCTTCGGTATCGCGCCGGCCCTCATAGTTCACGAAATAAAAGGCTCTGTCGCGTTTGATGGGACCACCGACATCTGCGCCAAAGACATTGCGAATCAACTTCGGCGGAGTATTCGGCTCACCTGCGGCAAGCTGCTGCTGCTTGTTGAAAAAATCATTCGCTTCAAGCAGATTGCTTCGGTTGTAAAGATACACCGCGCCGTGAATCTGATTGGTCCCGCCTTTGGTAATGAGGCCAATCTGTGCACCCGACGAACGCCCTTCCTCCGCATCGGGATTGCTGGTCGTCACGCGAAATTCGCCGACCGAATCCTGCGTCACGCGAAGCACACTGGTGAAAGCATAGCCGTTGTTAATGTCGTTTACATCCACTCCATCGAGAGTGATATTCGTCTGATCGCTGCGTCCACCGTTCACCGATCCGCTGCGCGAATCTTTGTCGTTGTTGCCGGCCGCGTTGGTTCCATTGTTGTCATCGGTTCGGCCAAGGTAGGTCACGCCTGGCTGAAGGCTCAACAGGTCCGGCACATTGCGGCCTTCAATCGGCAGCGATTGAATCTGCTTCTCTCCGAACGCATTGCCCAGCGTAGCGTCGGTTGTATTTAAATCTGGCTGGACGTTCGTGCTTACAACCACCTGTTGTGTCACCGAAGCCACGCCCAACGCTACATCCATCGTCGCGGGCTCGCCAACCAGCAGATTCATCCCTGTCTTTTCTGCTGTCATAAAGCCTGCACCACTCACGGTCAGCGCATATTGTCCTGGAGTGAGCTGCAGAAATTGATACTCTCCACTTGAATCCGTCACCCCTTGCCGCGTCACTCCGGTCGCGGTGAGCGTCAACTTCACCTGCGCCCCAGGTACCAAAGCGCCACTTGCGTCTGTTACATGTCCGCGAAGAGAAGTGGTTGCCTGACTGAATGCAAACAGCGAACAACACAATATAAAAATCGATAGTACGGATACTCCACGCTCAAGCCGCATCTGGTCTCCTAAGTGTTGCGCAACGAAAAACTACGCTCCCAGTCCTGTCAGGCCTGGCGACAGGCACTGAGGTGGGATCGTTTCCATGTGCTGCCTCTGGCTTTCTTGAATCAGCCTGCGCACGGAGAGTTTTTGGAATTTCTCCCTTTTTACACGAGAAGCGGCTACATCCAAAGAACTTTTCTTTAAGGCCTGGTCACACTACGCGGGCAGGTGGCGCCGAGCGCCACAAACCAGGAGAAACCAGGAGATGGAAATCAGGGGATTGGACTATGATGCAACCAGAACATTGGAGTGGGCCAATTTGGCATTTTCTCAACAACGTTCCCGGATAAGAGAATGCAAGACCGATTCAGATCGCCCCGCGATGGCATTCTCCCGATTCACATGCACTCCTGATGGCTGGGACACAATCCCTGGAACAGCGGACGGGTCTGACCTGTGCGACTCTCCTGATCGGGCGCGAAAAGAATGAGTGCCGTGCAGTCGAGCGGGGCGATGCGCGCTCAGATCGGAACACTCATCGTCGCGACAAGTGTCATCCAGCTCGCGAACGGGTTTTTCGGCACATTTATCTCCTTGCGCGTGGCGGCCGAGGATTTCGGCGCGATTCTCGCTGGTCTCGTGCTCAGCAGTTATTTCGCCGGCTTCACTCTGGGAGCACTGCGCTGCGCCCAAATTATTGAACGGATCGGACACATCCGTGCCTATGCCGCCTTCGCCGGCCTGGTCGTCGCGGCAACGGCAGCGATGCCGCTCCGGGTTGGGCCGTTTTACTGGCTGCTGCTGCGCGCGGTCATCGGGTTCGGCTGCGCCGGGGTCTTCGTCACTACCGAGAGCTGGCTCAACGCAAAGGCTCAGCCGTCGGACCGTGGACGCGTCTTCTCGATCTATATGGTCGGCACCTTCCTGGCTCTTGCGGTAGGGCAGCTTCTCATCAGCAAGATCGAAGTGAAAGGAGCAGGATCATTCAACTCGATCGTCGCTTTATTCGCTGTGGCGCTGGTCATGGTGAGCACGACGAGGGCAGAACCGCCGAGGACAGTTGCTTCTCCTAAACTGCCGTACAGCCAGCTGCTGCGCGCGGCGCCGCTTGCGGTCGTCGGCTGCGTGGTAAATGGGCTCATCAATAGCGCATTCTACGCACTTGTTCCGGCGTGGATGCAGGACCAGGGCATTGAGCGTGAAACCATTGCATTGGCCATGCTGGCCGCTGTGCTCGGCGGGCTCGCATTTCAGGTTCCAGTCGGCCGTCTCTCGGATCGCTACGACCGGCGCATTGTGCTGGCCCTGCTTGGCCTCGGCTTCGCAGGCACCGCCGTGGCCCTGGTCTTTTTACGTCCTACTTTGCCGATGGTCCTGCTGCCCGCTGCACTGCTCGGAGGCTTTATGTCGACGCTTTATCCGGTCTGTGTGGCCAACGCACACGATCGCATGCCAGCCGACAGGGTCGTAGCGGTGAGTGGCCAGCTTATCCTGGTGAGCGGACTTGCTTCGGTTATCGGCCCGCTCATCGGCACAAGTCTCATGGCGCGCTTCGGCATCAACGGATTGCTCTACTTTATGGCAGCCTCAACACTTTTTTTGTCCCTCATAGCAGGTGGCGGAAGCTTGATCAAGGCTGCGCCGCATCGCCTGCGACGGACTTTCGAAATTCTGGCCCCACAAGCGGTATTGCTCGCGCATGACTCCCTCAGCAGCGATGATTCCTCTTCCCCCTCCCCTGCTGAGACCAGCTGAAGAGCGCAAATCCGATGCTGATTTTGCAGTCGCGCCCACATCAATAAAGCCAGCATCGAAAATCCTGCAAGTCGGTCACGTTACAATAAAGCTCGCCCACTCGGCAGTCGTAGGATTTCAGGTGCCCATCAAGCAGAACCCCGTCGCATTCTCATCGCAGACCGCAAAACGCAAGTCACAACGCAGATCACAACCTCATCCCAGGTACGGCTACTCGCGCAAACTCGCGGCCTGTCTTCTGCAGTGCCTTCTCGCATGCAACGCCATTGCGCAAGCGCATAGTGCCGCGTCTCCTCCGCCGGCGGGCGTGAAATCGCGAGTCTGCAAAGACCGCAAGGTGCCTCAGCTTGTCGATGTGACGAAGAAATCGGGCATTCACTTCACTCACCTGTCCGCTCCGGAAAAGAAATACATCGTCGAATCGATGAGCGGCGGCGTCCTGATCGTCGATTACGACCGCGATGGATGGCCCGATATCTATTTCACCAACGCGCCCACTGTCGACATGGCGCTCAAAGGCGAGAAGGCCCACAGCGCGCTCTACCACAACAACCATGATGGCACCTTCACGGATGTCACTGAGAAAGCCGGAATCGGCGCACCCTGCTTTGCGATGGGCGGCGCTGTCGGCGACTACAACAACGACGGCTGGCCTGACATCTATGTCACCTGCCTCGGAGGCAACGTCCTCTATCGCAACAATGGCGACGACACATTTACCGATGTCACGAAACAGGCAGGCGTCGCCGACGGCCGCTGGTCAACTGGGGCCGCATTTGGCGATTACGACGGCGATGGATTTGTCGATCTCATGGTTACAAATTACGTCGACTTCAAACTTACCGACCTGCCCGGCTTCGGCAGAAGCCCCACCTGCAAATATCGCGGCATCGACGTCCAATGCGGACCGCGCGGACTGAAGGGCGCAGGCGACTCGCTCTTTCACAACAATGGCGACGGCACATTCACCGATGTATCGAAGGCCGCCGGAGTCAATGATCCCGATGGCTACTACGGCCTCGGCGTCGTCTGGTCCGACTTCAACAACACCGGCCGCCCCGATATCTATGTCGCCAACGACTCGACGCCGAACTTCCTCTACCGGAATGACGGCAAAGGAAAGTTCTCCGAGATCGGCCTTGAGTCAGGGACCGCCGTCAGCGCCGATGGCTCAGAACAAGGCTCTATGGGCGTCGCCATCGCCGACTACAACCACACCGGCCACTTTTCCATTTACGTCACGAACTTTGTCGACGAGAACAATGTTCTCTACCAGAACAACGGCAATTACGATTTTCGCGAGGTCTCATATGACGCAGGCGTCGGCCTCGCCACGCTGCCCTGGGTCAAATGGGGAGATGCTTTCGTCGATCTCGACAATGACGGATGGGAAGACCTGGTCGCCGTCAACGGCCAGGTTTACCCGCAGGTCGACACGTTGCCCTCCGGCGCCCGTTACCACCAGCCTAAAAATATCTTCATGAATGAGCGCGACGGAAGCTTCTGCGACGCGAGCCAGCAGGCGGGCTCCCCGATCCAGGAACCGCGTGTCAGCCGGGGTCTCGCTGTCGCTGATTTGGACAATGACGGCAATGTGGACATCATCGTCGCCGACATCGACGGTTCACCCATGATCCTCCACAACAACGGCATCCCCGGCACACATTGGGTCAGCTTCGAGCTGGCCGGGACCAAAAGCAACCGCCTCGCTCTCGGCGCTCGCGTCACCATCGTCGCCGGAGGCATGACGCAGACCGACGAGGTGCGCAGCGGCGGCAGCTACCTCTCCCAGAACGACTTGCGCCTGCATTTTGGGCTGGCGCAGGCCACCCGCATTGACTCCGTCGAAATACGCTGGCCGTCGGGGGCCGTTGAAAAGCTGACGAACATACCAGCCGACCATTTCTACTCTGTACTCGAAGGCTCCGGAATTGTCAGCGCAGAGAAGATTCGCCCCGCAAAACGCTGACGCTTTCGTATAAAAATCAGTAGTGTTGAGATAGGAAGAAACAGCGCGGCGCATGACCCGCTGAGGGTCAGGGTGATCATCACGAACCACTATTCATTGAATGAAAAAGCTTACATAGACTGCATTTTGAAGGGATAGAAAGAATAAATGCATGTTTTTAACGTCTAGGTAAATTGATTTATCTAGGCGTTTTACCCTAACTTTTGCCTGATTCGTCCAATTAGCCTGCTGACAATTCAGGGCCCTCTCGAATTCCTCTCTTGACAACTCAAAACCCGAACAAGCCTAATAGTCAACGCGAGTCATTCGATTTTGCTGTGATGTGCTCAAACCGTTTACTAAACAGCTTTAGAGTGCATCGCATTTTTCGGAAGCGAACTTTTACGATCCAAACCCCCACTGCAGGACTGAAACACTAAGCAGTAGACAAGTATATACAGGTTAACAACTTAGAGTGTCCATTTTCGAGGGAAAATTGTCGCTCTTTGTAACAAATTTAGGAGGCAATCAGGAGCAATGAGACAATCACGCATTTTGCTTGTGCTGATTGGATTCGCGGCAGCGCTTTTGCTGTGGAATCCAGCCTATGCACAGAAGATTACCGGTACCATCACTGGTACGGTAACGGACACGTCAGGCGCAGCCGTGCCCGACGCGCCCGTAACCGTCACCGATACGGCAACCGGCAAAGTCTACACCGTCAACACAGATTCTCAGGGCGGCTTCACCGTGCCCGAACTTCCCGAATCGACCTTTACGGTTCAGATAAAAGCGGCGAACTTTAAGGAGTTCATTGCCAAGAACGTCGTCGTTCACGTGGCTACCACCACTAACGTCCCTGCACAACTCCAGCTTGGCAGCGTCACGGAGTCAGTCACCGTCCAGGCCAACTCCATACAGGTACAAACTGATACCGCCGCCCTCTCTCAGATCGTCGATGGACGCCAGGTAAAAGAACTGCCCCTCAACGGCCGCAACTTTGTGGAACTCACGCAGTTGCAGCCCGGCGTTTCAGCCGCAAATAACTTTCAAAATACAGGCAAGGGCCTCAATGGCGGCGTGGATATGTCCGTCAACGGCAACCCCACCACGAACAACCTCTTCCTGGTGGACGGCGTCAACAACAACGACGTCGGTTCAAACCGCACCATCCTCATCTACCCGTCGAACGAGGCCATTGCCGAGTTCAAGATGCTGCTCAATAGCTATGGTCCGGAATACGGCCAGGCGTCGGGCGCCGTCATCAGCATCGTAACCCGCAGCGGAAGCAATGCCTTCCACGGCAGCGCCTTCTATAGCGGCCGTAACGATGCGCTCAATACCTACGACTTTTTCACCGCGCCAACGGCCGGCACGGGCCTGCCTCTCAATGGCAAGGCCAAGGAACGCCGCAATGACTGGGGCTACTCCATCGGCGGTCCGGTCAAGAAGGACAGACTCTTCTTCTTCTGGAGCCAGGAGTGGAACCACGAAATCAAGGGCCGTCAGGTCAGCGCCTGCGTACCCACCGCTGCTGAGCGCGCCGGTGATTTCTCAACCCTTGGTTGCAATACCGCAAATCTGCCGGATTTCAGCCAGGTGCCTGCCACTGCATTGTCTGGACCGCACACTCTGAGCGCCGTCGATCCTTCCACCGCAACGCTGATGCAGATGTTCCCGTTGCCCACCACGCAAAACGGAGCACTGAACTCCAACGGTCAGAACTGGTCTGCATCTCTTCCTACGGGTCTTTTCTGGCGTCAGGAAAATGCCCGCGGCGATTTTGACCTGAACCACTCCAACCACATCATGGGCCGCTACACTCAGGACACATGGAGCAACCCGGCCTTCAACGCAGGCTACTGGGGCGATACGGTATTTCCCGCTCTGAACAGCAACTGGGCGCAGCCCTCCAAATCGCTCACCGTCCACTTGACGACAACTCTCACCAGCTCCCTCGTAAATGACGCGGCCTTCAACTACTCCAATAACCGCATCGACATTACCGCGGGTGGCACAAATCCGGGCCTGCTTGCCCAGGTCTCGGCAGCCGTTCCGACCCTCTACCCTGAATCCCTGAAGCATGCAACCGAGGGTGTTCCGGGAATCAACTTTGGATCCTACGGCGGCAGCCTCAGTCTCCAGGCTCCTTGGCAAAACGAGCTGGATATCTACAGCGGCCGTGACGACATCTCCTGGATCAAGGGACAGCATGCCTTCAAATTCGGGGCATTCTTCGGATTCAACGGCAAGAATGAAGACGTCAACAGCAGCACCGGCGAACGTCCCAGCAACGGAAGCGTCGCCACCGGCTCCGGTGGTATCGAAACAAACGATACTCTGGCGAATCTGGAGCTGCCCGGCAACATCTTCAACATCAACGAAACGTCGACCAACGTCCGTGCCCAGCTTCGCTGGCGCGATTATGAGCTCTACGCTGCTGATACCTGGAAGGCCACACCGCATCTTACGTTGAGCTATGGTCTGCGTTACTCGCTTCTGCTTTCGCCCTTCCAGCCAAACGACCAACTCACCAGCTTCCAGCCGTTCCTGTATGACCCAACCAAGTCACCCAGCGACGCCTGCAATGGCCTGTGGGTTGCTCCTGGCACGGATCCTTGCGGTGCGGCCAACAAGGAGTTCGGCACCGACTTCAGCAGTGGCACACCCGGTCCAAACCGCTCGCTCGTAAAGAACGGTTATCTCCACTTTGCTCCGCGTCTCGGCGTCATCTGGGACCCCACCGGTACCAGCAAGACGGTAGTCCGTGCCGGCGTCGGCCAGTTCTTCCAGCGTGAACGCGTTTCCCGCTATACACTGGTCGGCAATGCGCCGTTTGCTTTAAACACCAATGGCTATGCACGCGCCCTGGGCGGCGCTACACCCACCAGCATCTCCGGCACCGCTGCTCCTGCAGGTGGCGAAAATCCATCTGCAACCCTTCCCAACTCCTGGCAATGGAACTTTACCGTTGAGCAGGCTATCGCGCAAAACACCACCTTCCAGCTTGGCTATGTCGG
>DATHQH010000235.1:0-7245 GCA_035482895.1 Alloacidobacterium sp. | reverse complement strand
GGCACGCAGTCTGCACGCCTGCGTTCAGCAATTGATGGATCAGGTAAACGAGCAGCTTCCCAGGGGTATCAGCCCAGCCCGGAAAATTCTTCAATGCCGTGAGAATGTCGAACGGATGCGGGAAGATGAACGGGGTCTACTGACAAAGTTCACAGAAGATTCCCGGCATGACACATACCGCAGCCTGATTGCCGGAGTCGGCTTTCTTCTCATCTCGCTGGCGATGGTTGTGACCCTGTTCGGAATTCTTCTACGGGACGCCCGGCGGCGGCGAGTTGTCGAGCAGCGGATTTTTGACACCAATGCTCAGCTGGCAGCCACGGTGCACACCCTTAAAAAGCGAGCGGCAGAGGCATCGGTACTGATGTCTGCCCGTGAAGAGTTCCAACTGTGCACCGCCTCGCCACAGGCGCACATCGCGATGGTGCGCTATTGCAAGCAATTGCTGCCCACGGCAAATGTGGCTTTGCTTATCATCAACAATTCCCGTCAGCTGGTTGAAATTGCATCGACATCCGAAAATGAAACAAAAATCCTCGACGGATTCCCGCTCGATGGGTGTTGCGGTCTTCGTTCCGGCAGTCCTCGCAAACGACAACCCGGCCACTCTGAAGTGCACTGCAGCCATTTTCTCGGAACTCCACCTGAGAACTATCTATGCATCCCTTTGGCCGCACATGGCGACACTTTAGGCGTTTTATTCGTCGAATGCCCCACACCTGAGTCCTCCGCGAACCTGGAAACCAGTTCAAAAGGCCTGGAGGAGCTGGCGGAGATGGCTGCGATGTCGATTGCCGGCCTTAATCTGAGGGCACGCCTGGAATATCAGTCGATCCGCGACGGACTGACGAGTCTCTTCAACCGCCACTTTATGGAGATCTCACTGAACCGCGAGCTTTGCCGCGCCGCCAGAAACCACAGTGATCTGGCCGTGCTGATGCTCGACATCGATCACTTCAAGGAATTTAACGACACCTTCGGCCACGAAGCCGGCGACGCTATTCTGCGCGAGGTAGCTGAAATATTCATGCAGACCGTGCGTGCCGAAGACATTGCCTGTCGCTATGGCGGCGAGGAATTCGTCATCATTCTGCCGGAGACTCCGCTGGATGTCGCATTAGAAAGAGCCGAATTCATTCGCGGGCGCGTTCGCGAAATGCGCATTCGCTCCCACGAAACAACTCTGCGCGAAGTGACGGTTTCGATTGGCGTAGCCATGTATCCCGAATCGGGCGGCACGCTCGAAGAGCTTCTGCGTGCCTCTGACCGCGCCCTCTATGCGGCAAAACATCGTGGACGCAACCAGCTCGTGCTGGCTGACACGACCGTTGCCGTCTAAGCGTCGCTGGTTTTATGCATCCGGCCGCGAATCCACCGCTGCGCTGGTTTCTCAATGAATTTCATGGTTAAGAGCGCCGCCGCCACCAGCAGGACATAGCTGATCCAGGGATCGAACGCGATCAGACCGGTCTTATCCAGAATCCCCGAATTGTGAATCAGCGCCCACAGATTGAAGTGCAGGATATAGAGGCAGTAGCTTGCCTGACCAACAGCCACAAAGGGCGCAAATCCGAAGAAGCGGGCGACGAGATTGTGTCCGGCAAGGCCGAGAATCGCGAGGCCGAAGAGAGGCATCAGCAGACCGTCGTGCATGAGTGCAAACGGTAATTTATCGCCGTAGTAGAGAATGGCGTAAACCGCACTCACCCCCAGGACGCCCAACAACAACCGCCACCGGCTGCCGCGCGAGATGCGGGAATCGATATCGGCAAGCACAATGCCAAAGAGAAAAGACGGTACATGCGGCGGGGGCGAGAACTTAAGCGCGCGCATCCAGAAACTGTCTGTGTAACGGTCGGCATATGGCCCGTCAGGCTGCAGGATGGTGTACAGGGTGGGCAGGATCATGCCCGCGATCCAGATCAGAAACAGGAGCCCAATCAACCCACGCCATCTCTGCGGCTTCTTCCAGAGAATCACCACAGGAAAAATCAGGTAGAAAAAGGCTTCCGTGCACATCGTCCATGCCGGCGTATTCCAAAAAGTTGCCAGCCTCGGAACCCAGCCCTGCAGCAAAAGTGGCGTCAGAACGACACCCAGCGCGAACTCGCCATGGGTGCGCGCATGCCATTCCTCCATCAACATGCCGAGGGAGATCAGCAGGCCAAACAGATAGACGGGATAAAGCCGCGAGAAGCGCGCAATCCAGAACTGACGCGTGTTGAGCTGGCCGCGCTGCGCCCGTTCGCTGTAATTGTAGGCCAGGATGAATCCCGACATCAGCAGGAAGAAGCTGACCGAGGTGTACCCATGATTGACGATGGGAGCAAACGGCCCAAACCACTTCGGATTCGAGAAGTGATAGAAAACGATATTGAGAGCTGCAAAGGCGCGTAGGCCGGAGAGTGCCGGAAGTCTCGACTTTCTAGGCGGCCTGGCAACTTCAGCTGGTGGCTCGACGTCAAGGGTAGGGTTCAGCTTAGCCGGCGGATCAAGCACCGCGGCCGAGGCCGATACGTTTTTCGTCTCTACATTCAGGCCGTCACCAGTGAGCCGACTTTTTCCCCGCAGATTACGCGGCGGATATTCCCCGGCCGATTCATATTGAAGATGATCATGGGCAGATTGTTGTCCTTGCACATGCTGACAGCAGTCGTGTCCATTACCTTTAACCCCAATCGCAGAATTTCCATGTACGTAATTTGCTCAAATTTCACTGCGTCGGTTTTGATGACCGGATCAGCATCGTAGATGCCCTCGACTTTCGTCGCTTTCAACAAAACGTCGGCTTTAATTTCCATGGCGCGCAACGAGGCTGCCGTATCGGTCGAGAAATAAGGATTTCCGGTCCCCGCGGCAAAGATGACCACGCGGCCCTTTTCCAGATGCCGGATGGCTCGCCGCCGGATGTACGGCTCGCAGACCTGATGCATCTCGATCGCGGACATGACGCGGGCATGCACACTCTTCTTTTCAAGCGCATCCTGGATGGCAAGCGCATTGATCACTGTGCCCAGCATCCCCATGTGGTCCGCGGAGACGCGATCCATTTCCTTCGCCTGCTCCGCTACACCGCGAAAGAAATTCCCGCCGCCGACAACGATGGCCACATCGACGCCCAACTCACGGATTTCGGAGATTTCCCCGGCTATCTCGTGCACACGGTCTACGTCCACGCCAAAGCCGCGACCGGCAGCCAGCGCTTCCCCTGAAAGCTTCAAAACGACGCGGTTATACATTCCTTTTGAGTATCGCATGGGCACGGGAATTGGCGAAGCCGTCCGCCCTTGTCGCGCCCGCAACCGGCAAGTTCGTTAGCTGCATCCCGAGGCTCGCGCGACGACGCCTGACATCCGAACCTGTGCAGAAACAGGTTCCGGGCCATAAAGTACGCGCCGTGGCTGGCAAGCACAACCGCGCAAAAGAAACGAGAGACAGCTCTTGAATCAATCGATTAAATCAAAGAAAGCAATGCTTTCCTCGCTCGTTCTGCGACCGAGGCAGCAGAGAATCTTCGCGCCGTCTCTCTTACCAGCCGCGCCTCGGGAAGAAGCTCAGGCCGATCGACAACGCGTTGCATCAACCCCGCCAGCCGCTCCACGTTCGCAACTGGATAAAGCCATCCGTTCTTCCCGTCCTCGATGATGTCGGTGGGACCGCTTTCGCAGTCGCTGCTGATGCAAGGCAGACCGCGGCTAATGGCCTCGAGCAGAATCATGCCAAAGCCTTCGAAGGCTGAGGTCAGCACCAGAGCGGACGCACTGCCTGTAGCCCGCCACGGATCGTCCTGCCAGCCCATCCACTCCAGCTTGTCTCCAAGCCGAAGTTCATCGGCCAGAGCACGCAGCCGCGTTCCATCTTCCGCCCGCGCTTTCGGAGCAGCGCCGATGATCTTCGCCTTGAATTCGCCGCGCACCATCGACAGGGCTTGAAGAAAATCGTTCACCCGCTTCTGATCGTCATAGGTGAGCCGCCCGACATAAAGAAACGTGGGCGTATCCGCCCGTCGCAGCAAAGAAGCGGCGTCGACGTCAAGCCCATTGAAGATCGTAAATACTCTGTCGGCCTGCTCGGGCAGATATGCGCGCAGCTCATCGGCGACCCCGCGACTGATCGCCAGGTGGCAATTCGCCTCATGCAGGTGCTCTTTCATGCGCAGCTTCGCTACAGGATAATGAATCCAGGAAGCAATCGGCATCTTGCGGAGGCCGGAAAAGCGCCGCGCAAAAATTGCCATGCGCAGCGTCGTCATATCGGCAGCGATGACAGCGTCGGGCTTCCAGCGCATCAGCTCGATTATTGGCTGCGTCCCATATTTCGCCAGTCGCAAAAGCTTCGCGTCTTCCGGCGATCCTATTGCCGTGTAGCGAATGCCATCAAGCCAGCCCTTGTCCACGGAGCCGCCGAGCAGAAACAGCCGGCAATCGTCCCCCAGCGCATCGAACCCAGACATTAGGCTTCTGATGGCTGATTCCACGCCTCCCCTGCCCGAAACCGTTGGACAGAACAGAGCAATCTTCATTCCGGTTCTCCACTAAGCTGGATTCCATTCGCGCTATCCACCGCTATTCTTCGGCTCTTCTCAGGACCGGCTCTTCCTGCGATCACAAAAATGACGGCTCCCTGCCAGATTATCCCGCGGTCCGCTCAAAACAAAATCGCCGCAGCATGGATGCTCCACGCTGCGGCGAAATTTGTAACCGTCTCTGTTCCTTATGCCTGCGACTCGTCGGCTGCGATCTTGGTTTGCGCGACGGTCCAGTTCGGATCGCCGATTTTGAAGCGGGCAAAACGGCGGACAGTGATGTTCTCGCCCAGCTTGCCGACTTTCTGCGCAATCAGGTCCTTGATCGAAATGGTCTGTTCCTTGATGAACGGCTGTTCAAGCAGGCAGACTTCCTCGTAGAACTTGCTCATCTTGCCCTCGACGATCTTCTCGATCACCGGAGCTGGCTTGCCGGTCGCGGCAGCCTGCGCACGAAAGATATCCTTCTCGCGCTCCAGGTCTTCCGCAGTAACGTCTTCAGGGCGGACATAGCGAGGGTCAGTCGCAGCAATGTGCATCGCGATGTCCTTGAGCAGCTCCTGGAAGTCTTCTGTGCGAGCGACGAAGTCGCTTTCGCAGTTCACTTCCACCAGCACGCCGATCTTGCCGCCTGCGTGGATGTATGTGCCCACCGCGCCTTCATTAGTGGTGCGCGAAGCCTTCTTCTGTGCCGAAGCCATGCCGCGCTTACGCAGAATGACAAAGGCCTCTTCCATATCGCCTTTCGATTCCTGCAGGGCCTTCAGACAATCGCCCATCGGCGCGCCGGATTTCTCGCGCAGCTCCTTCACCAACTTTGCATCAATCTTTTCACTCTTTTCACTCACAGTCGACATTCCTTTTTCCAATTCCCTTCTACTGAATCTTTTCCTTCCGGGTAGCCCTGCGTGAAACGCAATCAACAGCGTTACAGCCCGGTTTTACAGTGTGCTGATCAAAACCCGCCAAACACAACGAAAGCGTGGCTCAACTGAATTGCAGCCACGCTTCCCGAAGAATTACTTTCACGGTCTGCATCGAGTGAATGCAGGCCTTCTTACGTTTTAGAAGCTGCTTTCGGCTGCCTCGGCGTCATCCAGCGCGCTCACGGTCGCAGGCGACTTGCGAATGCCTCCGCCCAGCGCCGCTTCGAGGTCAACTTCTTCTTCCGGTGATTCCAGAGCGCCTGCCTGAATTCCTTCCACCTCGCCAGCTTCCGGCTTTTCATCCACTTGCTCGTCTGTGCTAACGCCGGCCACCTCGACATACTGCTTGTCGGTAGCCATCTGCACGCCTTCAACCGCCGAATCGGCAATCTTTGAAGCAAAGAGACGAATCGCACGCAGCGCATCGTCGTTGCCCGGGATCACATAGTCGACAACCGTTGGATCGCAGTTCGTATCGACAACCGCGACAACCGGGATGCCCAGCTTGCGGGCTTCCTTCACGGCGATCGCTTCGTTATTGGAGTCGATCACGAAGAGCGCATCGGGCAGCCGCTTCATGTTCTTGATGCCGGCAAGATTCGCCTGCAGGTGCTTGCGCTCGCGCTCCAGACGAATCACTTCCTTCTTCGTCAGCAGCTCATAGCGGCCGTCTGTAGCCATCTCATCCAGTTCCTGAAGGCGCTTCACCGACTTCTGCACCGTCACCCAGTTCGTCAGCAATCCACCGAGCCAGCGGTTGTTGATGTAGAACATCCCGGCGCGGTTCGCCTCTTCAGCGATCGCGTCCTGTGCCTGGCGCTTGGTGCCGACAAACAGAATCACTTTGCCCTGGGCGGTCAGGTCGGTCACGTACTTCGACGCTTCCTTGAACATCTTCAGGGTCTTCTGCAGGTCGATGATATAAATGCCGTTCCGCTCGCCGAAGATGTATTCCTTCATGCGAGGGTCCCAGCGCTTCGTCTGATGCCCGAAGTGGACTCCCGCTTCGAGCAGCTCCTTCATGGTGATCGTGGCCAAACAGCCTCCTTCGTGGATTGCATCCCGGCAAGGTTTAAGGTCGCCGGAATTGATTCCCCTATTTGGGAAGATTGAACTACCTAAACTCTAGGTGCCCCATGTCTCGATTTTGGAGACATGGGATCAACCTGAAATTAGCGCTTGCTGAACTGGAACCGCTTACGAGCGCCCTTCTGACCGTACTTCTTGCGCTCCTTGGCGCGAGCGTCACGGGTCAGCAGGCCTTCGCTCTTCAGCGTCTTGCGCAGTTCGGCATTGAACTCGAGCAGTGCGCGGGAGATACCCATCTTGACCGCGTCGGCCTGCGCATTCACGCCGCCGCCGGTCACACGCGTCACCACATCAAAGGTCGCCGTGGTTTCGGTCAGCGCCAAAGGCCGCTTCGCCGAAACACGCTGCTGCTCGGTGACGAAATAGGTCTCGAACGGCTTGCCGTTGACCTTGATTTCGCCGCTGCCGGGACGCAGAAAGACGCGGGCAATCGCCGACTTGCGGCGTCCCGTTCCGTAATACTGAACCAAATCTGCCATGCTTGTCCTTTTCGCCAGAACTTACATTCTGGCCGTAAATCTTATGCCTTTACTTCCAGAGGCTGCGGCTTCTGCGCCTGGTGCGGATGCTGGTCGCCCTTGTAGACGTTCAGCTTCGAGCCCATCTTGCGGCCCATTTTGGTCTTGGGCAGCATGCCCTTGATCGCCTCTTCCACAATCTTTTCCGGACGACGCTGCAGCAGGCGCGTGAACGACTCTTCGCGCA
>DATHQH010000234.1:0-3755 GCA_035482895.1 Alloacidobacterium sp. | reverse complement strand
GCCGCGACCATGACCGGATATCCGAAAATCGGTTTCCGTGAAAACACCGGAATGATTTCCGACATGAAAGCAAAGCAGGGAATAATGAGGATGTACACTTCCGGATGTCCAAATATCCAAAAGAAGTGCATCCACAACATGGCTGAGCCGCCAGCCTGCGTGTCGAAGAAATGACCCCCTAAATATCGATCGATGACCAGCATGATCTGTGCCGCGGTCAATGGCGAAACCGAGATTAAAACCATTCCCGACATGACCAGGTTGAGCCATGCCAGCAAAGGCATGCGGCTGAGCTTCATGCCCGGGCAGCGCATGCACAGAATTGTCGCAATAATATTGATGGCGGTTCCAATGCTTCCAAATCCGGAAACCAGCAGCGCCAGCGCCCAATAATCCGTGCTGTGGCCCGCCGAAAAGGCCCGTGCTGTTAGAGGCGCGTACGCCCACCATCCCACATCAGGTGCATTACCCGCGCCGTAGAGCCCATTTGCGCCCACCAGGCTGAAGTAAAAAAGAAATCCGCCCAGTGCCGAAAGCCAAAAGCTGAAGGCATTCAGCCGGGGAAACGCCATGTCGCGGGCGCCAATCATTAACGGCACAAGATAGTTTGCAAAGCCAAACAGGATTGGCATGCCCATGAAGAAAACCATGGTTGTACCATGCATGGTGAACAGGCGATTGAAGACCTGCGGCGAAACAAAATGATTGTGCGGGAACATCAGCTGAATGCGGATGATGAGCGCTTCGACACCGGCCACAACCAGAAATAGCAGGGCGTAGAGAATATAGAGGACGCCCAAGCGCTTGTGGTCAACCGTGGTCACCCACTCATGGAGAGTGTCAACCCACGGTTTATCTTCAATCTGGACGCCCGGAATCGTGATCGCACTCGATGACATATTAGCCTTCAACTTCCTCTAGCGAAGTGTCTCCATATAACTCACGACCGCATCCAATTCCGAGTCGCTCAACTTCATGGCCGGCATCAGCGAGCCGGGCTTGATTGCGTCTGGGTCCTGAATCCAGAGACGGAGGTTTTCTGGTGTATTCGTTGCTGCGCCGGAGGCGATTGTGACCCGGCTCATCAAGTGTGTGAGGTCGGGACCGAATCGCCCGTTGGCAGCTGTTGCTCCCACGGCATGACAGTTCATGCAGGCATTGCTTTCGAAAACTCGCCTGCCGGTAGCTACGCTTGCGTCCTGAACTGCGGGCTGTTGCTGGCCACGGACCCAGGCAGCAAAATCGGCAGTACTGTCCACAGAGACGCGTAACAGCATCTTTGCATGCTGAACCCCGCAGTATTGCGCGCACTGACCGAGAAAGATTCCGGTGCGCAGTGGGTCCATCCACATTCCGTTCGGGTGGTTGGGAATCAGGTCGGTCTTGCCCGCGAGTTCCGGAATCCAGAAGCTGTGATCGGTGTCAGTAGAAAGCAAAGTCAAGAACGTAGGAGTCGGATTCGCGGGATCGCTTACCGGGATGTGCAGCTCGTTCGCTGTAACAACTCCCACCTTCGGGTAGCGAAATTCCCACCAGTATTGGTGCCCGATGGCAGTGACCTCGATGGCGCCCGCGGGTTCGGGAGCATCCTGAACGGCATGGATTGCTCTCGCCGTAGCCAAGAACAACACGATGACGATGAGTATGGGAATGATCGTCCAAGCCAGCTCAATCTGGGTGCTTCCGTATACCTGGGCCGGTTCGCGGCCGGCATCCACAGCTCGCCCGCGAAATTTGATGATGGAATAGACCAGTAACGTAAACACGACGACAAAGATGATCCCGGTAATGGCAAGGACAAACATGGACAGGTGAGTGACCATCTTCGCCGGCGTTGATGCAGGCGCAAAGATATTTGTGATACCGGTTGATGGATCTGCCAATGCGGCGGCTGCCGCCGTAGCCATAAGCAGGAACAAGAGCGCGAGCATAAAAAGCGCGCTTAATTTAATCGAGTTTTGTTTGCGCTGCATTTGCGTTAATCGCTCTCTTTGAATTCGTGTCTAAGAATCAGTTACAGGAAGCGTGAGCATGGCCCCGATTACGGATTCGTAACACCCAAAGTCCGGTTTAGATCATCTCGGGCTAAGAGATACGCCAAGCTCGCATCGAGCAAACCTGCGCTAGCCTTCACCGCCTGGGCTCGCGACGTGTCGCGCTGGGACGCCAATGTTATTCCTTGCTTAAATTGATCTTCCGAAAGGCGTGCATTCTCTTGTTTCGCGGTCAGATACTCTTTCTTTACATCCACCATCGCACGTGCCACATCGAGCCGGTTGTAGATCATTTGCACACGGGCTTCGACTTCGTCCTTCACACGCTGGAGGTTTTCTTCTGCTTCCGCTATTTCATCCCTGCGTTCTCGAACTAGCGCTTTGCGCTTGCCTGCATCGAAGACGTCGTAGCTCAGGTGAAAACCAAATGTACCGAAGTTTCGAACCAGCAAGGGCACGTTGTTCTGATAGTCGTACCGGGCAAAGGCGGTGACATCGGGAATGTATTCCGCCTTTGCTGCGGCGTGTGCGGCTCGCGCCTTAGCGACGGTCTGCACCGCTTCTTTGACTTCAGGGTTATCACTCAATGCGGTTTTCACCGACTCTTCGCGCGGCGGCACATCAAGTGCGACGTCGACATTCGGATCGAGGGCGAGTTTTGTATTCAGCGGCATTCCAAGCACATCGTTCAATTGGATGGTGAGATCAGCAATCTGCATGTCGGTGGAGAGCAGCGTCTGCTTGGCCTCGAGTAGAGTGGCACTGCTTTCAACACGCGATACTTCCAGCAGCGACCCCCTCTTGACCTGCTGGTTGTTTTCATTCAGGTTTTCGCTGTCAGAGGTGATCTGCAGCTCAGCTGCTTGTTTTTGCAGCTGGCTGGTAAGGACGCGATAGTAGAGTTCGTGTACACGGAACACGACATTGTTTGTGGACTTTTGCAAAGAAGCTTGCGAGGCTTTCAAATCTGAAGCTGCGATTTTATTGTTCGCGTGAATCTTGACGAGCTGTGTGATCGGCTGCGCCAGAGTTGTGCCGCTGGTTTCGAATGTCTTTCGTCCCTGGGTAAGAAACACGTTTGTGGCCGGAATGGCGGGACCGAAAGCACCGACTGGAACATCGACACGCTGCACGTCGGTAATATGAAGCGCGAAGGATTCATTGCTGACACTGGGGAAATAACCGGATTTGGCGATACGCCGGTTCTGCTCTTCTGCCGCGACTTGATACGATGCGGCTTTCAATCCATGATTGGCTCGCGTAGCAAGATCAATTGCTTCCTGCAACGTTAATTTGTGCTCTTGGGCCGTGGCCCCGCACGCCATTGCAAGTGCGCAGGCTGCTACCGAGGTCCACCGGCGGATCGCGTGGTTTCGGGTTAAGTTCATGCTTTCGACTCCTGATTGTCAGATAATTGCTGCTGAATGGCGCTGAGGTCGCCGTAGTTCAAGGGAGCCTTTCGCATCAGCGCAACCAGCAGTAGAGCGAACACGCAGGCCCAGGCCACCAGATAGAACCCATCGATCAAGCTCAGCGTGTAGGCCTGAAGGCGAAGACGTCCAGAGATGACCCCGACTGCCCGGCCCGTCGCTGCCACGAGGCCGGAAGACTTAGCAAACAGTCCAGCAGTCAACTGGCGGATGTTGGCATCCGTGATCCAGTTCCCGCTCTGCACGTGGAGGCCGAGGAGATTCGAGTGCAGCTTCTCTCGCTGCGCGATGAAATGACCCATCATCACTGCGCCCACGTTTCCGCCAAACA
>DATHQH010000233.1:0-16789 GCA_035482895.1 Alloacidobacterium sp. | reverse complement strand
GTGAACCGTACGCTGAACGATGACGACCTCGACCCGTTCGTCGATACGCTTGCCAGGCGCCTGGCCTCGTTCGACCGTGAAACACTGGGCGCGGCGAAGGCCCAGATCAATCGGTTCGGGATGCCGACAGCCGGCGAGCTTCAGTCGAGCAACGACATGTTCTTCTCAACCCTGGCCCTGCCCACTGCGCAGGCGCGCCGTGCCAAGGTCCGCAATTTGGGTTACGGCGTTCCGAGCGATTTCGAGTTGAACTTCGGCAGCTACCTGCCGAGGCTCGGGCGCTCGGGCGGTGATGACAGGGATACGCAGCCCTAGTCCGCAGCGCGGAGGAGATGACAATCGAGGCTTCAACGGAAAACGGCTCTGATCACCGGCGGCAGCAGCGGTATCCGGCTCGTAATGGCGCGTTCATTCTCCGCCGAAGGACTCGTCCGATCCGGCCGAGGTCCGCCGCCTGAGAGTGCGAAATTATAAGGAGCGAATGGAACATCCGCATCAGTCGGTGCCAAATCGTCAAGTGCCTTAGGGCGAGCTAATTGCCGCTCTTTTCAAGGAGATCCTGTATGTCACATCATTTCGACACCAAACTCGCGAGGGAAGATCCGAGCCTCAACCTCTGCGACTTTTATTTATTTGACGGCCCCTCGGGCAAGACGGTGATGGCGATGAGCGTTAATCCGGATGTAGGATTATCGGCTCCCGATACGCTTCATCCAGAAGGGCTCTACGCGTTCCGGTTCGACCTGAACGGAGATGCGAGGGAAGAGGTTACGTTCAAGTTCAGGTTTGGCGAGCCACGACACAGAGATGGCAGCGAGCATACTCACATTCAGCCGTTTGTAGTGCGGAAGGCGACGGGTGACGATGCTCTTCATGGTGACGCCGGAGAGAGTCTGGTCGAGGGTGAAACCGGATCGGTAGCGACTGACTTGGATCTTCGTGCGTATGTCGGGATTGCGCCAGACCTATTTGCGGCAAATGCTGGATTCCGCACATTTATGACTGCTTTCTATAAGGACCAGCGCTTCGACGGGAACGCCTTCCTGCATCAGCAGAATCCCTTTGCGAGGCGGAATGTTACGGCGATCGTGCTGGAGGTGCCGAGCGAACTGATTGGGAAGGGAAAAATCAACGCATGGGCGACGATCTCCCTCTTTGGCCATGCGCCGGAGGTACAAGTTTCGCGTTGGGGCCTGCCTATGGTTACGCATCTCTTTCTGAACGACCCGAGCGATCAAGAGGTGAAAGAACAATTCAATGCGTCGGTTCCGTCTGAAGATCTGGAGCGCTTCGCGAAGTCGATCGCGGATGTTGCGGAGAAGATGACGACCTATGCCGGTTCGGCGGCGGACCCGGGTGAATACGGGAAGCTGATCGCCGCACGGCTTTGTCCCGACACGTTGCCTTACGAGCTGGGAACGTCCGCCGCATTTGAGTTGACCAGCTTCAATGGGCGCGCGCTCGGCGACGATGTGCTGGATGTGATGTTGACGCTGGCTGCCAACACGCCAATTGTCGATGGACTTGCTCCCGACCACGGGCGCATTCGCAAGGATTTTCCGTATTATGGGGCGCCGTATACGGCGGAGGAGCAGGTCGGGGTGACGCCGATGCCGCGCCCGGCTAAGAAGTAGGCGGGAACCGGCGGGTTTTGCACCTGCTAGCTCAGGAACAAATAGCCGGCGTGTTAATTTCCGGTTAACGCTGAAAAGTTCGATTTCTCTTTTTCCTCACTATTCCTTCTCGATTCCTCTAATTGTCAAGGATTCAATGTTGATGCCTGGAAGGCATCAACATTGACATTGACGGAGAAGGTCTTGGGCGGGTGTGGAAAACGCGGTCATTATTTCTCTACTTGAGGACACAATGGTATCCGCTTGGAGAGCAAGCGAACCGCGAACAGCTAAGGTCGTTCGCCTGGTTCCAGTTCCATCACCACAACCGGGAAGCGAAAAGGGCCGCATGCTCGCGGCCCTTAATGTTCCCTTTTGTTCCCCCGTTAACCGGGGCAATCTCTCGTAACATATTGAATCTAATGGTTGCGGGGGCTGGATTTGAACCAGCGACCTTTGGGTTATGAGCCCAACGAGCTACCAGGCTGCTCCACCCCGCAATCTGATATTAACAATCGTTGGGGGGCGGGTCAAACGCGCGACCATCCGCTGTGCGTCTTGTGGACACCAGCAGCGCGATGAAAAGCCTTCACTGATGCCCACATTACAACGCAATTATCTCTAGAACAATAACTTCAGGCCAAACTGAATCTGTCGCGAAGTCGTCGCTGTCGTCGTGATGACGCCCGCTGTAGGCGAGGGCGTCGTCGATGCCGACGAATACACAACAGTATTTGGAGTGCCAAAATTCGTCCGATTCAGGATATTGAAGAATTCGCTGCGGAATTGCAGATTTACACGCTCCGAAATTGCTGTGTTCTTGCGCAGCGAGAGATCAAGCTCCGAGAGCCCCGGCCCGGACAAAGTATTGCGTCCAAGATTCCCATAGGTTCCCGCTACCGGCACACTAAATGCTTCTGGATTGAAATACTGGGATGGTCCTCCCTCAATCACATTGCCGCGAAAATCAGGGTTCACCGACGGACGCACGGGATTGCGACTGTCTCCGTTATTCGACGGGTTAAAGCCTAGCTGTGGAGTAAACGGCAGCCCCGACTGCAGGTTGAGGATGGCGCTTGTGCTCCAGCCGCTCACGGCTCGCTCGCCCAATGAGGACAGACCGTTGAGCCATGGCTTCCCGCGGCCGAAAGGCAGATCATAGGTGCCGTTGAGAACAGCAAGATGGCGAACATCGGTGTTTGCACGACCATAATCGAGCTGCGGCTCAGCAGGATACATCACAAATCCCGGGGCGTTCGCTCCTACGCTGCTGTTCCATGCCGTTCCATCGTCGAGATTCTTCGAGAATGTGTAGACGCCGCGAAACTGCAGGCCATTGTTGAAGCGCCGGTTCACATCCACAATCAATCCGTTGTAGGAGCTCACGCCTTCTGAAATCCACGTTGTGCTGTTGGCCAGATTGGGATTCGCGTATGGCGCGCCCTTCGGATAGTAAACAGTTCCGGTTGCCAGGCCTGATGGGCAGGGTGACGCTGGGCAGATGGTAGGAATCGGCTCATTCACATCCTCAGAGATAATTTGGTGATAGCCATGTGAGCCGATGTACCCGAGCGTTAACGATGTGCCGGGCGCAACCTGCTGTTCAATATTCAGCGACCACGAGAGCAGCGTAGGAGTATAGGCATCCGGCTGGATGCCACTCGGGGAAACCAGGCTCCCCGCCGGAGCAGGCGCACCTGGAACGAAGTTTAGCTTGGAGATGGCAATATTCTTGATGCTTTGCGTGGTGTTGAACGGAGCGTTCTGATCGAGCCGGTAATCCAGACTGTCGAGCAATGCACGATAGATACCGAATCCGGCATGCACGACAGTGCTGCCATTTTGCGATGGAGTCCACGCGACGCCAATGCGCGGTTGTGGCAGAAACTTCGCACGATTGTCTGTGAATGCCGAAGAGCCGATATGCGGCTGCGTCTCGAGGGCGCCATTCGAATCAAACACATAGTTGGAAGCACGATCCTGCGCCTCATTCCAGCCGTTCGTTGATTCAAAACGGAAGCCCAGCCGCAGCTCCAGATTCGGCCGCAACCGCATGGTGTCCTGCACAAAACCCGCGCCTTCCAGCGAACGCCAGCCAAGCTCAGTGGGCGAAGGAACAACCGTAAACGTAGAAACTGTACCCTGCAAAAATGCGCTTAAGCTGCCGAAAGAAGCCTGCCCATACTGATACTGCGCAAGATTGCTGTTCGACTGAAGGCGTTGCAACCAGACTCCCGCCTCCAGTTGATTCCTTCCGTGAGAGATATAGACGTGATTATCAAAGGTGAAAAGATTACGCGCTGCACTCAAGTTGCTGCCTGCATTGGTTCCGGCAAGGCTGATCTGCGAAGCGCCATTCAAGGCAGTGCCTCCGCCAATCACGAGGGCCCCAATAGGCTTGCCTGCCACCCATCCAGGAAGGTCAACTGGCGTCTCTCCGGTAAAGAAGTAGCTGCCGCGCGAGAAACCAAAGCGAAATGTGTTCAAAATATTCGATGAAAAAATATGCTGTTGCTGTGCGCTCAGCACTTGTTCGCGCAAGCCTGTATCAACTGTGCTCAGAGGGTTGATCGTCGGAGTGTTCGCTGTACCATCATCAATCGTGTAGACAACGAATGCGGAGTCTTTCGCGGATAGATTGCTATCCAGCCGCGTTGTTCCAAAGTCCTCACGAATGCGCTGCAACGGATGGTTGAAGGCCTCGGCGATGCCGCCTCCTAACTCCGGGCCATTTTCTACCGGCCATAAGGCAAGCAGCGGTTGAACGCTGGGTGCCGCCTGCGCGCGCGCGGCATTGTCCGGAACGAGCGTTACGTTCGACAATCCGAGGTTCTGCCGGAACCCCTCATAGTTTCCAAAGAGCAGCAGCTTGTTTTTCACCAGAGGTCCGCCGAGCGAGCCGCCAAACTGATTGCGCTGGAAAATCGGAATATCGCTCTGGTCGAAATAGTTACGCGCATCGAGCGCACTATTGCGGATAAACTCAAATGCGCTGCCATGCAGCTGATTTGTACCAGACGCGGTTACAATACTCACCTGCGCGCCTGTGCGCTTGCCGTATTCCGCTCCATAAGTATCTGAGACTACGTTGAATTCGCGCACCGCATCCACGCCCAGCAGCTGCCCACTCACACCACCCGGTGTCACATTGATCTCAGATGCCCCGGTGTACTCAACTCCATTCAGCAGGAAAAGATTGTCCTGCGGACGCCGGCCAGCAACAGCGAACATATTTCCAGGTGAAGAGTTCGACGTCCCAATCGAACCCGACCGCTGGCCGGTGTAATTCACGACTGCGGGATTCAGCGTAATCAGCTCATCAAAGCTGCGGCCATTCAGCGGAAGCTCTTTTACCTGGCGCTCACTCACCAGGCCTGAGATCTGCTGCGTCGTGGGGTTCAGCGTTTGCGGTGCATCGGTCACGGCAATCTGCTCATGCACTTCGCCTACAGTGAGCGAGAGATCGACGACTGCCCTTTGTCCAATCACAAGGGTTATGCCGCTGCGTGTCTGTGTGCTGAATCCATCTTTCTGTGCCGTGATCTCATAGCTGCCCACCGGGACAGATGGAGCGGCATAGTGACCCGAGCTGTTGCTCTCCACTCTGCGCTCGGCTCCTGTTTCAAGGTTACGCACCGTAATCGTCGCCTGTGGCACGCTTGCTCCGGAAGCGTCGCTCACGGTGCCAGCTATAGACGCTCCAACCACCTGCGCATACGCTGGGAAAGTTAAAATGCCGACGAATGAGGCAGCCAGCGCATAGAGGAAGCAAACAATAACGCGTGTACGCCCGCGCTTCATAGACAACTCCTTACAAGTAAATCGGTGAAATTGTTGGATCTTAAGGAAAAGCGGAAAGGCGAGAATCAACAACAACAGCGCAAGCGCAGAATGGGTGTATTTAGAAAGCGCTCGATTTGGAGATGTCTGCGATGCATTTTTTTACCGAAAATGAAAAGGCCGCTCGGTAGACCCGGCGGCTGCAATTGGAAGAAAGCTTATGCTGAAAGCTAGTTCGCGTGCATGCACGTGCGGGCGCAAAAGTTACCTGCGCAACAACGACAACATGCAATTCTGCAGATGCGATTCATCGTTTCCGTAGTGTAAGTTCGAATTGCCCTGAGGTCAACCCTCGGTTTGACATATGCTTTGGTCTGCGCCATGCTGAATGTACATGGCTTCTATGCTCTGTACCTTCGCTTGTCGGATCGAGTGTCGCTGTTGTTGCAACAGCAGCGCAGGTCGGCGAGGGTGTAGGCGCTGTCGATAGACTCAGCAATCTCTTCTATCCAGTCAGCTTAAGCAGAAATCAACCCACGCCCCAGATTACAGAGCGTGGGTTTTCTATTTCCACCCTCAATCTCAGAATCCATAGGAAATCGTATAGCCGATGGCTACAGCCGTTCACAATCCATCTCGCGATACCGCTGCAGGCCAACGGTCGCTCACGCATCTGCAGATGCTGGAAGCGGAGAGCATTCACATCATCCGTGAAGTTGCAGCCGAATTTCAAAAACCGGTGATGCTCTATTCCATCGGTAAAGATTCATCGGTGATGCTGCGCCTCGCGCAAAAGGCCTTTCATCCGGGGCCAATTCCGGTTCCGCTGCTGCATGTCGATACGGGGTACAAGTTCCGCGAGATGCTCGAGTTCCGCGACGCTTACACGAAGCAGCTGGGCCTGAACCTGCTCGTCTGGCGCAATGAAGAAGCACTGGCAAAAGGAGCGAATCCCGTTGCATTAGGCACCCAGCGTTGCTGCGGACTTTTGAAGACGCAGGCGCTGCTCGATGGCCTCCGCGCACACGGCTTCGACGCAGCATTTGGTGGAGCGCGTCGCGATGAAGAGCGTTCGCGCGCGAAAGAACGCATCTTTTCTTTTCGCGATAGCGCCGGACAATGGGACCCCAAGAACCAGCGGCCCGAACTATGGAACCTCTATAACAGCCGCATCGGTCCCGGTGAAAGCATCCGCGTCTTTCCGCTATCCAACTGGACTGAGCTGGACATCTGGCACTACATCCACCTGGAAAATATTCCTATCGTGCCGCTCTACTTTGCAAAGGAGCGCCGCATGCTGGTGCGCGGTGACAGCCTCATTCCTGTCGAGCAGCCCTTTGTAAAGGGCTTACCGGGTGAAGAGCAATGGGTGCGTTGCCGCCTGCGCTCGCTTGGTTGCAGCCCATGTACCGGAGCGATCCGCTCCGACGCAGATACAGTGCCGAAAATCATCGCAGAGTTGATATCGTTCCGGTCTTCGGAGCGTGCCAATCGCATCATTGACCACGATCAGGATGGCTCGATGGAGATCAAGAAGCGCGAGGGCTACTTCTGATGCCGCATGAATCTCAAATGCTCGCAGAGCCTCCAGAAATCTCGGAACCCGCCTCCATTGAAGAATTTCTCGCTGCCGAGCAGCAGAAAGACTTGCTGCGCTTCACCACCGCAGGAAGTGTCGACGATGGCAAATCCACACTGATCGGCCGCCTGCTCTACGACTCACGCAGCGTCTACGAGGACCAAGTCAAAGCTGTTACGCGCAGCCATTCTGGAAATGTTACAGCGATCGATTTTGCGCAACTCACCGACGGATTGCGCGCCGAACGCGAGCAGGGAATCACTATCGATGTCGCTTATCGTTTTTTTGCGACGTCAAAGCGCAAATTCATCATCGCCGACACGCCCGGCCACGAACAGTACACACGCAACATGGTCACAGGCGCGTCTACAGCAGACCTGGCCATCGTTCTGGTCGATGCGCGCAAGGGCATTCTTACGCAATCGCGGCGTCACGCCTTCATTTCTTCCCTGTTGGGCATTCGTTACGTCGTCGCAGCCATTAATAAGATGGATCTCGTCGATTTTTCCGAAGAGATTTTCCTGCAACATCAACGCGACCTCTCAGCGCTCGCAGAACGGCTCGAAATTCCGGAACTGCTCTGCATCCCCATCAGCGCTTTGGATGGCGACAATGTTGTCACACGAAGTGAACGTATGCCGTGGTACTACGGGCCCACCTTGCTGGAGCATCTCGAATCGGTTTCAATTGCGGGTCAGCTGCAAGACGCGTCATTCCGGCTGCCGGTGCAGCGTGTCATTCGTCCCAATCAGGACTTCCGCGGCTTCGCCGGCCAGATAGCCGCAGGAATCGTAAAAATTGGCGATACGGTTGTTGCGCTGCCTTCCGGTCGAACCAGTCGCGTGAAGTCGATTCATACGTTCGACGGCGAATTGCAAAGTGCATTTGCTCCGCAATCGATTGCGTTGACACTCGAAGATGAACTCGACATCAGCCGCGGCGACCTGATCGCGCATCAGCACAATGCGCCGATCCGTTCGTCCCGCCTTGAGGCATCGTTGGTGTGGTTGCATGCCGATCCGTTTTCGGCGGAAAAAACTTATCTGCTGAAGCACACCTCGCAAACAGTGAAGGCACACTTGCAACTCCTTCACCGCCTGGACATCGAAACGCTGGATACGCACGCGTCACACTCGCTCGGCCTGAACGAAATGGGCGAGATCCGCATAAAAACAAGTCGTCCGCTTATGGTGGACACGTATCGCGACAATCGGATCACCGGCAGTTTCATCCTCATCGACCCGGCAAACAACGCCACTGTAGGTGCCGGCATGGTCCGCCGCATTGCAGTCGATCAAGATGCCGCGACAAACTCGGCACATAAAACCGGAGCAGTTATTCTTCCGCCACGTGCAGACCTAATTCCTGAGATCGAAGAAGATTTGCTTGCATCCGGGGAAAACGTAGTCACCACCCGCGTTCACAAGCGGGAAGTATGGCGCACGCTTCTCCGCGCCGGACTGATCGTCCTCGTCCACGCACCAGACGAAGCACAAGCAGAGATCATTACGCTCGACGAAGATGGCGAGGGGTTCTTAAAGCAATCGCTGTCGCAGGACGCAAGTGCGGAAGCCCTCTTACAGGAAGTGAAGCGCCTCAGAGAGTTGCAAGCAGCGAAGGGAGCAGATCACGATGATCGCGAGTTCTGAAAGCAGCACCAGCACTGTGCCTGGGCTCGACCAAAAAATTGCGGCTGCGCTCGCGCTTGTCGCGGCAAACGTCAAGGGTGCGCCGGCTGAGTGCGTCACCTGCAGCTTCCAGGCTGAGGACATGGTCGTCCTCGACATGGTGCGCGCCATCCATCCAGATGTCCCCGTACTCTTTCTCGATACCGGCTACCACTTCGCGGAAACGTATGCCTATCGTAACCAGATGGCCGCCGCTTGGAACCTGAACCTGATCAACCTCGTGCCGCAACAGACGGTTCCGGAGCAGGAAGCACAGTTCGGCATTCTTCATCAGAGTGCTCCAGATCAGTGCTGCAAGTTGCGCAAAGTCGGGCCACTCTTCGAAGCGCTTTCGGGCTATGCCACATGGTTTACGGGCCTGCGCCGCGAGCAGGCAAAGAGCCGCGCGCAACTACAGGCCCTCGACCATTTCACCTTACCCGGAGGGAAACAGTTACTGAAGATCAGCCCCCTGACCGAGTGGACTACACGCGACGTCTGGTACTACGCGCAGGAGCATAGCATTCCCCTGCTGCCGCTCTATGACAAGGGCTACTCAAGCATCGGCTGCGAACCTTGCACCAGCCTGCCATCCGATGCAAACGATCCTCGCTCGGGCCGCTGGTCCGGACGCAAGCAGGAATGCGGCATCCACATTCAATCAGAGTAGCGAATCAGGATACGTTCATGGAACTGGCCATCGGCTTTCTCATAGCGTTTGCAATTGCAGTCACCGGGGTTGGAGCAGGCACCATCACAGCGCCCATCCTCGTGCTCTTTCTGCATGTGCCGCTCGCGCTTGCCGTCGGAACAGCCCTCGTCTACTCCGCCATCGTGAAGCTCATTGTCGTCCCCATACAGATGTGGCGGAAACAAGTCTCGTATCGTGCTGTAGGATTCATGCTCCTTGGCGGCCTGCCTGGCGTATTGATCGGAGTATGGCTCTTCCGCCGCGTCGTCCAGCATGGACACGAAAGCATTCTCTATGCTGCGCTCGGCAGCATTATCGTCATCAGTTCCGGCTGGCATCTCTATCGAACATTCCGCAGGCACCATACTCCTCAGGCGAGCCGAAATCATCCAAAGTGGCTCGCTGTACTCATGCTGCCAATCGGTGCAGAAGTAGGCTTCTCATCCTCCGGTGCGGGCGCTCTTGGAACCATCGCATTGCTGGGCCTGACGACACTCAGTGCATCACAGATTGTTGGAACAGATCTGGCCTTCGGTCTATGTCTTTCAGCCGTCGGTGGCGGCCTGCACCTGCTCAGCCAGGATCTCAATACGGCACTCTTGGCAAAGCTTCTTGCGGGCGGACTCCTTGGTGCGATCGCGGGAAGCGCGGTTGCGCCGCGCCTGCCCAATCAAAAGCTGCGCCTGGTTCTTACCGCGTGGCTGTTGATGATCGGCGTGCAGTTCTGCTATCAGGCTGTGCATCTCCACATCGGCGCGCAATCCCAGGAGAAACGCCTCGCATCCACCGGTGGCGTCCAACATGCTCTGCTGAAGCCTCCCATCATCGCAAATCGGTAGCAGTTCACGTACATTCTTCTTAAGACTCTGAATTCGGGGATTCATCTTTGAAGAAGTCCGTGCATCGCCTGCTGGTAGCTGTCCTGCTGACATTCGTAATATCCGCACACGCGCAAAATGCGGCTGATCTTAAGCCGTCTCCGCAGCAAACCGCGTGGCAAGACCTTGAAATTGGCGTCATCATCCATTTCGGCACCAATACTTTTCTCGATCGCGAATGGGGCGATGGCACAGCCGACCCAAAAGTCTTCAATCCATCGAGCGTTGATACCGATCAGTGGATGAAGGCTGTCAAAGCTGCGGGCGCAAAATATGCGGTGCTCGTTGCCAAGCATCATGACGGATTCACGCTCTGGCCCAGCGAACAAACCGACTACGGCGTAAAGAGCAGTCCTTGGATGAATGGCAAAGGCGATCTTGTGCGCATGGCGTCGGACTCGGCGCGCGCCAACGGATTAAAGTTCGGCGTGTATCTCTCACCCTGGGATCGCCACGAACCAAGATACAAGGACCCCAAAGCCTACGACGAGTACTACCTGAAGCAACTCGATGAACTTGCGACGGGGTATGGCAATCTCGCGGAGTTCTGGCTCGACGGAGCCGGCAGTGTAGGCCGAAAATACGACTTTGACAGCATTATCAACGAACTGCGCACCTACCAGCCCAACACCATGGTCTTCGCCGATGTGGCGCTATTCAAATACGCAGACTTGCGCTGGGTTGGCACAGAAAGCGGCGCCATCTCTTATGAAAACTGGAACGTCATTGATCGCGCGGGCTATCTGCGCTGGAGGCCGATCGAAGCCGACACGCCTCTGCATAAGCTGCACTGGTTCTGGCATCCGAATGATGAAAGCACGCTGAAGAGTGTCAGCGAGCTGATGGATGTTTACAACAACACGGTTGGCCATGGCGGACAGCTTATGCTGGGTATTGCGCCCGACCGCACCGGTCGTCTGCCGGAGGCCGATGTAAAACGCCTCAAGGAGTTCGGAGACGCCGTTCGCCAACTCTACAGCCACAACCTCATTGTCGATGAGCACGCGAAGCCTGCCTCGGCGGACGAGTCCGCTGCACTGGATAATGACCCGGATACTTTTTGGTCTGCTCCTTCGGGCTCGCATCATGCCACCATCGAAGTTACATTTCCAAAGCCCATTACCTTTGACCGCGCACTCACCATGGAGTGGCTCAATGATGGCCAGCACGTCCAGAAATATGCAATTGAAGTCTACGAGAACGGCAGCTGGCGGAGCATCGCAGAAGCGCAGGCCATTGGACACAAGAAAATCGACATTTTCCAGCCTGTAACCGCGCAGCGTGTGCGCCTCAACCTGCTCTCCACCAGTGCCGAGGCGCACATCCGCGAATTCCAGTTATTTTCGAACGATACGAACCGGAGACTGTACTGACGGGGCAGAAGCTTCCTCCACCTTCTGCGAGCCTGCAATCGTCAAATTTTGTTCCAGCCCGGCATTGGTCTCGCCGGGCTGCGCGCCCCCGACAAATACCTTGTACTCGCCCGCCGTCACTGCGCGCTGACCCTGTGCGTCTACCAGGCTTAGCCCGCGAGCATCTACGTCAAACGCCACATGCCCCACCTGGTGCGGTTCAAGGTGCACGCGTTTGAAACCAGCAAGCCAATGATTTGGATTTCCCGGAGCCGTAGGCGGCGTGATGTAAAGTTCAGCGACTTCATCGCCGGCAATCGCGCTTGTATTCTCTACATCCACGGTCACATGCAACGGTGCGCCCGCATTCAGTTTTGGTGCCGATAAGTGCAGATTCTTGTACGCAAATTTCGAATAGCTCAGGCCGTATCCAAATCCATAGAGCGGCTTTTGGTGGAGGTAACGATACGTGCGGCCATCCATCGCGTAGTTATCAAATGCAGGCAGTTGATCCACAGACTGATAGAACGTCACCGGCAGTCGTCCCGCTGGATTCGCCGTTCCGGCCAGTGCATCGGCAATCGCCGTGCCGCCAGCCTGTCCCGGGTACCACGCCTCCAGAATGGCCGAAGCGTGCTGCTGTGCCCAATCCACCGCCAGGGCGCTGCCATTCAACAGAACCACCACCAGAGGCTTGCCGGTAGCAGCAAGCGCGTTCAGGAGATCGCGCTGCACGGCAGGCAACGCAATGTCCGTGCGGTCGCCACCAGAGAAGCCGGGAATGTGTACCGGCATCTCTTCACCTTCTAACCCTGGTGATAAGCCGACGAACGCAACAATCGCATCCGCCTGGTTTGCCGTCTGGATCGCCTGCTGGCGCAACTGCTCCACATCGGGCTTCCACTTGAGTGTTATGCCCGAGCCGTAGTCCGCGCCCGATCGCGAATATTCCAGCTTGAACGGACGCGGCTTTGCGTCGTCGAAGTGGACCGTAAACGTCAGCGGATGCCCCTGATCGTTCGGATCGTTGCTCGAATCGCTCGCAACCTCTTTGCCGTCAAAGGACACGCTATACGCATAAGTTGACGCGCAATGTGGTTCACAGCGCGCATGCTCGACAGTAAACGTCACATCGCCAGGTGCAAGCGGCTGAAAGCTTCCGCTCCACCGCACACTGAAGCTCTTCGCGCCCTGCACAGGGACAGGCACAACGCGGTTCCAGTCAAAATCGATCCGGGCATCACGCTGCGTCGTCGGAGTGCCGCTAAAGTCCGAATTTGCAAAATATTCTGCCGTCAATCCTCCCGCGTGTCCGTCCTTATCCAGAAACACGCTGCTCGGCACGACTATAGGTAACTCCGCTACCAGTGGGGAGCCCTGCGCAAAGAGCACCTTCGGTCCTTTGTCCGCAAACTTCGCTTGCAGTCCCGCCAGTGGAGTCACAGGATGCAGCGCTGCGCCATTGTAGTTTCCTTCCAGCACGTCCAGCGCCTCCGCATTGGGTCCGACCACGGCAATCGTCTTCACCGAGCCCTGCAGAGGAAGGATATTGCCGTCATTCTTCAGCAGAACGATCGCTTCATGCGCCGCCTGCAGCGCAAGCTCGGCGTGCGCCGGCGTAGCGTTCTCGCTCGGAGCAATCTGCGAATAAGCATTCGATCCCGGCGGATCAAACAATCCAAGCTTGAAGCGAGCCGTAAACAGCCGCGTCACCGCCTGGTTGATCGCCGCTTCATCGATCAGCCCTTGATGTACGGCATCTACCAGTGCGGCATATTCGTTGCCGCAGCTAAGATCATCGCCCGCTTTCACCGCAATGGCGGACGCATGCGCCGCATCGGGAGAAAAGTGGTGGCCGTTCTCGCTGTAGAAATCGTTGATCGCCCCGCAGTCGGAAACGACATACCCATTGAATTTCCAGGCCTGCCGCAGCGTCTTGTCCAGCAGATCGTGGTTCGCGCAAGCAGGCGATCCATTCACGCTGTTGTACGCGCACATAATGGAGTCGGCCTTTGCATCCACCATCGCCATACGAAACGCCGGCAGGTACGTGTCTTCCACATCGTGCGCCGAAGGATCGATGTTCGCAGTATGCCGCGTCGATTCCGGCCCGCTGTGTACGGCATAGTGTTTCGCCGTGGAAATTGTCTTAAAGATTTTCGGATCGTCGCCCTGCAGCCCCTTGATGAAAGCAACGCCCATCTGCCCCGTCAGGTAGGGATCTTCGCCATACGTCTCTTGTCCGCGTCCCCAGCGTGGATCGCGAAAGATATTGATGTTCGGCGACCAGAAGTCCAATCCACGATAGATGCTGTGATCTCCCTCCGCCTGCGCCTGGTTGAACTTCGCGCGCGCTTCGGTGGAGATCGTGTCGCCAATGTTGTGCTCTAGTTCGGTATCCCAAGTCGCTGCCAGCCCAATCGCCTGCGGAAAGACCGTCGCATAGCCGGCGCGCGCCACGCCGTGCAGCGCCTCACTCCACCAGTCATATTCCGGAACGCCGAGCCGTGGAATGGCCACAGCATGGTTCTGCATCTGCGAAACTTTCTCTTCGAGCGTCATCTTTGAAACCAGATCGGCCACACGTCGTTCCGTTGGCTGAGAGGGATCAAGATAGAGCGGCTTCTCTGGAGTAGACTGGCTGAAACCATTTGTTGCAGATGCTACGGCGGCGAAAGAGGAAAGCAGAACTGCAGAAACAAGGGCAGGGCGAATTTTCATAGTTTTGATGGACTTCCAGGATTACTGTTTTCAAGTATACGGACAGGTAAAGCGATTTTCTAAATTTTCTGCCGAAATTATATCTGGATTTCACTTACGATTCGGGCCTGTGTATCGGGGTCATGAGACGAGGGAATTGTAGTGCGGATTTCGTTATTTATCACCTGTTATAACGACACGCTCTTCCCGGAAACTGGAAAGAGCCTCGTCCAGTTGCTGGAACGTTTAGGCCATCAGGTCGATTTTCCGTTCGAGCAGACCTGCTGCGGCCAGATGCATTACAACACCGGTTATCAGACGGAAGCCATTCCCCTCATGCAGCGCTTTGTTGAAGTTTTCAAGGATGCCGAAGTAATCTGTATCCCTTCCTCGTCCTGTGTCGCCATGATTCGAGATCATTACCCCAAGATGGCTGAGGCTTCCGGTGATTCCAGACTGATTCAGGCCGTGGACGCGCTGCTTCCACGGGTCTATGAGCTATCCGAGCTGCTCGTAAACAAACTCGGCGTGGAAGACGTAGGCGCCTATTATCCGCATCGCGTCACCTACCATGCCAGTTGCCACTCTCTGCGCAGTTTGCATCTCAACGATTTGCCACTCCGCCTGTTACGGAATGTCCGCGGCATCGATTTGGTGGAGCTGCAGGCCGTGGACCAGTGTTGCGGTTTCGGTGGCACCTTCGCCGTGAAGAACGGCGATGTCTCCGCTGCCATGCTCGCCGACAAACTTCGCTGCGTCGAAAATACCCGCGCCGAAGTCTGCACCGCAGTCGATAATTCCTGCCTCATGCACATCTTCGGCGGTCTGCACCGGCAGCGCACCGGCGTCAAGACCGTACACCTTGCCGAGATCCTCGCGTCTACAGAAGACCAGCTTGGGGAAGACAAGGCGGTTCAATGACCATCCGCGTAGGAGAAGCTGCCGAAGCTCCCACCTTTCAGAAAGCGGCTTTCACGCTGCTCGATGACACGCAGCTTCGCAAAAATGTCCGCCATGCCACTGACGTCATCACCAACAAGCGTGCAGTCGTTGTCGGCGAGCAGCGCGACTGGCAGCAGCTCCGCACCTCGGCCAGCGCTATCAAGCAGCACACGCTGAAGCATCTCGATCACTATCTGGTGCAATTTGAAGCCGCCTGCCATGCAGCCGGTGGTCAGGTGCACTGGGCGTCCGATGCGGACGAGGCCAACCGCATCATCGTCGGCCTGGTAAAGCAGTATGGCAGCAAAGAAGTCATCAAGGTCAAGACGATGACCTCCGACGAGATCGGTCTCAACAAAGCGTTTGAAGCGAATGGCATCCATCCGTATGAAACCGATCTCGCGGACATGATCATCCAGCTCGGGCGAGACAAGCCTTCACACATCGTTGTTCCGGCGTTGCATAAAAACCGCCAGCAGATACGCGAAATCTTTATGCAGGCCATGGGCCTCGCCGAGCTAGGCGACAAGCCTGAGGATCTGACGAACGCCGCACGCCGCTACCTGCGAGAAAAATTTCTGAAGGTCAAGATCGGCATCAGCGGGGCCAACTTTTTGCTGGCCGACACCGGTGGCATCTGCGTCGTCGAGTCCGAAGGCAATGGCCGCATGTGTCTCACGCTGCCCGATGTGCTGATCAGCATCGCCGGCATTGAAAAGGTCATTCCCTCTTTTCGCGATCTCGAGGTCTTTCTGCAGCTGTTGCCGCGTTCAGCCACAGGTGAGCGCATGAATCCATACAACTCGCTCTGGACAGGCGTGCACAAAGGCGATGGCCCGCAACATTTCCACGTCGTTTTGCTGGACAACGGGCGCACGCGCATCCTTGCCGATCCAGAGGCGCGGCAAACGCTGCATTGCATTCGCTGCGGTGCCTGCCTCAATACGTGTCCTGTATATCGTCAGACAGGCGGCCACGCATACGGTTCCATCTACGCAGGTCCCATCGGCGCGATACTCACGCCACAGCTCTTCGACATGCAGCATTCGCAGTCTCTGCCCTATGCATCCTCGTTATGCGGAGCCTGCTACGAAGTCTGCCCCGTCAAGATCAACATTCCCGAAGTGCTCATCCATTTGCGCGGCCGCATCGTGCGTGAGCAGCAGAGCGGAGCGAATCTCGAAGCCATCGGCATGAGAGCCATGGCGAGCATCTTTTCGAGCAGCCGTCGCTTCGAGGCAGCACAGCGTCTCGGTCGGATCGGCCAATGGCCGTTCGTCTCCGAAGGATGGGTGAAGCATCTCCCCGGCATGCTCGGCAATTGGACCTCCGTACGGGATCTGCGTCCTTTGCCGAAGCAATCGTTCCGCGGCTGGTGGCGTGAGCGCGCAAAGAAAATGGACGCTAAAGGAGTTTTGTAGTTTTGCCGGATTAAGAAAGAATGGTAATCCTTCGACTACGTCCTTGCTGTGCAAGGACGTAGTCGAAGGGGTCTGCTTTTTGTTTTTGCCACATTGACTGTTAGGTCAGAACAAGGGATACCAATGCCAGAAGAGATGAGTGCACGCGAAGCCATTCTCAACCGCA